>JASFKL010000058.1:0-15607 GCA_050118655.1 Gammaproteobacteria bacterium | reverse complement strand
GCCACCCTGACGATAGAAATCACCCAGGGCGTCGAGAGCGCGTTGCCGATCGCGGTGGTACCTTTCGATGCCGCGGGACTGTCGAGTCCGCTGTCGGTCGATTTGGCCGAAATCGTCGCCAGCGACCTGAACCGCAGCGGCGTGCTCAGGGCCATGGACCGCGCCTCGATGCCGGGCATGCCGCACGAAATCAGCCAGGTGAATTACGGTCACTGGCGTAACGCGGCCCAGGATTATCTCGTCATCGGCCGGGTACGCGAGAAATCGCCGGGCGTCTACGACCTCGAGTTCCGCCTGCTCGACGTGCTCAAGCGCCGGCAATTGCTCGGCCGCAAGATGACCGCCAAGAAACGCGACCTGCGCAGCCGCGCCCACCAGATCAGCGATTTCATCTACGAGCAGATCACCGGCACCCGCGGCGCATTCAATACCCGCATCGCCTATGTGCGCGCGCAGAAGAACGCGGCGCACGAATACGTGCTGCAGGTCGCCGACAGCGACGGTTTCAACCCGCAAAACGTACTCGAATCCAACCAGCCCATCATGTCGCCGAGCTGGTCGCCGGACGGCAATTACCTGGCCTACGTGTCCTTCGAAAACACTTTTCCGGAAATCTTCATCCAGCATCTGGCAACCGCGCGGCGCTCCAAGGTCGCGGCCTTCAAAGGGCTCAACAGCGCTCCGAGCTGGTCGCCGGACGGCAAGTTTCTCGCCCTCGTGCTGTCCAAGGACGGCAGCCCGGATATCTACACCCTGAACACCTCGACCAGGCGACTCAAGCGTTTGACCACCCACCGCAGTATCGATACCGAACCCGTGTGGACGCGCGACGGGCGCAGTATCATCTTTACCTCCGACCGCTCGGGGACTCCCCAGTTATACCAGGTCGGCATCGAGGGCGGCAGACCGCGGCGCCTGACCTTCGAGGGCAAGTACAACAGCGCGCCCAGCCTGTCACCGGACGGCCGTTACGTGGCCATGGTGCACGCGCTGCGCGGGGAATATAAAATAGCGCAACTCGATCTCGAAACCGGCAACCTGACTATTCTGACCGACAGTTCGCTGGATGAATCGCCTTCCTACGCGCCCAACGGCAAGATGGTGCTGTACGCGTCCACCGAGGGTAGCAACGGTGTTCTGTACGCGGTATCGATCGACGGACGCGCGAAAAACAAGTTATCCGACCAGGCCGGCGATATACGCGAACCGGTCTGGGGACCATTCGAAAACAAGTGACAACCAACTACATAACGGAGCACTGAATCCATGAATACATCGAACTTAATCAAACCCTTGATGATCGCGGCGGTACTCGCCGTGTTCGTTTCGTCCTGTGCCACCACACAGGAAGAGGTCATCGAGGACGGTCCGCCGGCCGACGGCCAGTCGATGGAAGGCGGCAGCATCAGCGGCGGCGAGACCAGCGGCGGAGCGTCCGCCAGCGGCCTCGAAGGCGGCACCGAGGGCGGTACCTCGGCGATCGCCGGCGGCGAGATGACCGCGGCGGAGATGCTCGAGCAGCCCGATGGCCCGCTGTCCAATCGCACCATTTATTTCGAGTTCGACAGTGCCGCGCTGACCGACGAATCGATCGCGATCCTCGAAACCCACGGTAACTTCATCGCCGCCAACGGCGAGGTCAAGGTCCGCCTCGAGGGTTACGCCGACGAGCGCGGCAGCCGCGAATACAATATCGGTCTCGGCGATCGGCGCGCGCAATCGGTGCGCCGCGTACTGCTGTTCCAGGGTGCCTCGACCGATCAGATCGATACCGTCAGCTACGGCGAGGAAAGACCGGTGGATCCCGGGCACAACGAGGCAGCCTGGGCAAAAAACCGTCGCGTCGAGCTGATTTACACGGTGAACTAGGATGAAGACCGCGACCAGTCCGCTGCGGTTACTCGCGCTCGGATTCGTGCTGGCCTCGGCCGGGACCGGCGTCGCATACGCCCAGAGCACGCTGACCCCGGAGCAGCTGAGCCTGCGCGTCGAACGCCTGACCGAACTGTCGCAGCGATCCGAGGCCAAGCTCGGCGACCTGCAGGAGCAGATGTTGCAGCTCCATCAGGAAATGTCCCGCGTCGGCCGCCAGGTCGACAATCGAGCGGTCATGGACATGATCCAGCAGGTCGACCAGTTGTCCAGCGAGATCAGCCAGCTTACCGGTTCCATCGAGGAGCAGCGATACGAGATCGAGGGTATCAAGAAGCGCCAGCGCGAGCTGTACGCCGATATCGATCGCCGCCTGCGCGATCTCGAAAGCGGCGCCGCGGGCCGCGCCGCATCGGGCTCGATCAGCGTGCCGCAGACAAGTAGCGGTACCAGTGCGGCGGGCCAGGCCGCCGCCGCGGCGGCAGCCGGCGCGTCTTCCGGGGAGGCCGCGAGTACGACGAGCCAGACCACGGCTTCGCCGTCGGCGGCCAGCGATGTCGAGAGGGCCGCCTACCAGGCAGCTTTCGACACCCTCAAGGAAGGTCGCTACAAGAATGCCAAGGTCGAGCTGCGCGCATTTCTCGACAAGTACCCGAACAGCAGTTATGCGGGCAATGCGCAGTACTGGCTCGGTGAGGCCAATTATGTGACACGCAGCTTCGAACAGGGCATCGTCGAATTCAAAAACGTGCTCGAAAAGTACCCGACCAGCAACAAGGTACCCGACGCGATGCTCAAGCTCGGTTACACCTATTACGAACTCAAGCAGTATCCCGAGGCCAGGCAGGTACTGACCCAGCTGCGCGACAAGTTTCCCGGCGAGACCGCCGCGAGCCTCGCGACCAAGCGACTGGATCGAATGCGCAAGGAGGGACATTAGGCCTGCCTGTGCAGGCTAGTCAAATTCCAGTTTTCTCTTGAAATCGAAACCGGGACAGGTATCATTCCCGGTTCTTCACGGGGGCCGTTAGCTCAGTTGGTAGAGCATCTGACTTTTAATCAGGTGGTCGAGCGTTCGAATCGCTCACGGCCCACCATTTTTTCCTGCTAAAACAAAGATTTGCGGCTCAATGCGCTGCATGCTTTCGTTTTAGCACTACCAGTGCCGGACTTTTGCCGGACTTGTCTTCACACACCCTGTTGGCCGCCTCGATTAGTTCCTCCAGTTCTGGAGCGGAGTAGTGGGTGGTGATGTCACCGGTGCGATGACCTAACAGCACCTTCCTGGTTTCGAGCGGCACGCCTGCCGCCCGCAATCGCCGGCCGAAAGTGTGTTTCAGGTCGTGAATTCTGACCTGGGGCAGGCCGGCGTTCTTCCTCGCCTTTTGCCAGGCGCTGTTGTTCATGCTCCTGACCGGCTTACCTCTGAACGTGAAAACGCGGTCCCTGTGCATGCCTCTCAAATCGTCGACTATCGACCTGGCTACCCGGTTCAGGACGATCAAGCGATCCTCCCGGTTTTTCACCATGAAATCCGGAACGATGAATACCGAGGTATCGAGTTCCGGTACCTGGACTTCCCAGTCCCAACGGAGGCTGCAGACTTCCTGTTTCCTGCATCCCGTATTGACCTTGAAGAGGCACATCAGGGCAAGGTGTTTCGGTAGATGGCTGAACAATTTGCGTTGCTCTTCCCACGACAGCGGGTAGGGTTTGCGAGCATCGGACAGGGGGAGCATCTGTATCAATGGCGGCGTATCGAGCCAGGTCAGCCCTGCTTCGTCCCGCCAAAGTCTTGCCGCAAGGTTTAGCACTCGCCGCACCGTTGCCAGCGTGAGGTTGATACTTCTGTTTTTAACCCCTGCACGTTTTCTCGCCTCGATAAACGCCTGGAGGCTCCCCAGGTGTACTCTCTCCAATGGCAGGTCCCCGATATACGGGTCCAGATGCTTCAAGTGCATGGCATAGTCGCCAATGCTCTTCAGATGCACGTTTTCTTCGAGAAACTTCGTCGCCGCTTCCCGGAAAGAGCGCTGTGGCCGGATACCGAATATCTTCGCCTGCCGCACTTCCTCGATGCGCCGGGCCAGTATCAGTTCCGCCGCTTCGAGGTCGCCTGTTCCAGTGCTTTCGTGAATCGGTTGGCCGAGAATCTGTTTTTCGATGTGCCAGATTCCGCCGCGATTCCGAAGCCCCGGGCTTCGTTTGCGTCCCATAGTTGCTCTCCTATAAGTCTGGAGGCGGGACGCCCGTTGCGGGAGATATATTGATCCACCCAGGCGTCCAGTTCAAGTCGGTCGAAAGCGATGCCCTGCTTGCCGATGCGAATTTCAGTCAAAAACGGCCGTACCTCAGAATTAAATCGGTTGCGGTCCATGCCTAGATATCGGGGCGCATCGCGGAAGCGAATCAGTCGAGGAATGATCGGTGATGAGTGTTTCATCTAGCTAATCCGTTAAGCGGGTATCAACAGATTGGCCATGGTAGCGTCGAGGGGGCACGAAAACTTGTTCGAAAGCCTGCCTCCAGAGGGGACTTTTCGGGCGTATTTTATCCGGTTAGCGGTGGCAGACTGGGGGCTTCGCAAACGAACCCCGGGGAGCACCACTAATGGTAGACACGACGAGTTTCTGCGTAACGTCGTTGGCGCAGCAAATTACCGAACGCTACGGCCTGTTGCTGTCACAGGCCCAGCTGGCTGAACTGCTGGGCCGATCGGCCGACGGCCTGCGCTACAGCATTAAATGCCCCAGCGACTCGAGCACGCGCGCGCTCAAGGCCTGCGGCCGTAAGGTCGGGCGCCGGGTCTATTACCCGGCCGCTGAGGTCGCCCGGATCATCCTCGGTGACGGCGAGGCATGAGCAACACCATCATCCGCGCCCCGCGCCGGCATCGCTTCGTCGTCATGGACCAGCGCGCGGTCGAGGACGATCGCCTGTCCTGGGCGGCCAGGGGCCTGCTGTGCTACCTGCTGTCCCGCCCGGATGACTGGAAGGTGCTGGTGAATGATCTGCGCAAACGCGGCAACCTGGGGCGTGACGGGATCTACCGGCTGCTCAGGGAACTCCGTACGGTCGGCTATGCGCGCTTCCAGCGCTCGCGCGACAAGCAAGGCCGCATCCGCGGCGGCACTTACTTTATTCGGGAGATCGCCGATTCACCATATTCGGATTTGCCGGATACGGTAAAACCAGATGCGGCTCTACCGGGTCCGGAAAACCCGGGAGCATTACCTACTACGGACTTAAACCTAAAAAGAACTACTACTACAACACCCACTACTACCAAAGGGGGTAGTAGTAGTGGTGAAAATGAAAATTCTGCCGTGTTGGTCGCCCCGTGGGTCCCGGCCGAACTACAGGATGCGGCTCGGACCATGGTAGCCGAGCTCGATACAGCCGAGGCGCAGGACGTCATCGACGAATGGGCAGACTGCATGGCGCTGGAGAAGATCGACACATCACCGCTCGGCTACCTGAAAGCCATGGTCAGGCGATGTCAGGAAGGCAATTTCGGATCGAACCTGGCAAAGGCCATGGCTGACGCTCGGGCGAAGCAGCTGGACGAGTAGGGCACGGTGCAGCGATTTACCGGGTAAATCGTCAGGCGGTGTCGAATTTCGACACGCCGAACAGCGAGATCCGCGATTTAGCGTCTAAATCGACATTTTTATCCACAGGCGTCGAATTTCGACACCCCAATCCGCAGAAATAGCGCTCGACAATGAAAATGCGAGAATGTCCAGGGCAACGGGAAAGCGGTGCAAGCCGCGTGACAGGCAAATGCCTGGCGCCGGGCTTGCCCGATCCGAAGGCGCCCACGTCACTAGCGAGCGCAGCGGGGTAGTGACGTGGGCGGCAAACCCGTTAACGGCGCGGATTCGCGATTGAATTTCCAAGTTACGGCCGAATTATGTGTTCTCATACTGCCGCCATCGATCGACAGAATCCGATAGATTCAACCGTGGCCACTACGGGTATAGTGGCAAGAGCGCACCCGGACCTTTGATGCGCAGCGGCAAAACGCCGCCGGTCCATCTTCCAACCGACACGGACTGCGAGGTCCTATCCTTCATTTCGGCGCAAGCCTGTATTTACTCCACGAACCGAGACGACTGCCGCAACGGCAATATCGACGTTCATATTCCAAAACCCGCGGACCGAGTCCGCATCATTGAAAAGAGGTGATGTCATGAAACCACACTGAAACGTTCGCCCGATTCCGGGCAAGTTGGCCAGCGCTGGGCCTTTACCCAATAGGGGAAAACAGCGTTGCCTGAGACCAGGCATACTCAGATCGTATGGGAGTGGTGTCCCACGGTCGTACCGCGCGCCCTGAGCGTTGTGAAAACAACGCGAGGAAGTGCCCTTGGGGTGCAAGCGGGCCTCGGTAGCATTAACTGCCAGGTGACCATCAAAACTTACCGATAGAGAGAACACTGTGAAAGATCTGAATTACCAACTTTAATAACTCTGCAACAGGAACACGTCAGCGGAGCGATCAAGAACCGAGTGTCGTTGTCGCGTTGTTGGGCGCAGAAGGTGGATCAAGTTGTCGTAGCGAAAGCGGACACCCATAAAAAAATTGGCGGGCTGCTCAAACCGACTTCGAAGCCGACAACCTGGAACCTAAAAATCAAGGGCAGCAAGGAGCCCAAAGAAGGCGCTCTCCTTTCAGGTTTTCGAACCGGTCGTCGTTTTTCCGCCGCAATGCCAGTCGTTTGCGGTTATGCAGAAAAGATACCGCAGTAAACACGATCTTATCGACCCCCGGGATTGCCCTGATGTTGCGGCAAGCTGGCAAGGCGACTGAAGCATCTGTAGGAAATTTCCTACATGAATACAAGAATTCTTCACTATCGGTCGTTTTTTTTCGTGAAGCATAATGGCCACCATAGAAGTCGCGTCAGAATCTGATAAAAGCGACCTGGGCCAATCAAGATGAAACTGGACCTGTCCTCACGCCGAGCGGCGAGGAGGGGCTATTGTGAGCAGAGTAAAGGAGTATTCAATGAATCGGGTAGTTTCATCGCATTTTCTTCCTAAGCTGAATGTCTATCTGGCAATCGTTTTTATCCCGATTGTGTTCGGGGTATATCCCTCGAAAGGGCTGGGGCAATCTGCCGAGCCCACGGCTTTGCGAGATTACTATTCAACACCGGGCCTCAATCCTTTCGAAGAACGAATCAACGATAGTTTCAACGAATCTATTTCCCCGTTTAACGGCATCTTGCAGTTCACCAATACCGACGTATTCCTGCCGGGCAACGGGGGCATGGATATTCGCGTGGTACGCAGGTACCAGTCGTCCGTCGAAGAGCGAAACGTCAAGCAGGTCTACGGATACGGGTGGGAAATATCATTCGGCGAGATGAGGTTTTCGAGCGGTAACGTACTCGATTCGAATAATTGTACGACCGCTGCGGGATTGTTCGATACCAAGGACAACCCGGTGTTTATCACTCCTGGAGGTTCAAGCGAACTGCTGGTAGCGAACGACGGTTCGATGGCTTCGGCAAGCGGGGCGGTGCTGGTGTCCAAGGGGCGCTACAAGCTGGCTTGCGAGCCCGTCGAACCGCCCGCAACCGGTAACGTGTGGGTGGTTTACAGCCCTGACGGAATGCGGTACCGGCTCGGTTACGGGCCGCAGGCGATCGATACGCAAAAGTCTCGGCTCTTCGTCGATCGCATATCGGATGCGAACGGCAACTCGATACAGATCGACTATGCCACGAACGGTAATTTCATCGTCTATATCACCTCGGTTTACGACCCTGGAGACGGAAGGACGGTCGATTTCGCCTATACCGACGAGAATACGAACGATATTCGACTCGAGACGATATCCACCAGTACCCAGACCTGGTCTTACGAGTATCAAAGCATTTACGACTACAACGATGCCGCCGGCGCCCTGGACGGATTTTTATCTTACCCCGATTTCGATAATTACCACCTTTTACGGGTCGTGCGGCCGGACGGCGAAAAATGGGAATACGAGTATAACGTCGAGGAACTGGTGCCGGGAGAAACGAGTATCTATCAGAAGTGGCATCATTTGTTGAGGGGAATACGATACCCCTACGGCGGCAATATCGAGTACACCTACCAGGATGTTTTTTTCGGCCAGACATCGCCTTTTTATGCCGATCCTCACCAGGTCGTCAAAACCAAATCCATCAACATCTCAGGCAATGACCGGATTTTCGACACCCCCGAAATCATCACCGGCGACGAAAACAGCTGGATTTACAGCTTTTTCCCTGGTCAGGGAACGCTGGAGGGACAGGGGCAACCCGTCGGCGATCTGACTATTGTTCAATCACCCTACGGCACGGAAAGCTATCTCCATTACGGATATGAACACACGCAGGAGGGGGATATCTGGAAAATCGGGCTGCTGATCAGTAAATCCGTCATGAATGATCAGGGTGAAGCATTGTATATCGAAAATAATACCTGGGAACCACAGGCCATTTCGACGGAAGCCTACTGGAACGGACGCGATCCGAATTTCCGCGATTCGGCAACCAATGCCCCGTTGCTGGCTTCGAAATCCATCGCCCAGCACGGCTTGCTTTATACCACCGACTTCAGCAATCACGACGGTTTCGGCAACCCGGTCAATATCGTCAAGGGAGGATCTTCGGTAGCGGATACCATCGATACCACGGCCAGCTACTTCGTCGATACCGATCTCTGGATCGTGAACCGGACGCAGAATGAGACCACGGTCGACGTCGGAACTGTAACCCGTGAATTCGACGCCAACGGCAACCTCGAGCAGCAGAACAATTACGGCGTCGTCACCAACTTCACCTATACCCCGGAGGGCGATCTGGCGACCGAAACCGATGCCAATAATCAGGTAACGACTTATTCCGACTATTATCGAGGGATTGCGAGGCAGATCGAGTACCCCGAGGGCAAGGTCGTGACGCGCGTCGTCAACGATACGGGAACCGTGGATTCGGAGACCAACGGCCGTGGCTATATCACCCGATACGACTACGACGTGATGGATCGCCTGTCCGCCATCGATTTCCCGATCCACAGCGACGCGACCATTACCTACAGCCGCGAAGACGACCGGCTGGTGCGCACGCTGATTCGCGGAAACTTCCGCGAAACCACGCGATTCAACAGCCTGATGAGCCCGGTGCGCACCGAGAAAACCGATTTGACGACCGGTACCACGATCACCACCGTCAACGAATTCGACTTGCTCGGCCGCCAACGCTTCGCTTCCAAACCCTCCTACGGCGATTATCCGACCGGCCTCACGCAGCAGGATCGCGATCAGTTCGGGGTGACGACATTCATAGACGCGCTCGGACGGGAGATCGAGGTACGCAATCCGGACGGTAGCCAGAGATTCACCCGGTATCACAATCAAAATGGGCCTGTCGATCAACCCGATGCCGGATCCGTGCGGATTATCGACGAAAGAGGCAACGTCACGGTCAATCGCTTCATCGGGTACGGGTCGCCGGACGACAACCGGCTGGTGCGAATCGAAGCACCGGAAAGCATGACAACCGTTGCCGATTACGACAAACTGCGCAACATTACCCGAATCTGGCAGGGGCAGCAGGGGGGTACGGGAGTGGAGCGGCTGTATAACTTCGACAGCCGTTTTTTCCTCGTCAGCGAGGATCATCCCGAAATCGGCCACCTGGTATTCGGCCGTGACAATGTCGGCAACATGACTTCCCGGCAAGTCAGGAACTCCGACATTCCGGGCGACACGCGCCCCGATTCGGAGGTGACGATCTATACCTTCGATGGCCTGAATCGGTTGAAAACCATCGACTATCCCGGGAGTACGCCGGACGTAGCCTACGATTACGACCATAACGACAACCTGACGGCCGTCGACAACGCCAACAGTACGCGGATCTACGGCTACGACGAAAACGACAACCTGAGCCACGAAGACATCACGATCAGTAGCGATGCCTACACGCTTTCCTACGGCTATGACAACCTGGATTTCCTGGATACGATCACTTATCCGTCCGGAAGGTCCGTTATTTACCGGAACGACGCCTTCGGCCGCCCGATCGGCATCGTGAACTTCGTCGACGACGCGACTTATTTCCCGGGCGGTCAAAAGCAATCGCTGACCTACGCCAACGGCATGGTGACGACGTTTACCCTCAACGAACGCGAATGGACCGAATCGATCCGGCTGGATAGCGATCAGGACAGCGGATTGATCGACCTGACCTATCTCTACGACGGCCGGGGCAACGTCGAGCAGATAGTCGACGGGCTCGACATCAACACCCGCGTCATGACCTATGACGGCCTGGACCGGCTCAAGACGGCAGACGGCATGTGGGGCAGTGGCAGTTTCGATTACGATTTCCGGGACAACATGACTTCACGCTCGATCGGCGGCAACGACGACGTTTACGTAATCCAGGACAACCGCATGGCGCAATTGCAGCGCAACGGCGTTCCGTTTCTGACCCCATCCTACGATGTCTACGGAAACCAGCTCGACACACCGCAGCACGATCTGCTTTTCGACGACGCCAGCAACCTGATATTCGCGACCAAGGTCTCGGGGACGACCGCGCCGGATATGTATTTCAGGTACGACGGCAACAATCGCCGGGTAGAGCGCCAGATCGGCCAGCTCAATGGCGATATCAGGCACTACGTCTACTCCAGGGGTGACGTGGTTTTCTCGGAAATCGATTTTCCGACGGCGTCGATCAAGGAAAACATTTATCTGGGCAGCCAGATTGTCGCCAGCGTGAAGAGCGACGCGGACGACCCGGTGGCCTCGATCGCCCTGCAGCCCTCGGCGCTGGAGAAAGTCCTGGTCGGGCTCGACGGCACGGGGTCCTTCGATCCCGGCGGCGCCATCGTCGACTACCAGTGGTCGCAGGTCGCGGGTACGCCGGTTGCTATCGTGGACCTCGGCGCCGGTCTTGCCGAATTTGAAACCCCCATCGTCGCCTTCAACGAGACGCTCGTCTTCGAGCTCGTCGTGACCGACGACGAAGGCAACAGTGCCAGCACGGTCGCGGGCATCGAAGTCATCCAGACCGATACCGACGGCGATACGATTTCGGACCTGTGGGAAGAGATTTACTTCCCCGGCAACCTCGCGCAAATGGACGCCAGTAGCGATTTCGACAATGACGGCA
This sequence comes from Gammaproteobacteria bacterium, assembly GCA_050118655.1. Lineage (GTDB taxonomy): Bacteria > Pseudomonadota > Gammaproteobacteria. The sequence goes on along the minus strand of JASFKL010000058.1, from coordinate 4,574 downwards.
TAATCGATGTCGACGAATTTCGCGGCGGCACGCATCCGATCAATTTCGATGCCTTGGATGCCCCGGACGGGATCCTCGTGACCACGGGCGTGACCTCGGTCGACCTGGCATGGCCGGCCGTGCCGCGCGCCAACCGTTACGCGGTTTACACGAGCTCGACGCCGCAGGTGCCGATCACGGAAAGCAATCGCACTTACACGTCATCGAGTCCGTTCGTGCAGGAAGACCTGAACAACGGGCAGTATCTGTACTATGTCATCGTCGCGGAGCGCCTGGATATCGACGGCAATCTGCTCGGCGATTCGTCTCCTTCGGATACCGTCGCGGTAAAGGTCGGCTGGAATACCTGGCCGCAGCGCATCGTGCATACGACGCAATTCGTCAGCGATCCCTTGAGCCTGGAAATCAACGCGCAGGGCGATGTCGCGGCCAGCTGGATTCCGGCCGACACTTTCGTCCCGGTTTACTCGAGTTACACCCAGCAGGGAGGCTGGACGACGGCGACGACGACGCCTCCCGACAAGGGATTGAACGACCCCGATATCCGGGTAGTCGGAAGAACCGACGGCATTTACGCGCAGTATTACGTCGAGGGCAGCGGCTGGACGAACGACGAATTGCTGCAGGGAGGGGCCGGCAACGAATGGCTGCTTTACGAGCAGGCGTTCAATAGCAACGGGGAAGGACTGGTCGTCATCGGCCGGTTGACGACGGCTACCGAGTACCGCTGGCTGCGATACTCGCCGCAGACCGGCTGGACGTCACCGCAGGCGTTGCTGCTGAGCGAGCCGCCGGGAGGATCGGTCAGCCCGATGCGGCTGTTTATCGCCGACAATGGCGCCGGTCAGATGCTGCTGGCCGAACTCGATTCGGCAGGCGACTATACCACCGGCGCAATCGCCTACGATCCGGCCGCCGGCTGGCAAGGCCAGGTATCGCTCGGGTTCCCCTTCTTTTTCCCCGATTTCCTGGAGGAAGACCTGTTGATCGCGGCCAGCGACAGCGGCTACCTGCACCTGGTGGCGATCGATTCCGGCAGCACGATCATTTCCCGGCATTTCATACCCGGCTCGGGATGGAGCGGCGTTCTCACCGTGGACGACCAGTTCGCCCTGGCGAACGACGGCTCTTTCGTGCCGCCGATGGATCTCGAACTCGACAGCCAGGGCAACGGCGTGCTCGTCTACCGCGAGCAGCCGGGTACCGGCCTCACGCTCAGGGAGTTTCACCAGAGTGACGGCTGGCAGGAGGCGATCGTAAGACCCGATCCGGTCGGTTGCGATTACGACGACTATATGGCGGACATCGAGGACTTCTTCGGTGACGATCCGCCGACACGGCGGGATTTCAATCCGGACTACTACATAACCCTGGATCTCGAGATCAACGACCTCGGCGACTGGTCGATCGTTTCCAGCCTGCGTGATTTCAGCCCGCGGTCGAGCGCGGTATGGGCCGCGCGCCGGGATGCCCAGGCGGGGTGGCTGGAAGACGTGATCCTGCACTGCCCCTACCTGCACTACGGCACTTCGCGCACCGAGCTGGCGCAGGCGATGAACGCCAGCGGCACGACTTTCGTCATCTGGACTTACGCCGACAATGGTGAAATTCTTTCCAACCCCAAGGTCCTGAGCAACAAGTTCGAAATGCAAAAAGGGATCCCGCCGGTCGCGGACGCGGGCACGGACCAGACCGTAACCGAGGGCGACGAGGTATTCCTCGACGCGAGCCAGTCGAGCGACCCGGATAACGAGATCGTTGCTTACCAGTGGATGCAGGTTGGCGGCACGCCGGTCAATATCGCCGACGGCGATACCGCGCTCGCGACGTTTATCGCGCCGCTGGTCGCCGCCGACGAAACGCTGACTTTCGAGGTGACCGTGACCGACGAGTCCGGCAACCAGGCCAGTGACAGCGTCGACGTGACGGTGACGGACTTTTCGTCTGTCGAGCTCGGCGTGATCCTCGGCAGCTCGAGCGCGGGACCGCTGACGACGGGCGACAGCCTGTCGCTGAGCGCGCAGGCGTCGGGCGGCAACGGCGGCGCCTACGAGTACCAGTTCCGCTTCAAGTCGCTGGACGAAACCGCCGCTGGCTGGACGCAGTTACAGGCTTTCGGCAGTGCCGACAACACAACCTGGGACACGACGGACCTCGGCGGCAAATACCGTCTGCAGGTTCGCGTGCGCGAAGTGGGCAATGAAAGCGTCGTGGTCCGCGACGCGATCTCGATCTGGGTCAACTCGGCCGCGCCGCTGACCGCGGTCATGCTCGAAAGCGATACGATTGGTCCGCAGCTCGAAGGTTTCGTCGCCGCGCTCACGGCAGCTCCCGCTGGCTCAGGCGATCCGGTCGAGTACCGGTTCGAGCTCAAGAACGAGGCGATTTCCCCCGACTGGATCCTGTTGCGCGACTATGGCGCTGACCCGGCGCTCGCCTGGAGCTCGAGCGGATATATCGGCAAGAACCGGATTCGGGTCTTCGCCCGGCGCGCGGGCACCCTCGACAAGCCCGCCAGGGACGCGCTGCGCATCTGGATCAACCCGGCCGATGCCGTGACCTCGGTGCTGCTGTCGCCGTCGCTGTTCAGCCCGCAACCTTCGGGTACCGTCATAACCTTCGACACCGTCGTGACCGGCGGCAACGGGAACATCGAGTATCGCTTCTCGACCAAGGACACCACGGGCCTGGCGGAGTGGGTCGTGGCGCAGAATTGGTCCGCTGCGGCGAGTTTCGCCTGGGATACGACCGGCATCTACGGCAAGCAGCGCATCCGGGCCGAGGCCCGTAATGCCGGCAGCGGCGATCGAGAAGTGGCGGACAGGATGTCCTACTGGCTCAACGACGACAATCCGCTCGCCGACGTCGAGCTGCAGGTCGACCAGCCCAAGGTCATCGTCGTTGGCCCGGACATCAACCTGACCGCGGTACCCGACGGCACCACCAGCCTCTACGAGTACCAGTTCCTGGTCAAGGGCGGCGCGCCCACGGCGAGCTGGTCGGTGCTGCGCGATTTTAGCCCCGATTCGACTTTTTCAGTCTCGAGCACCGCGTTCCTGGGCAAGAACCGTTTCCAGGTTCGCGCGCGCAACCAGGGCACGCTGGACAAGGAAGTCAGGGACGGGCAGGTCGTCTGGGTGAACCACCTCGACGCGATTACTGATATTGCCTTGAGCGCGAGCGATACCGACGTCGTCTGGGGCGAGACGATCACCTTCAACCTGTCGTTCACGGGCGGCGACGGGACGTATTACCTCGCCAAGGAACTCAAGAACCCGGGCGAAGAGTTTTCCGGCAACGAGTATTTCCGCGCGATGAGCACCGACAGCTTCGATTTCTACGTCGGCGGCATGCTGCCGGGCACCTACCGCATGCGCGTGCAGGCCATCAACCACGAACTCGACAAGCCGGTGAAGTCGAACAGCGTGCGCTTCACGGTCAGCGAAAGCAACGACCCGGCCTGGCAGATCGGCGGCGAGAATTACGACGACATCCAGCAATGCACGATCTACGAGTGTATCTGCGCGGTGATCGGTGGCTGCTACAACGGCGGTGAGGACGACGGCGTCTTTGGTGGCGGTTACTAGGAGGAGACGAATATGAAAAGCAAGATTCTAAACCTGTTCGCTTTCCTCGCGCTGCTGCTCGCGGGCAATTCGCAGGCCGCCCAGTCGGTGACCTTCTACCACCACGATGCGCTCGGCTCGGTGATCGCGAAATCGGACGAAGACGGCTATCTCTATCTCAACGAGGAATACCAGCCCTACGGCGAAAAGATCTATGCCACCGAGGACTTCTTCGGCGGCAGCGACGACTGGTACACGGGCAAGAACTACAGCGAGGAACTCGATCTCACCTATTTCGGCGCGCGCTGGTATGACGCCAGGCAGGGGCGGTTTTTGTCGGCGGATCCGGCGCCCGTTTCACTGGCAAGCATTCATTCGTTTAACCGGTATCACTACGCCAACAGCAACCCTTACAAGTATGTAGATCCGGATGGAAATAGCCCCGCGCCGAGTGATATCTACTTTTTTGCAAAGGATGTCGGAAATTTACTGGTCCAGGAGATTGTTTATACCGCGGCAGTGATCAAGGGTGATGACGCTGTGGCGAATCTAGCTCTTCAGGCGATGGTTAGCGCTAGAAGCGATGCTGCTATCAGTACCGTTGGTTTGGTGAACCCCGTTCCGGGTACTTCTACTGCCTTAAAGGCGGCTAAATTATCTAAGGGCGGAGACAGACTTGTAATAGGTCGAGGGAAGGATCTTGCAAAACCTGGAGAATTAAAACCGGGTGAGTTTAAGCTAGAATGGCCTTCTAAATTACCCGATTTCAAGGGGGAGTGGAAAACCAACTCATCTTTACTACGTCAACAAATGCGAAATGGCAAACCTATTCGCGATGCATCACCGGGTGATAAGGGTGGATTGTTTTTAAATGCAGAACGAAATTTACTCGAAAATAGGGGATGGAAGTTTGACGATAAATCTAATTTTTGGACGCCTCCGGCACAGTAAACTGACATGTGTAAAACAGTAGATCGCGTAGATAAAAGACGTGATCAATTTAATTTT
>JASFKL010000057.1:0-15666 GCA_050118655.1 Gammaproteobacteria bacterium | reverse complement strand
CGTCGACGTTTTCGAGCGCCGCTTCGGCCTGCTTCTTCGACGCGCTGGTCTGTTCCAGCCAGTCTGCATAGTCGAGGCGGGCGACCAGTTCGCGGCACAGCGACATCGCGTCTTCGTCTCCGGCGGTGCGGCGCATCTCGTCGATCAGATCGGCGAAGCCATGCAGGCGGACGCGGGCGCGGTGGCCGAGTGATTCCAGCAATCCGAGCTCACGTATCGCCGCGTCGAGACTGCGCTGGCGCCTGGCCGCGTAGTCGGCAACGGTCCTGATCGTCGTGGTACCGATCTCGCGGCGCGGCACGTTGATGATGCGCAGCAACGCGGCGTCGTCGGCGGGATTGTTAAGCAGGCGCAGATAGGCCATCAAATCCTTGATTTCCCGGCGCTCGAAGAAGGCGTTGCCGCCGGTTATCTGGTAGGGCAGGGAATTGTCGCGCAGCGCCTTTTCGTAAACGCGCGACTGGAAATTACTGCGGTAGAGGATCGCGAATTGCCGGTAGGGCGTGTTTTCCTGGAAGCGCCGGGCGAGTATGTCGACCGCGATGCGGTTGGCTTCGTCCTCGGCGTTCCTGCAGGGGAATACGCGAATCGGATCGCCGGCGCCGGAGGCGGACCAGAGCTTCTTTTCGTAGATGTGCCGATTGTTGGCGATCAGCCGGTTGGCGGCGTCGAGGATGCGTCTGGTGGAGCGGTAATTCTGTTCCAGCTTGACGACCTCGAGGGTCGGAAAATCGCGCTGCAGGCGCTCGAGGTTTTCCGGCCGCGCGCCGCGCCAGGCATAAATCGACTGATCGTCGTCGCCGACCACGGTCAATTTCCGGCGCAGGCCGCAGAGCAGCCGGATCAGTTCGTACTGGCTGGTATTGGTGTCCTGGTACTCGTCGACCAGCAGGTAGCGGATCCGGTCCTGCCACTTGTTGAGGACTTCCGGCTGCTCGCGAAACAGGGTTACCGGCAGCATGATCAGGTCGTCGAAGTCCATCGCGTTGCAGGCCAGCATCTGCTGGCGGTATTCCCCGTAGATACGGGCCTGGCTTTGCAAGAGCCCGGTATCGGCCCGTGCCAGCGCCTCCTCGGGAGCGACGAAATCGTTCTTCCAGCGGCTTATCTGGTAACTGCAGAGCTTGCCGAAATCGGCTTCCTGATCGCCGCGATGCGCGAGTTCCGACAGACAGGTCTCGACGTCGCGGGCATCCATGATACTGAAGCCGCGCCGATAACCGAGCCGCTGCGCTTCCTGCAGCAGGATGCGCTGGCCGAGACTGTGAAAGGTGGATATTTTCAGCCCGGATGCGGACTTGCCGCCCAACAGGCGGGATACCCGCTGTCTCATTTCGCGCGCCGCCTTGTTGGTAAAGGTCACCGCGCAGATCGTACTCGGCGCGTAGCCCTGGCTGATCAGCCAGGCGACCTTGCGCGTGATGACGCCGGTCTTGCCGCTGCCCGCGCCGGCCAGCACGAGGCAGGGCCGATCGAGGCATTCAACGGCGAGGCGTTGCGGTCGATTGAGATCTTGCAGCTTCAAGAGTGATAAACTATCGTGCCAGCGAGGTTAAGCAATGTCCCGGATATCTACAGGCGTATGACGAAATTCTTCATCGATGATGCCGGCTGGTTAAAATCCGCGGAATCCCTGCCTTCTCCCAACTTCGACTCCCGGCCCGACAGTGCACGCATAAAACTCATCGTCGTGCACGGCATCAGTTTACCACCTGGCGAGTTCGGTGGCGGCCATATCCGGAATTTTTTTTGCAATCGGCTGGATGTCGGCGCCCATCCCTACTTCGAATCGATCTGCGAGATGAAAGTATCCGCCCACTGCCTGATCGAGCGCGACGGAAATATCGTCCAGTTCGTGTCTTTCCTCGACCGGGCATGGCATGCCGGCATGTCGGAGTGGCGCGGCGAGACGGCCTGCAACGATTTTTCCGTGGGCATCGAGCTGGAAGGCTGCGACGACCGGTCTTACGAGGCAGAGCAGTACGCGAGCCTGGCGCGGCTGGTCGAGGCCCTGCGGTCCAGCTACCCGGATATCGAGTCCGATGCGCTCGCCGGCCACAGCGATATCGCCCCGGGACGCAAAACCGATCCCGGCGGCGCCTTCGACTGGAATCGGCTTCGGGAGTTGCTCGCGGGGTAATCCCGCGGCCGGCGCGGGGCTGGCTGAACGGGCAGGGAAAGGCGCCTGGCGCCGTTTTCAGGTCGGGTCCAGGGAAACCCAGCGGTCGGCGACGAAGGCTTCCAGCGGCTTGTAGCGGCGCTTGTAGCTCATCTTGGCGCAATCGCGGATCCAGTATCCGAGGTACAGGTATTCGAGGTCGCGCTGGCGGGTTTCGTCGATCTGGTTGAGAATCGCGAAATGGCCCGGGCTGCGAGACGCGTAATCCGGGTCGAAGAAGGTATATACCGCCGACAGGCCGTGATCGGTCAGGTCGGAAACCGCGACCGCGACCAGGATGCGATTCAGCCGGTACTCGATGAACAGCGTATCGGTCCAGTCGCAGATCAGGAAGCGGTGGTAATCGGACTTGCTGGGATTGGCCATGCTGCCGTCGTTGTGGCGGCTGTTGATGTAGCGGCGGTAGAGATCGAAATGCTCGTCCCGGTAGCGGGCCGCGGTGACGCTGATCTCGAGGTCGGCGTTGCGGCGGATTATGCGCATTTCGTTGCGCGAATAACGGTGCTTGCGAACCGGGATGCGCACCGAGATGCATTCCTGGCAGTGCGGGCAGTGGGGCCGGTAAATATAGCCGCCGGAGCGCCGAAAACCGTGTCGAATCAACTCGTTATAGGTGCTCATGTCCAAATCCGTATGCGGATTCGCGAACGCACTGACGGATTTGCGGTTATCCAGGTAACTGCAAGGTTCGGGAGCCGAGGCGAAGAAATTGAGTTTTACCTGATCGTTCATTAACCGGGAATTTCCACTACTCTACTAATTGTAGGACTTATAGCTGCGCTTGTACGGCTATTTTACGCGCAATCCGCGCCGAATTAGAACCCCCGGCGCCAGGACCGTCCAGACCCCGCCGGGTCAGGCCTGGAGATTGAAGAATTCCCTGCTGTTGGCGAGACATTGCGCCGCCAGCGCATCGGCGGGCTCCCCCCGGTGGCGGGCGACGGCCTCGAGAATATGGGGCAGGTAGGCCGGTTCGTTGATCCGGTTCGCCGGCCGCGGCTCGAGGTCGCGCGGCAACAGGTAGGGAGCGTCGGTCTCCAGCATCAGGCGCTCGGCGGGAATCAGCTTGACCAGCCGTTGCAGTTCCAGTCCCCGGCGCTCGTCGCAGATCCAGCCGGTAATGCCGATATGACAGTCGAGGTCGAGATAGTGGAGCAGGGCTTCGCGGCTGTCGGTAAAGCAGTGCACGACGATCCTGCCGAGGCGGTCGCGATAATCGCGCAGGATTTCCACGAAACGCTCATGCGCGTCGCGCTGGTGGCAAAAAACCGGCATTTCGAGTTCCTCGGCGAGTTCGAGCTGGCGGCGAAAAGCCGTTTCCTGGGCCTCGTGCGGCGAGTAGCTGCGGTTGAAGTCGAGCCCGGTTTCGCCGATCGCGCGCGCCGCCGGATGTTGCGCCATTTTTTTCAGACGATCCGGGCTGACCGCGTCCCACTCGTCGGCGTGGTGCGGATGAACGCCGCAGGTAAAAACCAGCCGGTCGGGGAAGCGCGTGCAGAGTTCCAGCGCCTGGCCGCTTACCTCGATCGAGGTGCCGGTGACCACCATCTGCCTGACGCCGGCATCGGCGGCGCGTTGCATGACGCCCTCGAGATCGCGCATCAGGCTCTTGTTGGTCAGGTTGACGCCGATGTCGACGAGTTCCGTCACTGGCGAATCCCGGTACCGCGCTCGAGCAGAATCAGGCTGGCCGAGAACAGGATCGCGATGAATATGCCGATGACCAGCAGCGCCGTACCCAGTTCGATGTCGCTGCTGCCGCGAAAGCCGTAGCGGAAACTGTTGACCATGTAGAGGATCGGGTTGCCCAGCGAAACCCGTTGCCAGAATTCGGGCAGCAGGCTGATCGAATAAAATATGCCGCCGAGATAGGTCAGCGGCGTCAGCACGAAAGTCGGCACGATGCTGATATCGTCGAAGCTGTTGGCGAATATCCCGTTGATCAGCCCCGCCATCGCGAACAGGCAGGAAGTCATCAGGGCCACCAGCAGCACGACCAGGGGGCTGTGCATGCTGAAATCGGTAAACAGCAGCGACACCAGGGTTACCGCGATGCCCACGCTCAGGCCCCGCGCGACGCCGCCGCTGACGAAACCCAGCAGGATGACCAGGTTCGGCACCGGCGCGATCTGCATCTCCTCGATATGGCGCGAATACTTGGCGCCGTAGAACGACGACACGACGTTGGCGTAGGAATTGGTGATGATCGACATCATGACCAGGCCCGGCATGATGAAGTCGACGTAGACCATGCCGTCCATTTCGCCGATGCGCTGCCCGATCAGGTTGCCGAAAATAATGAAATAAAGCGCCACCATGACCACCGGGGGGATAATGGTTTGCACCCAGATCCGCGCGAAGCGCTTGATTTCCTTGCGGGTAATCGTCAGGTAGGCGATCCAGAACTGACGCATCATCAGGCGAGGGTCTCCGCATCGTGCTTGGAGGTCATCTTGACGAACAATTCTTCCAGTCGATTGACCTTGTTGCGCATCCGCTCGACCACGATCTGCTGGTCTTCGAGCTCGTTGATCAGATCGTTTATCGACAGGTTTTCGGGCACTTCGACTTCCAGGCTGTGCGCATCGAGCCGCCGTATGATGTCGAAGCTCTTCAATTGCGGCGTCTGCTCCAGATTGTCGCGCAGGTAGAGTACGAAGGTTTCGCTGTTCAGCTGCAGCAGCAGCTCCTGCATGCTGCTGTCCTGGATGATCCTGCCCTCGTCGATAATCGCCACGTTGCGGCACATGCGCTCGGCTTCCTCGAGGTAGTGAGTGGTCAGGATGATCGTGGTGCCCTCGTCGTTGATGCGCTCGAGAAAATCCCACATCGAGCGCCGCAGCTCGATGTCGACGCCGGCGGTCGGTTCGTCGAGGATCAGCAGCCGGGGCTTGTGAACCAGCGCTCGCGCGATCATCAGGCGACGCTTCATGCCCCCCGAGAGGCGGCGTGCCTGCGACCTGCGGTGCTGCCAGAGGCCGAGCTGTTTCAGGTAGCGCTCGGTTTCCTGTCGCGCGATGCTCGCCGGGACGCCGTAGTAGCCCGCCTGGTTGATGATGATTTCCTCTACCGGTTCGAAGGTATTGAAGTTGAATTCCTGCGGTACCGAACCGAGCAGCGCCTTGGCGGCGATGAAATCGTCGTCGATGGAATGTCCGAAAATGCTGACCTTGCCGGCGGTCTTGTTGACCAGTCCCGAGATGATGCCGATACAGGTGGACTTGCCGGCGCCGTTGGGTCCCAGCAGGGCGAAGAAATCACCCTGTTCCACGCGCAGGTCGATCCCCTTCAGCGCTTCGAGTCCGCTGGCGTAGGTTTTGTGCAGGTCGTTGATTTCCAGTGCTAGCATAAAGGTGCCGTGGTTCGAATCGCCGACAAGCTTAGGCATTCACTTTTAAAAATCAAGCCCGTGTCGTGTTAACCTGCCTGTCATGGATCATTCGTCGGTCGTCAATATTCTGTTTCTGATCTTTTGCGGTGCCGGGTTGCTCGCGACCCTGGCGCTCTCCCTGCGCCAGTCGCTGATCATCGCTTACATCGGGCTCGGCCTGCTGATCGGTCCCTGGGGATTCAACCTGATCTCGGATCTCGGACTGATCCAGGGTATCGCCGACGTCGGCATCGTGTTCCTGCTGTTCCTGCTGGGCCTGCATTTGCACCCGCAGCAGCTGATTCGCCTCGCCGGCGAGACGGTGCTGGTCACGGGACTGTCCTCGCTGGTGATACTCGGCGTCGGCTACGGCTACAGCCTGATGTTCGGCTACAGCCAGGCCGAGTCGCTGGTCATCGGTTCGGCACTGATGTTTTCGAGCACCATCATCGGGCTGAAATTGATTCCGACCACCGTGCTGCACCACCAGCGAACCGGGGAGATCATCATCAGCGTGCTGCTGCTGCAGGACATCATCGCGATTTTCCTGCTGCTGGCGATCGAGGGAGCATCCGGCGATCGCGGAGGCTGGACGGCGATCAGCCTGCCGCTGGTGGCGCTGCCGACGCTGGTACTGATCGCCTACCTGCTGGAAAAATACGTTCTCACCTTCCTGATCACGCGCTTCGACCGGATTCAGGAGTACATTTTCCTGCTCGCCATCGGCTGGTGCCTCGGGCTCGCCGAGGGCGCGGAACGGCTCGGGCTGTCATACGAAATCGGCGCTTTCATCGCCGGCGTCACCATCGCGCGCAGCCCGATCGCGCTGTTTATCGCCGAAAGCCTGAAGCCGCTGCGCGATTTCTTCCTGATCATATTCTTCGTCGCTCTCGGAGCCGGTTTCAACCTCGGGCTGCTACCGAAAATCTGGCTCGCGGCGCTCGGCCTCGGGCTGATCGCGCTGTTGCTGAAGCCGCTGCTCTACCGCCTGTTGATGATGCTGAGCAAGGAATCCGCGCAGCGCTCGACCGAGGTCGCCGTGCGCCTCGGGCAAATGAGCGAGTTTTCGCTGCTGCTCGCGGTGATGGCCTCGGAGCTCGCGCTGATCCGCGCCGAGGTTTCCTACCTGATCCAGATTTCGACGCTGCTTTCGTTCGTGTTTTCGTCGTACTACATCATCGCCCGTTACCCGACGCCGATCGCGCTCGACGACCGCCTGCGCAGGGACTAGCACCCGGCGTCAGGGGTTACGATTACTTCCGTCAACGCGGCCCCCGGGGCGGGGTCTGTTACGCGGGTCCGGATGGGTAACCCGGGCTGCGCCCGGCCGGGATTCGAGGAGGCTCGACGATGGATTGCGACTCGGAGGCCGCAATGACGATTTAAAGCCACGTAATTCCGGCCGGACCGCGCAGGCTTTCGCCGGAATGATGCCGTTCACCGGTAAAAAATTCACATAAGTAGAGTCGAATCAGGGCGTTAAGCTTCGATTCAGTTACTTGTGCCTATATTGCCGGTCAATCGTTTAATCGCAGGAGACCGAGATGAAAACTCTCAAAGCCACTGTCGCAGTAACCCTGTTCGCGTTCGCGTTCGCCGGCGCCGCGAGCGCGGCCGGCTCCATCGAGCAGCACTACGATCACGCGGGCCGCCAGGATTTGTTCGAATACGCGCGCGTGGTCGACGTCGAGCCGCTGTACCGCGAGGTCGAGGTATCCCGGCCGGTGCGCGAATGCCGCGACGAACCCGTCTACCATACGCGCCGCGAACACAAGTCGGCCGGCGGTATGCTCGCCGGCGGTATCATCGGCGGCATCATCGGCCACCAGGTAGGCCGGGGCAACGGACAACGGGTGGCGACCGCGGTCGGCACCCTGCTCGGCGCCAAAATCGGCCACGAGGCGGTCAACGGGCACGATTCGCACCGCCCGCCGGAAGTCGTGGGATACGAGGAGCACTGCAAGACTTATTATCGCACCGACTACGAGCAGGTGCTCGACGCCTACGACGTGACCTACGAATACCGCGGCAGGACTTATCGGCTTGAAATGCCCTACGATCCCGGCGAGCGCATAAAAATGCGCATACAAATTACGCCTGTGATCTAATCTTGGTGTATCGAAGAGCGAGAGTTACGATGCGAGCGATAGTCATAGAAGACGATATCGATATCCAGCGGCAAATCGTAGAACGCCTGAAATCGGAGGGCTTCGCGGTCGATAGCACGGATAACGGCGACGAAGGGCTGTACCTGGTGCAGGAGTACCCGGCCGACGTCGCCGTCATCGACCTCGGCCTGCCGAAAATGTCGGGCCTCGATGTCATCGGCCGGATTCGCCAGCAGGGTATCAAAATTCCGATCCTGATACTGACCGCGCGCGGACGCTGGCAGGACAAGGTCGAGGGACTCGATGCCGGCGCCGACGATTACCTGGTCAAGCCTTTCCACCACGAGGAAATGATGGCGCGAATCCGCGTGCTGATCCGGCGGGCCTCGGGCTGGTCCGACTCGCGTATCGTCTGCGCGCCGGTCAGCCTCGACACCGCCACGCAGCGGACTTACGTCGGCGAGCGCGAACTGGAGCTGACCGCCTACGAGTACAAGATGCTCGAATACCTGATGCTGCATGCCGGCGAGGTGATTTCGAAGACCGTGCTGACCGAGCACCTGTACGACGACGAATCGGACAACGACAGCAACGTGATCGAGGTATTCATCCGGCGCCTGCGGCAAAAGCTCGATCCCGACGAGACCCTGCAGCCGATCGAGACCCTGCGCGGCCGCGGCTACCGGTTTACCCTGGCGCGCGCCAACCAGGCATAATAGCCCGCATGTTGCGAGCAGGGGGCAGGTCGCGGTGAGGTCGATAAAATCCAGGCTGACGCTGGTATCGATGGTGGTGCTGGCCGTGTTCATGGTGTTGACCGCGATAGCCCTGGAGCGCGCCGTGGTCAAGCGGGCCCTGCAGGCCGAGGAAGACGGCCTGCAGCTGCTCATCTACAGCCTGCTGGCGGCCGTGGATCTCGACCGCGACGGGCACAGCATCACGGTCGCCCCCGAGCGCCTGTTCGAGCCGAGCCTGATGACCCGAAATTCGGGCCTCTACGCGCTGATTTACGATGCGCAGAAAAACCTCATCTGGCGCTCGCGATCGATCACCACCGAATTTCCCGCAATCGAGAAGATCGAGATCGGGGAGTGGCAATTCCAGACCATGGAGCACCAGGCGACGCCTTATTTCCGGCTCGGATTCGCGATCCAGTGGCCCGACGCCAACGCCGAGCTGCAGCGCTATGACATCGTGGTCTGGCGCAACGCGGTGGATTATTTCGAGCAGTTGAACCGGTTCCGCCAGACGCTCTGGGCCTGGCTGATCATAACCACCATCCTGTTGTTGCTGATCATGTACGTGGTCGCACGCTGGAGCCTGCGGCCGCTGGAGCAAATCGGCCTCGAGGTCAAGGCGATCGAGGACCGTCGACAATCCGGTTTCGAGCAGGAATATCCCGACGAAATCGCGCCGCTGACCGAAAACCTGAATATCCTGCTCAAACGCGAGCAATTTCAGCGCCAGCGCTATCGCAACGCGATGGACGACCTCGCGCACAGCCTGAAAACGCCGCTCGCGGTATTGACCGGGCTGGGCGATCAAAAGTCGATCGACAGCGCGCAACTCGAAACCCTGCGCGAGCAAATCGAGCGCATGAACCAGATCGTATCCTACCAGCTTCAAAAGGCGACCAGCGTCTCGGACGTACGCATCGCCAGGCCGGTCGACATGGTACAGCTGATCGACAAGCTGATGTCGGCGCTGGAAAAGGTTTACCGGGAAAAGGGTATCCGGGTGGAGTGCGACCTCCCGCCGCGCATGTTGTTGCGCATGGACGAGGGGGATTGCCTGGAAGTGGTGGGTAACCTGCTCGACAACGCTTTCAAGTACGGCCGCAACCGCATCGCGCTGACGGGCAGCGCCCTGGACGACAAGTCGGCCTCCTTGACTATCGAGGACGACGGCGAGGGTCTGGGCGAAGCCGAGATCGAACAGATTCTGAAACGCGGCACCCGTCTCGACGAGGCTACCGAGGGGCAGGGCATAGGCCTCGCCGTGGTCGCCGATATCGTCGAGTCCTACAATATCCGGATGCGATTCTCGAAAGCCGGGCTGGGGGGCTTGCAGGTCGTGCTGGAATTCCCGTCGGTCTGAAGGCTGCCAGCCGGCAGTGCGAGAGGATTTCCCCAGGTGGATTTCAATCCCGCGGCATCGCTGTCCGCGTTGCGCGGCCCGGCGTGTCGTCGGTCGAAACCGACGCCGGCCAGGTTACATCAGTTGCGGACGTTCCCTGTCGACGGCCGGGGTAGCGAAGTATTCGTCGACCTGGTCGCCGGACTCCTGGATCGGCTCCGACGAGACGTGCTCACCGATGCAGAGACTGCAACGGTAAAAGGTGACATGACTGAGCAGGGTGAAGGTTTCATCGGCAACGAACATCTGCGAACGGCACTTGGGGCATATCATGAGCAGGAATCCCGGAGGTGTTTTGCGGTAGTATAGCCATGTGAAAACAAATCACAATATGTTGTGATATTTATTATTTGCACATACAATATGTAGTGGTTGTGTCGATTTCACAGGGACGTGATTTTTTTTCATTGACGCTCAAAGGCTTACGCCACCTAGCTCATAAATCACTTTACGTTCGGATTCTTCCGGGGATTGCTTCAGAGTGCCTTGAAGCCGATGTCGGTGCGAAAATAAGCCGTTTTCCAGTCGATTTCTGCCACCATTTGATAAGCTTTTTTCTGCGCCGCGAGAAGATCGTCGCCGAGGCCGACGGCGCAAAGCACGCGCCCTCCGGCGGTTAGAATGTGTCCTTGCTCGTCGAGCCGGGTGCCGGCATGGAAGACCTTGCCGCTGCTCGATTCCGGCGGAATATTGGCGATCGTCTCGCCTTTTTCGTAATCGCCCGGGTAACCTTTTGCAGCCATCACCACGCCGAGGCTGCAGCGCGCGTCCCAGCGCGCGGTCTTGCCCGCGAGTTCGCCGTCGCAGGCAGCGAGACACAAGTCGACGAGATCGGATTGCAGGCGCATCAGAATCGGCTGGGTTTCCGGATCGCCGAAGCGGCAATTATATTCCAGTACCCGCGGCACCCGGTCGACGCCGATCATCAGGCCGGCGTAGAGGAAACCGCGGTAGCGATTGCCCTCGGCATTCATGCCGCGCACCGTCGGCATGATGATTTGCTGCAGCACCCGGGCCTCGATCTCGGCATCGACCACCGGCGCGGGGGAATAGGCGCCCATGCCGCCGGTATTGGGCCCGAGATCGCCGTTGTCGCGCGCCTTGTGATCCTGCGAGCTGGCCATCGGCAGCACCTGCTCGCCGTCGACGATACAGATATAGCTGGCTTCCTCGCCCTGCAAAAATTCTTCGATAACCACGCGGTGACCGGCCTCGCCGAAGCGATTGCCGGCCAGCATGTCTGCGACCGCGGCCTCGGCCTCGGCCGGGGTTTGCGCGATGATCACTCCCTTGCCGGCCGCCAGGCCGTCGGCCTTGACGACGATCGGCATGGCACGGTTGCGCAGGTATTCGCGGGCCTCGCCGAGGTCGGTAAAACTGCGGTAGGCCGCGCTCGGGATGGCGTGGCGCTCGAGGAAATCCTTGGTAAAGGTCTTCGAGCCCTCGAGCTGAGCCGCGCCGGCGCCGGGGCCGAAAATTTTCAGGCCGCGGGCCTCGAAGCGATCGACGATGCCGGCGACCAGCGGCGCCTCGGGTCCGACGATGGTCAGCCCGATATCGTTGCTGGCGGCGAATTCGATCAGCGAATCGATATCCTCGGCGCCGATGGCGATATTGACGATGCCGTCCTCGAGTTCGGTACCGGCGTTTCCCGGGGCGATGAAAACCTGTTCGACGCGGGGCGACTGGGCAGCTTTCCAGGCCAGCGCGTGCTCGCGGCCTCCGCCGCCGACTATCAGAACTTTTATGGAATCGGTCATCCCCGTCCTAGTGCCGGAAATGGCGCATGCCCGTAAAAACCATCGCCATGCCGTGCTCGTTGGCGGCGGCGATCACCTCGTCGTCGCGCATCGAACCGCCGGGCTGGATAATTGCGCGGATGCCGACCTCGTTCGCGGCGTCGATACCGTCGCGGAACGGGAAGAACGCATCCGATGCCATCACCGAGCCCGACACCTGGAGGCCCGCGTGCTCGGCCTTGATGGCGGCGATGCGCGCGCTGTTGATGCGCGACATCTGCCCGGCGCCGACGCCGATGGTCATCGCGCCGCCCGCGTAGACGATCGCGTTGGACTTGACGAACTTGGCGACCTGCCAGGCAAACAACAGATCGCGCATCTGCGCCTCGTCGGGCTGCACCTCGCTGACGACCTCCAGTCCCTTGTAGAGCGCCTGGTCGGCATCCTGAACCAGCAAGCCGCCGTTGACGTGCTTGTAGTCGAGCCGCGGCAGGATCTCCTGCCATTGCTCGCAAACCAGCAGGCGCACGTTTTCCTTGGCCGCGACGACGGCGGACACGTCCTCGTCGACCCCGGGAGCGATGATGACCTCGACAAATTGCCGCTCGATGATCGCTTTCGCGGTCGCCGCGTCGAGCGGGCGGTTGAAGGCGATGATGCCGCCGAAGGCCGATTCGGGATCGGTGCTGTAAGCCTTCTGGTAGGCGTCGTTGATATTGTCCGCGAGCGCGACGCCGCAGGGATTGGCGTGCTTGACGATCACGCAGGCGGGCGCGTCGAATTGCTTGACGCACTCGAGTGCGGCATCGGTGTCGGCGATATTGTTGAACGACAGGGCCTTGCCCTGCAGTTGCCGGGCGCTGGCAACGGAGGGTTCGCGGCTGTCGTCGGCGGTATAGAAGGCGGCCGACTGGTGCGGGTTTTCGCCGTAGCGCATCGCCTGGGCATGGCGGAACTGCAGGTTCAGGGTGCGCGGAAATTCGGCTTCTTCCGCCGGCTGTACCTTGCGTCCGAAGTAATTGGCGATCGCACCGTCGTATTGCGCGGTGTGCTCGAAAGCCTTGATGGCGAGCGAGAAGCGGACCCCGGCGCTGACCTCGCCGCCGGATTCGATTTCCTCGAGCAGCAACGGATAATCGCCGGGGTCGACCACGACGGTAACGCTATCGTTATTCTTGGCCGCGGCGCGGACCATCGCGGGCCCGCCGATATCGATATTCTCGATCGCGTCCTCGAGGCTGCAGTCGGGATCGGCAACGGTTTGTTGAAAAGGGTAGAGGTTGATGACGACCAGGTCGATCGGCGCGATGGCGTGTTCGCTCATCACCTCGTCGTCGATACCGCGGCGCCCGAGTATGCCGCCGTGGACCTTCGGATGCAGGGTCTTCACCCGTCCCGCCATCATCTCCGGAAACCCGGTGTAATCCGATATCTCGGTCACCGCTATTCCCTGTTCGGCGATCAGTTTCGCGGTACCCCCGGTAGACAGAAGCTCGACACCGAGACGGTCCAGACTTTGCGCCAGCTCGACGATGCCGTCTTTATCCGAAACGCTGATCAGCGCGCGGCGAACGGGTTTTGACATATGAGATCCGTAGTGTGATGGCGAAGGCGGAATTATAACCGAACGGGCATCGACCGGTATTAATGTTCGATATGGTATTGCTTAAGTTTCTTGCGCAGGGTTCCCCGGTTGATCCCGAGGCAGGATGCGGTCTTCGACTGGTTGTTGTCGCAGTGGCGCAGCACGGTTTTCAGCATCGGCTGCTCGATTTCGGAAATCACGGTATCGAACAGGTTGCACGGCAATTCACCGTCGAGATCGTCGAGATACTTGCGGATTGCTTTTTCCACCGACTGTTGTAATTGACTTGTGTTTTTCTTTTTTGCCACTCTCACTAGCCGCGGTACGCGACGGCCACTCCTCAAGATGCCCGGTCATAGTAGCTTTCAAGGAAGCGCTTTTCGAAGTAAGCCTCGATCGTCTGCAGCTGCTGTGCCGCTGTTTGGGCCTGCATCAGCAGTGGCTTGACGGCGTCAAAGCCATCGTTCTGGCCGAGTTGCCAGACAATGTGTTTGCGCGCTATTCGCACCCCCTGTTGCTCTCCGTAAAACGCATGCAGATTTTTCAGGTGGCTGCACAGCCACTCTTGTTTTTGTTCGTCCGAAGGTTCTTCCGGCTCCGCTCCGGTGTCCAGATAGCGTTCGATCTGGCCAAAAATCCACGGACGTTGCTGCGCAATACGGCCGACCATAATAGCATCAGCAGCCGTGAAGTCCATGACCATTCGTGCTTTTTTCACCGAATCGATGTCGCCGTTGGCGATCACCGGGATGCACAGGTTTTGTTTGACCCGGCGAATGGTCTCGTACTCGGCCTCGCCCTGGAATTTGTCTTCCCGGGTGCGCCCGTGAATCGTCAGCGCCTGGATGCCGCAGTCCTCGGCGATACGCGCAATTTCCAGCGCGTTACGACAAGAGCGGGCCCAGCCGGTGCGAATTTTCAGGGTCACGGGGACTTCCACCGCGCCGACCGCCGCGCGCAGGATCGATTCGACCAGCTTGCTGTCCCTGAGCAGTGCCGAGCCGGCGTCGACGCGGCAAACCTTCTTTGCCGGGCAACCCATGTTGATGTCGATGATTTGCGCTCCCTGCGAGACGTTGTAGGCCGCGGCGTCGGCCATCATTTCGGGGATGCCGCCGGCAATTTGCACAATTACGGGGCCGGGCTCTCCCTGGTGATCGAGGCGCAGCCGGGTTTTACGGCTGTCGCGCAGCTCGGGCCGGCTGGTAATCATTTCCGAGACCGTCATCGCCGCGCCCAGCCGCCGGCACAGCTGGCGAAACGGGCGATCCGTGACCCCGGCCATCGGCGCCAGGGCGAGCGGATTTTCGAAGCGGTAGGGTCCTATGTTGAAAGACATGCGGCTCAACTCCCCGAAGCGGGCTCGATTTTATCTACTGTCTGGCATTCGAGAAAGATGCGGTTTTCGCAGGTCGCGCAAATTTTCTTGTCGAGCCGGCCGAAAATCGACGAAAGCGCATCCAGCTTGCCGTCGAAGATATTCGCCTCGCCGATTTCGTCGGCATAGCCGCCGCGATTGAAAACCTTGGCCGCGGAATCCCGGAGCCGGTAGATGTACATGTCGCCGCCGATGGAGCGCCGTTCCCTGACCTCGTTGATCAACAGCTCCGCCCCTGCGACATCGACCTGGCTGATGCCCTTGGTCAGCAGAAACAGGTGCTTTTGCTCGGGATAGTGCTCGCGGTAGCGGCGCAGCAGTTCGCCGACATGGGACACGGAGCCGAAATAAAGCGAATCGTCGAGGCGCAGGATTTTCAGCTGCGGGCATTCGGGCAGGAACTGGCCGTAAATGAATTTACGCGTCTTCGAGTTGGGATCCGGAACCCGGGGCGACAGGCGCGGGTGCGAGGTCTTGCGCAGGTAAATCATCAGCGACAGGATTACCCCGGATAGAATCGCGAACTCGATGGAAAAGAACACCGTGCCGAAAAACACGATCGCGAGAATGATCGCCTCGTTTTCGTCTGCCTTCAAGATTTGCCTGATCTGGCGGAAATTGATCAGCCGCCAGGCCACCAGGAACAGCAGCCCGGCCACCGCCGCTTTCGGCAGGTGGGCGGTCAGGGGCGCGACCACCATCACCAGCCCGATCAGCATCACGCCAGCCATCGCGGCGGCCAGCGGGGTGCGCGCGCCGGAGTCGTAGTTGGCGCCGCTGCGGTTGAACGAACCGGTGGCGACATAGGACGAAAAAAAACTGCCGACGATGTTGGACAGGCCCTGGCCGATAAATTCCTGGCTGCCCGCGATCGGCTGGCCCGATTTCAGGGAGATCGCGCGCGCGATCGACACCGCTTCGGTCAGCGCGAACAGCGTCATCGCGAACGCAAGAGGCGACAGTTCGCGGAATACATCGAGCGAAAATATCGGCGTCGAAAAAGGCGGCAGCTGCTGCGGCAGGGCGCCTACCATGTGGATCCCAGAGGCTTCCTCGCCGAAGGCGATATTGAACAGCGCCGCGGCGACGCTGCCGGCGACCATCGCGGCGACCATGCTCATGCCGCCCAGCCGCCGATGCGCGACGATTCCCGCGAGCAGCGTGATCACGG
>JASFKL010000056.1:0-15714 GCA_050118655.1 Gammaproteobacteria bacterium | reverse complement strand
AGCGAACGCCTCTCGCGGCGATGCGCCGCCTGTTGCAGTTCGCCGTTGCTGGGCACGGCCCGGTAGCCGATAGCCTCGATTTCGCGCAGGATTTCGCTGAGCCTGGTCTGCCGGTCGTTCCAGCGCAGCAGCGCATGCTGGGTAGCGTAATTGACCCGCACGTCGACCACCCCCGGCAGTTCGCCCAGATGTTTCTCGATCAGCCAGATACAGGCGGCGCAGCTGATGCCCTCGAGAATCAGGCTGACCTCGCGGATATCGTCGTCGAGCGCGTGCACGAACTGGCGCTGGATCTCGGGCCGGTCGTAGACCGCGGCATCGCCGGCCTCGCGTCGCTCTGCCCCCGGTGTGTGGCCGCTTCTGACGCGGTAGAAATTATCGTGCCCGGAGGAGACAATAGCTTCCGCGACGGCCTGGCAACCGGGGCAGCACATCGGCCGGTCGGCGCCGTCGATGCGCGCGGTCAGCCGCCGTCCCGCGGGAATCGGCTGGCCGCAATGAAAACATTTCCCCGCGGGGTCGACGCCGGATTCACCGTGTTGATCGGGGAGCGCTCCAGTAAATGACATTCGACTAATTCCGCGGGACGAGGCGAGTGTGGCTACTTAAGAATGATCATGCGCACAATGCAAATTCTAATATTACCTTGCTTGACATGAATCAATATACAATACGAGACCATGGTAATATCTTGCAAACAAAATAATACGGGCTGCCATGTTTATCCAGCACATTATCGGCTTATTTACCGATCCCGCGCGTGAATGGGCAAAGATTCGCGATCAATATAAATCTACCCAGCGCACCGGTATCGGCCACGTATTCCTGCTGGCCGCTATCCCGGCGTTATCCGGATATATCGGCACCACCCAGGTCGGCTGGCGTATCGGTGTCGGCGATCCGATCCGCATCACCGGCGAATCCGCGGTCTCGATCGCGATAATCTACTACCTGGCGCTGATCGTCGGCGTGCTGACGATCGGCTGGGTTATCCACCTGCTCGGCAAGGCTTACGAGGTCGAAAAACCGCTGCCGCTGTGTATCACGCTGGCGACCTATACGGCGACCCCGCTGTTCCTGATCGGCATCATGGAAGTATACCCGGTGCTGTGGCTCAACATGCTGCTGGGCCTGCCGGCGCTGGCCTACACCGTCTACCTGCTCTACTCGGGCCTGCCGATCATGATGGAAATTCCGGCGGAGCGCGGATTCCTGTACTCGTCCGCGATACTCGCCGTCGGCCTGATTGCGCTGGTGGCCTTGCTGGCGATGACCGCGCTGCTATGGGGCATGGGCCTGCAGCCGGTCTTTACCAGCTGATTTCCCGGTAGCCCGGGCTTTACCCGTTTGATGCGTATCAGACATCTGAGGAAGTACTAGATGAATAATTCCGAAACCTACAATTACAAGGTTGTCCGGCAGTTCGCGATCATGACCATCGTCTGGGGGCTCGTCGGCATGTCGGTCGGCGTGCTGATCGCCGCGCAACTCGCCTGGCCGGCTCTCAATTTCGATATCCCGTGGCTGACCTTCAGCCGCCTGCGGCCGCTGCATACCAACGCGGTAATTTTCGCCTTCGGCGGCTGTGCGCTGTTCGCATCCTCGTATTACGTGGTACAGCACACCTGCCATGCGCGGCTCGCGTTTCCGGCACTGGCGGGCTTTACCTTCTGGGGCTGGCAGCTGGTAATCCTGCTGGCGGCGATCACGCTGCCGCTCGGTATCACCACCAGCAAGGAATACGCCGAGCTCGAGTGGCCTATCGATATTCTCATCACGCTGGTCTGGGTTGCCTATGCGCTGGTCTTTTTCGGCACCATCGTGAAGCGCAAGATTCGCCACATCTACGTCGCCAACTGGTTCTTCGGCGCCTTCATAATTACCGTCGCGGTGCTGCACATCTTCAACAGTGCGGCGCTGCCGGTGAGCTTCTGGAAGTCCTATTCGGCCTATGCCGGGGTTCAGGACGCGATGGTGCAGTGGTGGTACGGGCATAACGCGGTGGGCTTTTTCCTGACCGCCGGCTTTCTCGGCATCATGTATTACTTCGTACCCAAGCAGGCAGGCCGCCCGGTCTATTCGTATCGCCTTTCCGTGGTTCACTTCTGGGCGCTGGTGTTTACTTACATCTGGGCCGGCCCGCACCACCTGCACTACACCGCGCTGCCCGACTGGGCGCAGTCGCTCGGCATGGTCATGTCGCTGATTCTGCTGGCGCCCTCCTGGGGCGGCATGATCAACGGCATCATGACGCTGTCGGGCGCCTGGCACAAGCTGCGTACCGATCCGGTACTGCGGCTGCTGATCGTATCGATTTCGTTTTACGGCATGTCGACTTTCGAGGGCCCGATGATGTCGATCAAGACGGTCAACGCGCTGTCGCACTACACCGACTGGACCATCGGCCACGTGCACTCGGGCGCGCTCGGCTGGGTCGCGCTTATCTCCATGGGTGCGATGTACTATCTGATCCCGCGCCTGTTCGGGCGCGAGCTCTACAGCCTGAAGCTGGTCGAAGTGCACTTCTGGACCGCGACCATCGGCATCGTGCTCTACATCAGCTCGATGTGGGTCGCGGGAATCATGCAGGGACTGATGTGGCGCGCGGTCAACGCCGACGGCACGCTGACCTACAGTTTCGTCGAATCCGTGCAGGCCATGCACCCGTACTACATAGTCCGCACCCTCGGCGGCGCCTTCTTCCTGCTCGGCGCGGTGGTCATGGCCTACAACCTGTGGCGCAGCATCGCCGACGCGCGGCCTGTCGAGGTCGAAATACCGGCGCCTGCCAGCCTGCCTGCCCAATCGGCGTAACGGAGAACAAGAAGCCATGGCAACAGCACACGACAAAGTCGAAAAAAATATCGGCCTGATGATCATCCTGATCATCGCGGTAATCTCGGTCGGCGGCCTGGTACAGATCATCCCGCTGTTTTTCCAGGATTCGCTGACCGAGCCGGTCGCCGGCCTCAAACCCTATTCGCCGCTCAGGCTCGAGGGTCGCGACATCTACGTTCGCGAGGGTTGTTACGTCTGTCATTCGCAAATGATCCGTCCGTTTCGCGCCGAGACCGAGCGCTACGGGCACTACTCGGTCGCCGGCGAATACGTTTACGACCGCCCCTTCCAGTGGGGCTCGAAGCGCACCGGTCCCGACCTGCAACGAGTCGGCGGCCTGTACAGCGACGAATGGCACCGGGTGCATCTGATCAACCCGCGCGACGTGGTGCCCGAATCGATTATGCCGGGTTATCCCTGGCTGCAGAAAAACCCGCTCGACGGCGGCGACATCCAGGCCAAGATGCAGACCCTGCGTACCCTCGGCGTGCCTTATAGCGACGAGGAAATCGAGGCCGCGCCGCAGGCACTGGAGGGTAAAACCGAAATGGATGCGCTGATCGCCTATCTGCAGGGTCTCGGCATCCAGATCAAGACGAGGAAATAAGCATGTCGTTCACTTTCATCCAGTCCGTCTGGACCATCGTGGTGATGGTTACCTTCCTGGGCATAGTCGCCTGGGCCTATAGCGGCAAGCGCAAATCCTCCTTCGACGAAGCAGCCCGCCTGCCGTTCGACGAGGAACAGCCCGACGCCGACCGCAAACCCGATTCGGAGTAGAGACATGGCAGACTTCACTAGCGATTTCTGGAACTGGTACATCAGCATCGTGACCATCGTCAGCATCCTCGCCTGCGTCTGGCTGCTGCGCTGGATGACCTCGGGATTCCAGAAGACCGACGAGGTCGAAAACACGGGCCACGTCTGGGACGGCGACCTGACCGAACTTAACAACCCGCTGCCGCGCTGGTGGCTGGGACTGTTTTACCTGACGCTCGTATTCGGCGGGTTCTACCTGCTGCTCTATCCGGGTCTCGGCAGCTTCGAAGGCTTGCTCGGATGGTCGTCGAGAGGCGCTTACGAACAGGAAGTCGAGGCCATGGATGCCAAGGTCGGACCCTTGTTCGATCGCTATCAGCAAACCCCGGTACTCGACCTGATCGAGGATCCCGCGGCGCTCGATATCGGCGAGCGCCTGTTTTTGAGCTACTGCGCGGCTTGCCACGGCTCCGACGCGCGCGGCGCGCGCGGCTATCCCAACCTGCGCGACCGGGACTGGCTGTGGGGAGGCGACCCGCAAAGCATCCAGACGACGATTACCAACGGCCGCATCGGCGGTATGCCGGCCTGGAAAGGCGCCCTCGGCGGCGAAATGGGCGTCGACGAGGTCACCCAGTACGTGTTGAGCCTGTCGGGCCGCGCCACGATCGAGGCGCTCGCCGACAAGGGCAAGCAGAAATTCCAGACTTTCTGTGTCGCCTGTCACGGCCCCGAGGGCAAGGGCAACCCCGCTCTCGGCGCGCCTAACCTGACGGACGACACCTGGCTTTACGGCGGTTCGATTACCCGCATCGCGGAATCGATCGCCGGCGGTCGCAACGGCCAGATGCCGGCGCAGGGAGAACGTCTCGGCGCGGCCAAGATTCATTTGTTGACGGCTTACGTCTACAGCCTGTCGCAACAGCGCTGATGGAAACGGCGCCATTGAGTAAAATACCGCGCGGCCAGCAGGCGATCGCGGTTTTGTGGCCTTCGTTCGTCGTCGCCATCGGCGCAACGGGGCTGTTCTTTTCGGCTTTTCACCCGCGCGAACTGATGCCGTTTAACCTGGATCTCGAAGTTAGTCCGTTGGCGGTTTACAGTATCGGTTTTTTCGTCTTCTGGCTGATCGGTATTCTTTGCGGTTGCGGCACGCTCTATTTTACACTCGTTAATTGCGGTGCCGGCCAGCGCAAAGACTAACCCGGCCGACGCCGCAGGATCCCATGCAGGAAAAGAATCCGCCGCCCGAAGCCCAGGGACTTTACGCGGCACATCAGAAAATTTACCCGCGCGAGGTCAGCGGCCGCTTCGCGCGCCTGCGCGCGCTGTCGGTTGTCGTTCTCCTCGGCATTTACTACCTGACGCCGCTGCTGCGCTGGGACGGGCGCCAGGCGATTCTGTTCGACCTGCCGGCGCGTAAATTCTATATTTTCGGTCTTACGCTGTGGCCGCAGGATTTCATCTATCTGGCCGCCCTGCTCATCGTCGCCGGCCTGTCGCTGTTTTTTTTCACCGCGCTCGTTGGCCGGGTCTGGTGCGGTTATGCCTGCCCGCAAACCGTCTGGACCGAGGCTTACCTGTGGATGGAGCGCAAGATCGAGGGTAATCGATCGCAGCGCATGAAACTCGACAAGGCGCCGTCTTCGGCAGCCAAGCTGCGCACCAAGGCGCTCAAGCACACGGTCTGGATCCTGTTTTCGCTGTGGACCGGTTTCACCTTCGTCGCCTATTTCACGCCCATGGATCAGCTGGCCGACAAACTGCTCGCGCTCAGCCTCGGTCCCTGGGAGACCTTCTGGATCCTGTTTTACAGCTTCGCCACCTATGGCAACGCGGGTTTCATGCGCGAGCAGGTATGCAAGTACATGTGCCCCTATGCGCGCTTCCAGAGCGCGATGTTCGATGCCAATACCCTGATCGTCGCCTACCACCCGGAACGCGGCGAGCCGCGGGGTTCGCGACGCCGCGGTGCCGATCCGGGGCAACTGGGTCTCGGCGATTGCATCGACTGCAGCATCTGCGTCCAGGTCTGCCCCACCGGTATCGATATTCGCGACGGTCTGCAATACGAGTGCATCGCCTGCTCGGCCTGCATCGATGCCTGCGACGAGGTCATGGACAAGATGTCTTACCCGCGCGGGCTGATCCGTTACACCACCGAGAATTCGGCGCTCGGCAAGCCGCAGCGGCTGTTGCGTCCCCGGGTGATGGTTTACGCGGCGATCCTGCTGCTGCTCTGCGGTTTCCTGGCAAGCGGCCTGTTGATGCGCGTGCCGCTGGAACTCGACGTGATTCGCGACCGCAACGCCCTTTACCGCGATACGCCCGACGGCCTGATCGAAAACGTCTATACGCTGAAAATCCTCAACATGGACGAGCAACCGCACCGTTACCGGCTCACGGCAACGGGCATTGAGGGCCTGAAGCTGGTGCTGGATAATCCGGATATCGAGGTTGCGGCAGGTACGGTGCAGCAATTTATCGCCCGCATACAGGCCGATGAATTCAAGCTCACGAGCCGCAGTCAGTCGATCAGCTTTCATTTACAGGCGGTCGACGCGGAAAACTTGCAAACGGTCGAAGAGGCGCGCTTCGTAGGGCCGGGGAGAAACTGAAGATGCACGACGCGCAAACGACGGACTGGAAACGGGAACCCTGGGTATGGATGCTGATTTCGATTCCGCTCTCGGCGGTGATCATGGGCGTGGTCACGATCACGCTCGCAATCAATACCTGGTCCGGCCTCGTGGTCGACGACTATTACCAGAAAGGCAAGCATATCAATCGCGTGCTGGCGCGCGACCGGCGGGCCTGGGAACTCGGGCTCGCCGCCGATCTGACCATGGGTAACGACGGCATGGTCGCGGTCAGATTCGACCCCGGGAGCCCGCCTCCTCCGCGCAGCGATATCGAGCTCAGCCTGATTCACGCCACGCGGCCGGGACTGGACCGCAGCCTGCTGATGCACAGGATCGACAGCCGCCTGTTCGTCGCCGAACTGAAACTGCCCGGGCAGGGCCGCTGGAATGTCCACCTGCAAACGCCGGAATGGCGCCTGACCGGCTCCTGGCATTCCGAGCAGCCGGAAAAGGTGGCCCTGCTTCCCAATTACTCGCCGGAGTGAATCGATGCAGCTCGAGCTGACTTTCGGTACCGCGCTGCTTGTCGGCCTGTTGAGCTCTACACACTGTCTCGGTATGTGCGGCGGTATCGTCGGGGCGTTGAATATGGGCATAGACGCGGATTTGAGCCGGCGTCCGAAATCGCTGTTCGCCTTCCACCTGGCCTATAACTGCGGCCGTATCTGCAGCTACCTGCTGGTCGGCCTGCTGGCGGGTTCGCTCGGCAGCGGCCTGGTTAAACTGGGTGTCGACCCGGCGGCAGGCAAGCTCTTCGCGGCCGCCTTCATGATCGCGCTCGGCCTGTACCTCGCCGACTGGTGGCGCGGCCTCGCCCTGCTGGAACGTATCGGCTACCGCCTGTGGCAATACATTCGACCCTTCGGGCAGAAATTGCTGCCGGTACGAAGCCTGCCGCGGGCGCTACTGCTCGGCTTGCTCTGGGGGTGGCTCCCCTGCGGCCTCGTTTACACGGTGGTCGCCTGGTCGTTGACCACCGGCAGCGCCCTCGAGGGAGCCGTATTGATGCTGGGATTCGGAATCGGCACCTTGCCGGCGATGCTGCTCGCCGGCAACGCGATGGTTTACCTGCAAAACTGGACCCGTTCGCCGTTGCTAAAGACTTCGGCGGGTATCGCGATCATCGTGCTCGGGATCTACGGCGGTATTTCAGCCCTGAACGAGCACCCGCAGCATCATTCGATGGCTTCCATTTCGCGCAATTTACCGGTATCGACTTTCGGCGTGACCCGCGCGCCGGCGATCTTGCGCAGGGTTTCGTGATCGACGATCTCGACCTCGCGGCGGTTGACCTGTAATACGCCGCATTCCTGGAAGCGGGTCAGGGTTCGGCTGACGGTTTCGACCGCGAGCCCCAGGTAAGAGCCGATATCCTGGCGCGACATGGTCAGCAGGAAAGCGCTGCCCGAATATCCGCGCGACCAGTATCGCCCCGCGAGGTCGTCGATGAAGCAGGCGATGCGCCCGTCGGCATCCTTGCGCGCCAGCATCAGCACCAGGTTATGATCGCGCTGCATCTGCTCCGAGGTAATCCGCAGCAGATTGGTGCCGCAGGTCTTTTCCGACAGGTAGGCGTGCGGAAACCGGCAGATCGACGTCGTTTCCAGGGTTACTGCCGAAGACATGCGCTCCTCGGAATCGGTATTGTCGAGACCGAAAACGTCTCCAGGGAGGTAAAATCCGAGCACCTGCTCTTCGCCGTCCTCGGTCAACAGGTAGCTTTTGACCGAACCGCTGCGCACCACGAAAAACGCGTCAGCCTTTTCGCCCTCGCGAAAGATATGCTCGCCCTTGCGGTTGATACGCCGCGCCTGCTTCAAGTGATCGCTGATACCCAGATTATTCAGTAGCTGCAGGCCGAGACACCCCCCGCGCGGATCGCAAATATGGCATTTGTGAACCATATGACAAACTTGTGCGTTGCTTTGCATCGTGGACTCCCCTGGCCCGGTTGATTAATGCAAATATTTTGCCCTCGTCGCGCCGCAGCGCCTATCGGGGTTTTCCTGATGGGCATATAGGGGCTTTCCAGATACCATTAAGACGTCACTTTGACAGGAAATCCAGCTTCGTTGAAACAACCCCGGGCTTTTAAACAATTATGCGCGATCATGTCGCTGACCTCGCTGCTGGTCGGTGCGATCGTCCTGTCGATTCTCTGTTTCGGCATCGACGATCCCGCTGGCAACCCGTTTTTTCTGCTGGCCGGGTTGACCGTCGTCGTTCTCGCCCTGCTCGCCGGGGTTTTCGGCGGCGCGCTGTTCATGCGCAACCTGGGACGCCTCGGGCAAACAACGCTGTACCACTCGGAAGCTTTCCAGATTCTCGCCGAGACCATGCGCGAGGGCATCGTGCTGGCGGATATCCACGGCCGGATCGAGTACGTCAACCCGGCGCTGGAGAAGCTGTTCGGATATGCGCGCGGCGAATTGCTCGGGGAGTCGGTCGAACGGCTGATGCCGGAGGAATACAGCACCCAACACGAGGAATACATGCAGCGCTACCTGGATTCCGGCGAGGCGTCGATTATCGGTGCCGGCAGGCAATTGACGGCGCTGCGCAAGAACGGCGAACGGTTTCCGATCTACCTGTCCATTGGCGACATCAATACCAGTCTCCGGCGCCTGTTTGCAGCGGTAATCCTCGACATGAGCGAACAACAGCGTCTGCAGCGGGAAATCCTCGAAATCCCGATTAGCGAGCAACGCCGCATCGGCCAGGAACTGCACGACGGCATCGGGCAACAGTTGACCGGCCTGGGCCTGCTGGCGACCAGCCTGCTCAACAAGGCCAGCAAGCCCGACTACGAACTCGCGGCGCAGCTCGCGACGGGCCTGCGGGACGCCATTTCACAGGTGCGCGCGCTGTCGCGCGGCCTGGTGCCGATCGACGTCGATCCCGGGCATTTCGTCAACGCGCTCGAAAACCTGGTCGACAATGTGCGCATGCGCACCGGCCTGGACGTCTACCTGAAAGTTCGCGGGCCGGTAAGAATTCCGGATGACGTCAACGCGATGCATCTTTACCGTATCGCCCAGGAAGCGCTCAATAACGCGATCAAGCATGCCGATGCCAGCAGGATCGAGCTGGCAATCGGTATCGAAGACAACCGCGGTTACCTGTCGGTGCACGACGACGGAACGGGCTTCGATACCTTGCAGGAGGATTCCGACGGGCTCGGCTTGCGTATCATGAAATATCGTTGCGGGCTGATTGATGCGAAACTCATCGTCACCTCGTCCGCGGATGAAGGCTGTGAGATAAAATGTTATTTTGCGCAGAAGGCAATGCGAGACACAGGCCCATGGCGAGAATCCTGATCGTCGACGATCATCCGCTGGTACGCACCGGGCTCGCCCAGTTGATCGGCGACTGTCCCGATCTCGAGGTCTGCGGCGAGGCCGGCGACATGGCCGAGGCCCTGCGCAAGCTCGACGAACTGGAACCCGACCTGGCGATTATCGACCTGTCGCTGGCCGGCGGCAGCGGTCTCGACCTGATCGAGCATATCAAGTCGCATAACGCCAAACTCCCGATGCTGGTCGCATCGATGCACGACGAAACCCTGTATGCGGAACGTGTGCTCGCCGCCGGCGCGCGCGGTTACATCAACAAACAGGAAGCCCAGGACCGTATCGTGCGCGCGATCCGCCAGGTTCTCGGGGGCAAGGTCTACCTGAGCGAACGCATGACCGATCGGCTGCTTTCCGGAATGGTCGACGCGAACCACGAAAAACGCGATATCGACAGCCTGTCGAATCGCGAACTGCAGGTCTTCGAACTGATCGGGCAGGGTATTTCCACCAGCCGGATCGCCGTCCAGCTAAACCTGAGTACCAAAACCATCGAAACGCACCAGGCACATATCAAGAAAAAGCTCGGTCTCGGCTCGGCCCACGAACTGACCCAGCGCGCGATCCGCTGGGTGATGGGCCAGGAAGGCTGAAACCTTTACGGGGCTTGACTCTCGTCAAAATGGCCCCATGTTTTTGCTTGTAATATCAAACCGTAAACGAACGGAGGATCAAGCAATGAACATGCAAGTATGGAATCCATTCCAGGAATTCGAAAATTTGCTCGAACGCTATAACCGGGGTGGAGGCAGCCGTCTCGCCAGGAGCCCCGAATCGGAAATGACTTTTGCCGACTGGGCGCCTTCGGTCGACATCGAGGAAACCGAGGACAAGTACGTCATCAAGGCAGACCTGCCCGGAGTCGACAAGAAGGATATCGACGTCAAAATGGAAAACGGGGTGCTCAGCATTCGCGGTCAGAAAACGGTCGAAAAAGAGTCCGGCAAGGACACCAGGCATCACCGGCGCGAACGCTTTCAAGGCACCTTCGCGCGCAGCTTTACGCTGCCCGACGCGGTCAATGCCGATGCCGTCGACGCTTCTTACCGGGATGGCGTGCTGTCGCTGCATATTCCGAAGAAAGAAGAAGCCAAGCCCAGGGCGATCGATATCAAGGTCAACTGATATCGGAACGCGATAAAAAGTTATCGGCGGCACTCTTCGGGGTGCCGCCGTTTTCTTTACCTGAAGAAAGACAGCGTCCGGCAGGACGGCAGGACCGCTGGCGACAGGAATCAGCCCGGCGGAATCCAGCGGGCGCCGGGAACCCCCGGCAATACCGACCGGGTCTGCAATCTATTCTCGGCAGCGCCAGGTTGACCGGCGCGAACACCACCGGCAGCAAGGCATGGAATTACAGGAAGTAACCGACGCAGCCGCTCGCGATCGCCGCGGCAGAGACATTCCCGGGAACAGGATCGGCACCCCCACCCCGCTCGGCAACAGCCGCAGATCGAAGCCCGGTCGCAGGTAAACTGCTTCCCCGGCGCTCAACGGATAGCGCGCCGACAATTCCGCGTAGCTGAACGCGATCATCCGGGCTGCCAGCGAGACGAGCGTAAAAGACCAGGGCGCGAATACGCCCGCGGTGACCACAATTTGCCGTTCAACAGGTAGATCCCGGCGCCGAGAATATTGCCCGCCCCGTAAAGCGGCAGCGACAGCGAGCGCTGGAAGACGGGTTCGGCGGTTGCCTGGTGTCGAAGGGTTCACTGGCACGGGGCCGCGTCCCGTCCGCGGGGGCCGCGTCCGCATTGACGTATATCAATGCCGCGATTCACAATGGTGCCCATCATATGTCAACCAACCGACGGAGAAAAACCGTGGAAATAAAGAACCTGTTGATACACCTGGACCACAGCAGCGGCTGCGGCAACCGGCTAGAGACCGCGTTCGCGCTGGCACGGGATTTCGACGCGCAAATAACCGGCCTGTTCGTGGTGCCGGACTATGTCGTGCCGTCGTACGTCGAGGCGCAGATCAGCGTCGACCTGATCGCGGACGTCACCGAAAAGGCCATCGCCAGAGCCGAGCAGGCACTGGGAGAGTTTCGCAAGCTCGCCGACGGGGCGGGGGTAAAAATGGAGGCCCGTGTCGTCGAGGGACAAATCATCCCGATACTGCGCGAGCACAGTAAGTATTCCGACCTTTTGCTGCTCGGCCAGGACCAGCCTGACGATCCCGATAACGCCAGCTACGGCCTCGCCGACGCGCTGCTCTTCGAGGGCGGCTGCGCCTGCCTGATCGTCCCCCACAGCGGCAAGCTCGCCGCGCCCGGCAAGCGCGTGCTGCTGACCTGGAACGCGAGCCGTGAATCGGCGCACGCGCTGCGCGAGGCGATGCCGCTGCTGGAAAAAGCCGAGACCGTGGTGGTGTTGTCGTCGGAGCCCGATTACAGCGACGCCGAATTCGCGCGCGGCCACCCGCATGCAGAGGAGCTGGAGCGCTTTTTGAAATCGCACGGCATCGAAGCGGCTGCCAGCGCAATGAGCGATTCCGAGATCAGCGCGAGCGAGGCAATTCTCGGCCAGGCCGCGGAGATGAACGCCGACCTGATCGTCATGGGCGCCTACGGTCACGCGCGGCTGCGCGAAATCATCCTCGGCGGTGTCACCCGGGACCTGCTCAAGCAGACGCCCGTACCCTTACTGCTGGCTCACTAGCCGAATCGCCGCTAACCCGCCTGCTGCTCGAAGAACGATGCACCGGCGGGAATCTCGGGCATTTCCATGTCGAATGCGATGCTGCGAACTCGCCGCGGATCCTTCCCGCGCAGGATTCGGCCGGCATAGCGGCTCGGCACCGCGCAGGGTGCGAGCGGCAGTGCATCGGCGGCGGTCAGCGTGGCGATGTAGAGCGTTCGCGGCCGCGCGCCGCGATTTTCCGCAGAGGCGTGCAGCACGCGGGTGCGCATCAGGCAGAGGCTGCCGGCGCCGCCCGGACAGTCGGTCGCCTCGCGATCGCAGGCCGCTGCCACTTCCTCGGCGACCGCGCCGGTAAACACGTCATCGTGCCACAGCGAATACAGCGGTCCGTGATGGGAGCCGGGTACCACGCGCAACGGGCCGAGCTCGGGGGTGATTTCGTCGAGGAACAGCATCGCGGTAATGCAATCGTCGTTGCTGTGGGGGTCGTAGGTGAAATCCTGATGCCATTTCACGCGCGTTGCGCTGCCCGGCAGCTTGCTGTTGAGCTTGGCATGGTGGAAGCGCAGATCGTCGCCGAGAAGGTCGGCGACCGCCTCGAGCATCGGCCCGTCGAGCAGGATATCGAGAAACGCCGGTGAAATTTCCTCCGGCGAGGCGACGCGCCTGAGCGCCGGCGTCGAATCGCAGTGACCCGGCTCGACGTCGAAGCGCGGGCGGCCGTCGAGCATTTCGCCGAACGGGCCCGGATGGCGCCTGGAGTCATCGATCCATTCAGCGAATTGCCGTTGCAGCGGTTGGAGGTCGGCGGCGCTGTAAACCGATTCCAGTAACAGCACGCCGTTTTGCCTAAACTCGTCGATCTGTGATTTCGTCAGCATAATGTCGGAAATTGTATTCCTTTAATTCATTACGGGATATTTTTATCTTCTGCGTTGACAATGCGGGAGACTTTCCGCCCCGGGCGGATTACACAGGCATTGGGATCGCAAGCCTGGTAGCGTAAACTCGCTAGCGAATGACGGCTAAAGGCACGGGCATGAAAAAGCTGCAAAAACAAACCCTGATCGGCATGCGCGACCAGCTCGGCGGTTATCCCTGGGGAGACGCCGAAATAGCGGAGCTGGTCGATCCGAAGCTCGGAATTATTACCGGCCTGCAGGACTTGCTGGACCAGCTCGAGGAACTGCGCAAGGTCGACCTCGAAGCCACCCCGCCCGCGGCCGATATCAGCCGCGGATGAACGACGAAACGGCCTTCGCCAGCATCGGCGAACTCGCGCGGCGCATGCGGGGGCGCGAAATCGACCCGCCCGGGTTGATCGACCTGTTCGCCGCGCGCATCGAGCGCCTGGCAGATACCAGCCGCGCCTTCATTTCACTGGACCTGGATCGTGCACGCGAGCGCAGCGCGGCGATCGGCGGAGACTTCCAGGGGCGCGGCCCGCTCGAGGGCATCCCCTACGCCTGCAAGGACCTGTTCGACGTCGAGGGGATCGCCACCACGGCCGGCTCGAGGGTACTGGCCGACAATATCGCCGATCGGGACGCGGTCGCGATCGCCCGCATGAACCGGGCCGGCGCGATTTATCTCGGCAAGAACAACCTCCACGAATTCGCCTACGGCGCCACCGGCGAAAACGCCGTCTACGGTACCGCGCCGAACCCCTGGGACGAATCGAGGCTCGCCGGCGGTTCCAGCAGCGGTTCGGCGGCGGCCCTGGGTTACGGACTCTGCGCGGCGGCGCTGGGTACCGATACCGGCGGCTCGATTCGCGCGCCGGCCGCGCTATGCGGGCTCGTCGGTTTCAAGCCGACCTTCGGGCGGATCGACACCGAAGGCGTCATCCCCTACTCGTGGACGCTGGATCACGTCGGCACCTTCACGCGCAGCGCCGCCGATGCCCGGTTCCTGTTCTCCGCGCTGGCGCGGGACTGCAAGCCCTCCGAACCGGTGACCCTGGCCGGGCTCGGGGTCGGGATTCCCGAAACGTTTTTCTTCGAACGCTGCGACGGCGAGATACTCGCCGCGGTCGAGAGCCTGATGCGCGGCCTCGAGCGCGCGGGGGCCAAACTCAGGAAGGTTGCGATGCCGTCGATGGAGCATACCCGCAGCGTGTCGCTGGCGGTGCAAATGCCCGAAGCCCTGTCTTACCACAATCGCTACCTCGACGAACGCGGCGACCTTTACAGCGCGGATTTCCGCGCCGGACTCGCGCTCGGGCAATGCCTGCTGGCCGAGCAATACATCCGCGCGCGCCGCTTCATCGAAACCTACCGCCGCGACATGCAGAGGGTATTCGACGAAGTCGACCTGGTGCTGACACCGGGGACCCCGATAATCGCGCCGCATATCGGCTCGGTCGAGGTGGTCACCGGGGGCAAGGCCGAACCGGTCGGCAATGCGATCACGCGCTATACCTCTTTCTTCAACATGACCGGACATCCGGCGATCACCTTCCCCTGCGGCATGCACAGCGAGGGACTACCGATCTCGGCGCAGCTCGTCGGCCGCCACTTCGGCGACGAGCGCCTGCTCGAAACCGCCGCGCTGATCGAGCAGGAGCAAGACTTCGAACTGCCGCTGCCGCCAATAGCCTAGATTCGGGTCGGATCTAAATTCCTCGATGTCGGTAATGTAAACGACATGGCCTTTCACAAGCACCGAGAGGAACCGCCTGCTTCGACTTTCGGCCGCAGCCGGAGGCGACGGCGGGATGCTTCGCTCTCTTCGCGGGCGACAGAGCAGGCGTCGGTACTGCCGGAGACAACAGGCGAAGCCCGGCGACGACTGGTCAGTCCCCGGGCATCCCGATCGAGGAAATACCCTGTTCGATGAGGTGATCGATCAGGCGGTTCATCTCTGCTTCGCCCAGGCCTTCGCCGGCAGTGAGAGAACTGCACAGGTTGGCGCCGGCCGGGGATTCAGGGGATTTTTCCACCAACAGGGCGAGCGCCTCGCCGCCGCCGGCAAGCAGATCGCGGATCACCATCGGACTCAGCATCGCGGCGCGCTCGATGACCGGGAAATGCGCGATATTGTGCAGCGCGGACAACAACTTGGGACCGACAAACTGGGGCGGCATACCGCCCTCGTTGAGTCGCAGCAGTCGTTCCGCGGTGTCCGCGTAGAAGTCGAGGAACACATTATCCCGCGCGAAGGCGAGCATCGCATTGTGGACGCGAAAGTAACTTTTCGGGCTGCCGTTATCGTCGGGCTGCACCCAGACCTCGCGCCCGAGCCCGAAATCCGTTTCCGGCAGCCGCAGTTCGCGCGGCCTGAAGACCAGGAAATCGGCATCGCACCAGACCACGCGCCGGTAGCCCTCGGCGAGGCCGCGCTGCAACAGGCGCAGGCGCGCGAGATCGCTGGCGATCGCCGTACGTTCGCCGAGCCGGTCGCGCAGCGGCGGATCGATCGATTCGAAGATTTCGTCGCCGAGAAAGCGATACTCGAAACCGCCGGCGCGCGCCCAGC
>JASFKL010000055.1:0-15876 GCA_050118655.1 Gammaproteobacteria bacterium | reverse complement strand
CCACACGGAAGACAGGAAGGCGACAGTTTTCGGCACCAGGTGATTGGGAAAGAACCGATCCTGGCATATGAAGACCAGTGCGATCAGGCCGCCGCCGCCCACGCCCTGCATCAATCGTCCGGCCAGCAGCAGCGGCATCCAGGGCGCCAGCGCCACCAGTACACAGCCGGCGGCAAACACGACGGCCATGCGGATCATCGCCTTGCCGAGGCCGAGCCGGGTGACGAGCAGGCTCATCGATGCAGCGGCGCTGATAGAGCCGGCGAGGTAAAGCGCGAAGGTCCAGCTCAGCAAGCCACGCCCGCCGATCTCCTCGACCGCGCTCGGCATGGTGGTCGCGGTCAGCATCGAGTTCGAGGCATGCAGCCACAGCGCCAGCGCCAGGGTGGCGAGTTTCGGCAGGTAGTCGCGCGTGAACAGTTCGCGCCAGGACCCGTGGCTTTCCATCGGCTTGCTCATCCGAGGTCGCGCTCTCTTCCGATTCTCAAAACGCGAATTCTAAACCGAAATATGACAAACTCGGCGATGTTTTCGGTCGATGCCCGCCCGAACCAGTACACCCGGCGCCTCGCGCCGCAACCGGGAAACCGCCAGATGAAATCCGCGACTATACCGACCAGGCCCGTGCTGCTGCTCGCGGCGCTGTCGCTGTTCTGGGGACTCAACTGGCCGGGGATGAAAATTATCCTCTCCGAGGTAACCGTATGGTGGTTCCGAGCCGCCTGCCTGCTGGTCGGAGGCACGATTCTGATGTCGATCTCGGCGCTGTCCGGTAACCGCTGCCTGCTTCGCAAACGTGAAATCGGTCCGGTCGCTTTTTGCGGCTGCTTCGCGATCCTCGGCTGGATGGTTTGCTCCGCCTACGGCATATCGCTGATGCCCGC
The DNA here is from genome assembly GCA_050118655.1 of Gammaproteobacteria bacterium. Classification (GTDB taxonomy): domain Bacteria; phylum Pseudomonadota; class Gammaproteobacteria. The sequence continues at coordinate 14,992 of JASFKL010000055.1, read as the reverse complement.
CGGCCGCGCCTCGATCATCGCCTTCACGATGCCGCTGTGGGCCACGTTGATTGCAGCGCCGGTACTCGGCGAACCGATCACCGCCAACAAACTGGCCGGTCTGGGGCTCGGACTGGCGGGACTCGGTGTGCTGGTCGGTCCCGACCTGCTGATCCTGCAGCGCGCGCCGCTCGGCGCGCTGTTCATGCTGCTGGCGGCGATTACCTGGGCGATAGGCACGGTACTCGTGAAGCGCATCGCCTGGGAGATACCCACACTCAGCAACGTCGCCTGGCAATTGCTGCTCAGCGCATTGCCGGTGACCTGCATCGCGCTGCTGACCGAGCCGCTGCCCGATCCGGGTTCGCTGAGCCTGCCCGCGATCGTCGCCATCGTCTACCTGTTCCTGTTCCCGATGAGTTTTTGCCAGTGGGCCTACTTCAAGATCGTCGGCCTGCTGCCTGCCTCGATCGCGGCGATCGGTACGCTGACCATCCCCGTCATCGGCGTATACTCGAGCCATTTGATTCTCGGCGAGAAGGTCGGCGTCGCCGAGTTGCTCGCGCTCCTGCTCGTGCTATCGGGGTTGACCCTGGTGCTACTGCTGCCCGCGCTCGGCAGCAATCTGCGCTCGCGCGCGGCGCGGCGGCTCTAGTGACCCGGATTCCGAAGTATCTGCAGATTCCGTACCCTGAGATAGAGTTCGTGGTAGTCGAATAGCTTGCCGAAGTTATCCGAGCGCACCCTGACGATAATACTCACCGGGTCTTCGCCGTCTTCGTAGGGCGCCAGCAAATCGTAGGCTTCGTCGATATTGTTCACGCGGCGCCCGTCTATTGTATAAACCGAGTCCCAGGCTTCGAACCAGGAATCGTAGGCGATCGAGCCCTCGGCGGAATTGACCACGATTACCCGGTCGTCGAACCCGCCCTCGATACGGTCGACGGGCTGGTAATCGAGCAGCGTCATGCCCGATACGGTCAGTGCTCGACGATCGAGCAGGTAGGGTTCGGGCTCCAGCGGAATACTGACCCGCATGCGGCGCCCGTCGCGCTCGATTACCAGTTCTGCCTGGCCGCTGCGGCCGCGCAGCAGGAACTTGAGCTGGTCGATATTGCTGATGGGCCTGGGTTCGCCCGAGATACCGACGATTACGTCACCGGTTTGCAGCAGTGCGCGATCCTCGTAGTAGGCGTTGGCGACCACCAGCCGCGGACGGTCGTTGTCGTGTTCGACGAACACGATCGGCATCGCCGGCGGCGACGGGTTGTTGCCGGCCTCGAGCAATGAAATGATTTTACAGGCATGGTCGATGGATACGGTCAGGTTCAGGCCCTCGGACTCCTCGGCGTCGTAACGGGCCTCGCTGACACCGACCACCCGGCCGCTGTCGATATTGATCAGCGGTCCGCCCGAATTGCCGCTGTTGAGCGGCGCGTCGGTCTGCAGCGACTCGTTGCCGCCGACGAATGTGGTTCCGGATATGATCCCGCGCGTGCCGGTAAAGTTGAGCCCCGAGGGATGTCCGAAGATGACGACCGCGTTGCCCATTTGCGCTGCTTCGTAGCACCCGAGCCTGGCCTCGACGGCATTGTCGGGGATCGACGACGGCGGGATGCGAATCAGAGCCAGGTCGACCTGAGGATCGAGATAAAGCTTTTCGGCAGCGACGTAATCGCTGTCCAGGAACCTGACATCGACCAGCGACGGGGCCTCGGCGACCACGTGCCGATTGGTCAGAATCCAGCCCTTTTCACGGTCGACCAGAAATCCCGCGCCGAAGGTCGTTCCCCTGCGATCGCCGAGGAATGGGTGTTCGGTCGAGGTCTCGATCTTCACCGTGTAGCGCGCGGCTTCCTGAAACACCGATTCGACGGAACGCGCGCCGGCAACCGCCGGTACCAGCAGGCATGCCAGCAGCAGGCTGGCGCGAGATTCAACTTTCAAAATTCCTCTCTGTCGTGGCAGCACCATCGGCCGGGCAACGACCGCAGATGATTCGACCATAGCCCGGCTCCCGGGTTCCGGCGCAGCCGCCGTCCACCGATTCCCGGCTACGCATCCTCGGGGACCCCGGGGCGCGGCTCGTCGGCCTTGCCTGCGGCGATGCGCTCGAGCGTGCCGCGGCGTTGAAAGTCGTTACTTTCGGCGGGCAACTCGTTCGCCAGCTCCGCGATCCGCAAACGCTCGGTCCGCGGCGCGATCCGCCCCGCGTCGAGCAATCCCTGGTGGCGCGCCCAGGCCGCATATTTCTTGTTCACCTGGTGAGGCTGGTAGAGGCTCAGGGTATCGGGCACGATGTCGTATTCGAGTTCGAGCGCTCCGTCGGCGGTGGCCGCGGCGATCAATTCCTCGCCCGCGCGGGTGCGCGCGACGATCGCGTTGGTCCCGGGATCGTCGATACTGTCGACCCGGTCGGGGCCGCCCCCTATCCAGGTATCCGCGGCCGCGATATCGGCGGCCTCGCCGATGCCGTCCGGACAGATCTTGCAGCGGAACGGCAGCGACCAGCTGGTTTCGTCCTCGCCCCAGAAATCGATGTAATGAAATTCGCGCACGCTGCCGTCTGCGGTCTCGACGCGAGTCGGACCCGGACAACCGCGGCCGCGATAACGCAAGGCGGTGACCTGGTCGGGATCTATACCGTTGCGGCGGTAAAATTCGCGGGTTCCGCGCGGCGTACCGAAACCGCCGCAAACCATCACCAGGCAGTAGCTGACCAACGCATCGACGCGTTCGTCCCGGCGGGCGTAATTGCGCAGCGCGGCGACGTCGCAGGGTTTGGCGACGAAGGCGAAAGGCCGATTACGATCGAGCGCGGCACCGATATCGGTGAGCGGAGCAGCGGGCCCGTAACGCGATCCCGCGGCCGCGAACGCGTCGGCGGCGTCGAAACTCAGCGTCGCTTCACCGAAAGACGGTTCGCTGGAAGAAGATCTGACCTGCAACACGAAATCCACACGCTTCGTCTCGAGCAAGTATGCCGCCAGTGCGGTCAGCACGCCGCCGGTGGAACCCTCGAAGCGTATCGCGGGATCGCCCGCCCAGCCGCGTACCATGCGCCGCCAGGGACCCCAGACGTTATCCTCGTGCGTATCGGGCTCGAGCAGCCGCTCCGGCAGGCCCTCGACGCGGGTGCCCGGGCAGGCGTCGTATATCCGGTCGACGATCCGATGATCGAGTGGACCGCGGACAACCGGTTGCAGGTAGCCGCCGGCGGTTTTGAGCACGCTTACGCTCTGCGCGCCGGCAATGCTCTGGCACAGGCCGCAGCCGATGCACAGCCCCTGCTCGACGATCGCGTACAGGCGGTCGGCCGGCGTTGCCGGCTCATTCATTTTCGAGGTCTCCCGGTCCCCGGTCAGTCACGTCAACGCGGGCATCAGGATTGCTGGTAGTAAGGCGCGGCGGGCTCGCCTTCGAGCTGTTCGTAAAGCGCGATTTCCCAGTCGAGGTAGGCGCGGTTGGCGCGCATCAATTCATCCCGATCCGAATACTCGCGCGGATCGAGAGCGCGATCCTCGACCGCCACCGGGCCGATGCCGGCGCCGGTCTCGAGAAGCTGGTGACTGGTTTCGATAGTGTGCACGTAAACCCGCCGCCAGCCCATGCGCCGCAACCACACCGCCGTGGTGACCGCGCGCACCCAGTCCGAGTCGATCAGCACCACGATCGAATTGCGCACCGGCAGGTAGCGATCCACGTGCTGCAGCAAGTGACCGCCCGGAACATTCAAGGAACCGAAAACGTGCCCGGCCTCGTACTCGTCGCGGCCGCGCACGTCGATCAGATAGCGACTGCGTTTTTCCAGCGCGGCGATCGAATCCAGCCGATCGATATGCCATTGCTGGGTCAGTCGGTCGGCGATCGCCCGTGTCAGGATCTTCGATTCACCATCCGGCGCCGGCAGTGCATCGTGATTCCCGTGCTCGAGTTCCAGGCCCTCGAATTGCCAGCCCATGGTGCCGTTTTCGAGTGCCTGCACGTTCTCGCAACCGGCATCGATCAGGGTTTGCGCACCGATGATGGCGCGCGTGCGTCCCCCGCAGTGCACTACCACCCGGGTTCCGGGCGCGATCAACGGCAAGGCCCGGTAAATCAATTCCGCGCCGGCGCAATGCACGGCGCCGGGGACGCAGTAACTTCGATGTTCTTCCTCGCTGCGGGCATCGAGTAGCAACAGCGGCGCGCCGTCCTGTTGGAGGCGCTGCAGTTCCGCGGCATCGATCGCCGGCGTGTGGCAGGATTTTTCGATGAATTCGCCGAATGCCTTGCCCGGAACGCTGAACCCGCTGAACAGCGCGCCGCCCGCCAGCTTCCAGGCCGACAGGCCTCCCTCGAGTATCGCCGTGTTGGGGTAATCGTAGGAGTTCAGCAATTTGGCCGCCGCTTCGGCCTCGCCGCCGCCGTCGTCGCAGAGTACGCAAAGGGACTGGCGCCGCGGCAACAGGTAACTCACGCGCGAGGCCAGGGTATCGAGCGGCAGGTTAGTGGCGGCCAGCATATGTCCGGCGGCGAAATCCTGCTGCTTGCGCGGATCGATGACTGCAAATTCGTCGTCACCGGCAAACAGTTCGCGGAACATCCGTATCGATATGCTCGAACTCATAGACAGAGTTAACCATCTACGCCGGGTTCGAGCAAGCGCGGTTTCGAGTACCGCGTCGCGATTGCAACCTCGCGAGTGCGGACGCCGGTCTCAGCCGGCCCCGACCAGGTGATCGCGCAGCGGGCTGGACTCTGGCTCGATAATTACCGCGTCGCCGCGCGAACCCTGTTGCCGCAGTCGTTTCAGCGCGGCATACTCGTCCGATTCGTACCAGTTTCGGGCCTGTTCGTATCCCGGAAACTCGATCAGTACCAGGAATTCGGGCGACCAGGAGCCTTCCGCGACATGACATTTGCCACCGACACTGAGGTAACGGCCGCCGTGGGCCTGTACGCTAGCGAGTACTTCGCGGCTGTAGGCTTCGAGTTTTTCTCCGTCGACGATTTCGCGCACGTCGAATATGCAGTAAGCCCTCATACTCATGATCTTTCCTCGTCGTAAATCACGCTACCGATTCTAGAAACCCGCCGCCAGCCGAACCACTGCCGCGAGTCCGAATCGCATGCCCGAGCGTCCGTAAATTCCGCTCGCGAGCATCTGTTCACGACTCCGTTTTCGCGGCAGCCTGCATCGGCCGGGATTTCGTAGGACTGCGTTTTTGCCAGCTCGCGGGCATCTGTGGGACAATCGTGCGCAGGAATCGAGCCACCGGGCGCCAACTGGGCCGGCGCCCGTTCTTCGGGGTAATTTCAGTTTGCGGGACAGGCATGGAATACATACAGCTCGGCGAACAAGAGGTATTACCCGCAATAACCGAATTCGCGCCCTTCAAGGCCGTACTCGCGGTCGAGGACACCGTCAGCCGCGAGCGTCAACGCGAGATTTCCCGCTGGCTGATCGAAATGGGCTGCGTCTATGTGATGATCTGCGGCAGCGACAGGGACAGTTGGCAGGACAGCATCCGCGAGGCAAACCTGGAAAAGGTATCGCTGGAGGATATGCAGCCGCAGCAGTTTGTCATGATTACCACGCATCCGCACGAACGATTGCGCAGCGTATTCCGGCATGCCAGGAAATTCGCCCGTCACACGCACGTCGAAGCGGAAAACATCGTCACGGTACACATCGCCAATCGCAACCGCGAAGTCGAGTATCACAACCTTTTCAACAAGCGCTGAGCGCGAGCATGGTGATGCCGATCCCGTGCTGTAATGGAAATGTGGCGTCGGCCGCGGCGCGAAGCAGCCGCCGGATAGCGACGACATGACCCGCGACGATCGCCTGTCCCCGGCCCGCGGGCGCGGAACAAAAGCTGGCGAGGCGTCGCCGCGTCGGCCTGTCGCCTCGACCCGGGCGCTGGGCGGCGACCCGATATCCGACGCGCTCGATACCATCCGCCTGCGCGGCGCTCTGTTTTTCCTCTGGGAACCGGGCTGGCCCTACGGCATTACGGTCGCCGACGGGCGCAGTATCAGCCGCCACGTGGTGCCGGGAACCGATCGTATCGTTTCCTATCACATCGTTACCGAGGGACCCTGCTGGGCCGCGGTCCACGGCGAACAGCCGATCCCACTGCAAACCGGCGATACCCTGCTGCTGCCGCATGGAGACGCCTACATCATTTCCGACACGCCGCGGCCTCCCGATCCCGGGGAGGAAACCGCGTCAATCGAATTTTTCAAACTGATGGCCGCCGGGGAAATCCCGCCGCTGGTCACCGAAGGCGGCGCCGGTCCCGGCCGCAACAGGCTGATCTGCGGATTTCTCGGCTGCAGCCTGCGCCCATTCGACCCGCTGTTGTCGTCGCTGCCGCGCATGATCCGCATTCCCGCGCCGGGCGGGGGGCAGGACCCGCTGTCGTCGCTGATCGATTTCGCGCTCAGCGAAACCAGTCAGAACAAGGGAGGTGAGCGCAGCCTGTTGATGCGTCTGTCGGAATTGATGTTCGTCGAAGTCCTGCGCCGTTACATGCGCCAGGGCTCGCGTATCCAGTCCGGGTGGCTGGAAGGCCTTCGCCACCCGGTCGTGGGCCGCGCGCTGGGCCAGCTGCACGGCGATATCGCGGCTCCCTGGACGCTGCAAAAACTGGCCTCGAGCGTGGGCGCGTCGCGCTCGACGCTGGCCGAGCGCTTCGCGCAAATCGTCGGCATGCCGCCGATGCAGTACCTGGCAAGCTGGCGCATGCAGGTGGCGGCCAACCGCCTGCTGGACGAATCGGTCAAGGTTTACCAGGTTGCCGACGAGGTAGGCTACGATTCCGAGGCCGCTTTCAGCCGCGCCTTCAAGCGCGTCGTCGGATTGTCGCCGAAGGCCTGGCGCGAAAAGAACCGCCCCGCGGCCGACCGCTGACCGGTATCCGGCGAGCCGGCGCCGAATATTTCGCGTGACTCCCCCGACGGCATTACTTACCATCGCAGGCGATTGAAAGCGAAGCAGAAATGAGTGTTCCCGAGAAAATGCGCGCCGTGGTGCTGACCGGCCACGGCGGTCTCGACAAGCTCGAGTACCGCGAGGACTGGCCCGTCCCCGAACCCGGACCCGGAGAAGTGCTGGTCCGGGTAGGCGCCTGCGGCCTCAACAATACCGATATCAACACGCGCACCGCCTGGTACTCGAAGTCAGTCACCGAGGGCATTACCGACCAGGGCGGCAAACAGGGCTTCGAATCCGCCGATACCGGGGTCGGCAGCTGGGGCGGCGGCGGCATCACTTTCCCGCGCATCCAGGGCGCCGACGTCGCCGGAAAAATCGCCGCGGTCGGCGCCGGCGTCGATCCGGGGCGCGTCGGCGAGCGCGTGCTCCTCGATCCCTGGTTGCTGGCCACGGGTGACTGGCTCGATTCCGCTCGCTCGATGTACCTGGGCTCGGAATGCGACGGCGGCTATGCCGAATACACCCGAATTCGCGACGAAAACGCGATTCGCATCGACAGCGCGCTGAGCGATGCCGAACTCGCCACCTTCCCCTGTGCCTGTACCACCGCCGAAAACCTGACCGCGCGCAGCGGCCTGCAACCCGGCGAAACCGTGATCGTCAACGGCGCCTCGGGCGGCGTCGGATCGGCAGCGCTACAGCTTTGCCGGCTACGCGGTGCACGGGTGATCGCGATCGCCTCGGCCGCCAAGGCCGATCTGCTGACCGGGCTCGGAGCCGCGCGGGTCATCGATCGCAATGAATCCGACCTGGCGGGCGCGATTCGCGACGCTGCCGGCGGTCCCGTGGACGTAGCGCTCGACGTGGTCGGCGGCGCCTCTTTCATGCCGCTTGTCGATGCGCTGCGCCAGGGCGGGCGCTACTCGAGTTCGGGCGCGATCGCCGGACCGCTGGTCGAGTTCGATCTGCGGCAACTGGTTTACAAGGACCTGCGGTTGACCGGTGCCACCATCGTGCCACCGGGCACCATGCGACGGCTGGTCGGCCTGATCGAACGGAATTTGCTCAGGCCCCTGCTGGCGCGGACGTTTCCGCTGCGCGACCTGGCGCTGGCGCAGGAGACTTTCATGCAGAAACAACATGTCGGCAACATCGTCGTCGAGAACCGATGACCGGCGCGACCCCGATCCGCCGGATATAGGCCAGGAGATATGGAACAGTTTGCCGCCATCGATCTCGGCTCCAACAGCTTCCACATGGTGGTCGCTCGCGAGGAACAGCATGCGCTGACCGTGATCGATCGCGAACGCGACATGGTGCGGCTGGCCGCCGGTCTCGACGAAAGCAATCTGTTGACTCCCGAGGCTAGCGAGCGCGCGCTCGCCTGTCTGTCCCGTTTCGGCGAGCGCCTGCGCGGCCTGAAAGCCGACAATGTGCGCGTGGTCGGCACCAATGCGCTGCGCAAGGCCAAGAATTCCCGCCAGTTCATCGCCCGCGCCGAGGCAACGCTGGGATTTTCGATCGAAATCATTTCCGGTCTCGAGGAAGCCCGCCTCGTCTACCTCGGCGCCGCGCAAACCCTGCAAGGGGACCGCGGCCGGCGACTGGTCGTCGATATCGGCGGCGGCAGCACCGAGATAATCGTCGCCGACAGGAACGAACCGGTGTTCCTCGAAAGCCTGTACATGGGCTGCGTCAGCTGCAGTGAAAAGTTTTTCCCGGGCGGCCAGGTCGACCGCAAGCGGATGAGGCACGCGATCCTGAACGCGCACCTCGAGCTCGAGCCCTACATCGCGACCCTGAAAGGGCTCGCGGCAGAAGATGTCATCGGCACCTCGGGTACCGCGCGGGCGATCAACAACGTGCTGCACGAAAACGGCTTCAGCGAAACCGGTATCACTCGCCAGGGATTGAAAAAGCTGGTCAAGCTGATCGTCAGGGCAGGCCATAGCGACAATCTCGAATTCAACGGCCTGAGCAGCGAGCGGCGGCCGGTGTTCGCCGGCGGCGTCGCGGTGATGATGGCGATGTTCAAGGCGCTCGACCTCGAGTTCATGCGCGTCTCGGAAGGCTCCTTGCGCGAGGGCGTGTTGCACGACCTGATCGGCCGCGTACTTTACGAGGATCGCCGTGCGATAACCGTGCTGGAGATGATGAAGCGTCATCACATCGACATGGAGCACGGCAACCGGGTACGCGAAACCACGCTGATGCTGTTCGACCAGGTCAGCGATACGGGACTGCTGGAGCGCGAACGCCGCTTGCTCGGCTGGGCCGCGCAACTGCATGAAATCGGCCTGATGATCGCTCACAACCAGCATCACCGGCACGGCGGCTACGTGCTGCAAAACATGGATTTGCCCGGATTCTCGCGCCAGGAACAGGGAGCCTTGTCGATCATGGTGCGCCTGCACCGGCGCAAGTACCACCCCGAGTTGATCGAGGAAAACGTTTATGTTCGCTCCGACGCGCTCGGCCTGATGACTCGCCTGCTGAGGCTGGGCGTGGTATTCAACCGCGGCAGAATCCCGATCGAACTGCCGCGGATCGAGATCCGCGTCGACTCGACGCAAGTCATGACCATCGGCATCGAACAATCCTGGCTCGACGACCACCCGCTCGCCGAGGCCGATCTCGAGCAGGAAACCGGTTTGTTGAAATCGGCGGGCTACGCGCTCAGAATCGCGCGGCTTTGAAATCGTCGGACGCCGTCGGTACCTTACTGCAGGCGGTCGCCATCATGGCGGCCGGTAAACTGCTGTTCGCGGTGCAGGACGCAATCATCAAGGAAATGAGCGGCGGCTACCCGGTTTACCAGATCATGACGATACGCGGTCTGGTCGCGATTCCACTGTTGTTGCTGCTGATTCGCTTCACCGGCGGGCTCGGTATTTTGCGCCATCACCGGCCGTTGCTTCACCTGGTGCGAGGTACATTGATGCTGATCGCCTTCACCTGTTTCTACGTCGGGCTCGCCGGCACCGCGCTGACCACGGCCACGGCGCTGTTCTTCACCGCCCCGTTTTTCATCACCCTGCTGTCGATCCCGTTGCTCGGCGAGCATGTCGGCGTGCGTCGATTCCTCGGGATCGGGATCGGCTTCTGCGGCGTACTGGTGGTCCTGCGGCCGCAGACCGGCGATTTCGGCTGGTACGACCTGCTGCCTGTCGCGGCGGCATTCTTTTACGCCTGCTGCCAGCTGATGGTCCGCGTCGCCAGGATGACCGCGCCGCCGGCGGTGATGTCTCTCTATGCCAGCGTCGCCTTCGTGGTGCTCGGCGGACTCGGCGGCCTGCTGCTGGCCGGCCACGCCGTGGCGCCGGACGCCGGCGTCGGTACCCGGTTTCTGTTGCGGCCATGGACCTGGCCCGGAGGCGGGGATTCGATCCTGCTGATGCTGACCGGTCTGACCAGCGCGCTGGGTTTCATGTGCACCAGCAATGCCTACCAGCGCGAACAGGCTTCGCGGATCTCGCCCTTCGAGTACGTGATGATCGTCTGGGTCATCCTGCTCAGCTACCTGATCTGGTCCGAGGTCCCCGATACGCTGACCCTGCTCGGCGTGGCGATGATCATCGGCTCGGGCATCTACGTCATTCGCCGTGAAAGCAAGCTCGACGACCGACAGATTGCCTACAGGGGCCTGACTCGGCGTTGACGCGCCCCGCTCGGTTCCGGGTGTCGGCCGACCGGGCCGGTGGACAAGGCGACAGGCAGGCCGCTCGAATCTATCCTTCCGCGCCAATCTCGAATCCCTTCATGCCAATCTGCGGCGCACGCGTTTCGCGGGTCTTTTGCTCCTCTTATCATGCACTTATCGAACTCGAACCGGGTGCAAAAAGCATGAAACCCTTCTCCGGATTCAACCGGCACGGCAAGATCGAGAGGCTCGTCAACGCGGGCCTGCTCGCGCCAGGAGACGACCGCGAGGTCGCGGTTGCGAATTGCATTTACCTGCTCGCCGGTTCGCTCGGTGATTCCTGGAGGGCCCTCGGCCGCGAAGCAGCGGCCGGCATGGTGCTGCTCGCGCTGGCCAAGGATTCGGCCCTGGAGAATCACCTCAACGATTGCGGCTGGAAGCTGGTGAGCGGTTGTATCGATTCCCTTCCCTCACCGACGCGCAGCCTGCACCCGCGGACATTGCGTGAAATCCTCGCCCGCCGGGCGGCCTCCGGATCTCCCGCGCTGCCGGCCACGGCCTGAGACCCTCTCGAAGTCGACTTGCAAATTTTCTGTCCGCGGGGCAGCCTTCGGGAATCCGCGAAAGCGCAACGCCGGAATGCATCCGCAGCACAGAACATGTACGAGCACGCAACCGCATGCCAGCGAAAATTATCGAGCGCGTCTGCGGGCCGGCGATACCGGCTATCGATCCTCGCCTGCATCGGCCTGTGCCTGGCTGCCTGTGCGCGGCTGCCCGACTACGCGCGGCCGGTAACTCTCGAAAGCGGCGATTTACGGAAACAGGACGTAATCGCCTACCGGCAGTTGTACCGCGACGATTTCAGGGGCGGACAGCCGCCTCCGGGATTCGATCATCGCATGGGCGCGGCAATTTGCGCGTACCTGGAAAACAATATCGAGGGCGGGTCGTTCGAATTTCGTTACCTGGGCATGAAAAACCAAAGCCACGTCTACGAGGTTACCATCGACAACCCGCGAATCCGGGCATACATGGATCGCGACTGCTCCTGGTGGAATCCCGAACTCGCGGATTCCTCCAGCGATTACGTGCTCGAACACGAGGGAATCCATTTCGCGATATTCGAGATCGCCGCGAGGAAATGGAGCCGCGAACTCGAAGATGCCGTTTTTCGCATCGCCGGCAGCAACGAGGCGGAATTGAAACAGGACATGCAGTCGCAGTTCGACAATTTCTGGGAAGGCCGCAAAAACCGGCTCGACGCCAGGAACCTCGAGTTCGACGAACAGACCTCGGCGATATTCGATCCCGAGAGGCAGAAAGAATGGCTCGCGACGGTGCGTGCGGAACTGGCGGACGGCGGCAACAGCGGAAATTTAGAGGCGGCCTCTGCATGCGCGACGGACGCGCTTACCCGGCAAGCCTTGCAGCGCGCGAAGCAAGCCATCGCGGAGGCCGGCGACAGCCCGACGCTGGCCGGTCTCGTCGAGGAAGCCGAGACCGCGGCCCTGCCGCCCGAATGCGATTCGGTCAGGGCCAGGATACTGGCCGACAAGGCTTACCGCCTCTCGACGCAGTAATTCGCCGCGGCACCGGGACCAAGCTCGCGGCCGGGATCAGATCGGGCAAACCAGGTGGCCGAGTTGCTCGGTGAGCTTCATGTTTTCCGAGTAATCCACCGGGCAGTCGACGATCACCACCGTGTCGTCTGCAATGGCCCGTTTCAGGGTCGGCAGCAGGTCGGCGGCGGTCTCGACGCGGTAGCCCTTGGCGCCGAAACTCTCGGCATACCTGACGAAATCCGGATTGTTGAATTCGATCTGCGTATCGCGACCGAAACGCCGGTCCTGGTGCCACTTGATCAGGCCGTACTTGCTGTCGTTCCAGATCAGGACGACGATCGCTGTGCCGATGCGCAGCGCGGTCTCGAGCTCCTGCGAGTTCATCATGAAGCCGGCGTCGCCGGTCACCGTCAGCGCGGTCTGCCGGGGATAGGCCAGTTTCGCGGCGATCGCGCCCGGCACGCCGATCCCCATCGACGCGAAACCGTTGGAGATGATACAGGTATTGGGCCGCTCGGCCTGGTACATGCGCGCCATCCACATCTTGTGCGCGCCGACGTCGGAAATCACGATATCGTCGGGCTCGAGCGCCTTGCGCAGATCGAGCACGATGCGCTGCGGCGTCATCGGGAAAGCGTCGTTCTCGGCATGCGCATTCAATTCATCGACGATGGTCTGGCGCAGCGATTGAGCCGGCGATTGCTTTTGCGGCTCGGCGACGAGAGCGATCGCATGCAGCGCCTCGTTGATATCGCCGACCACGCCGCAATCGAGGATGTAATGCTCGTCGACCTCGGCCGGACTCATGTCGATATGAATAATCTTGCTCGACAGGTCCTGGTTCCACAGGTTCGGATGATATTCGATCATGTCGTAACCGATACAGATTACGAGGTCGGCGCGGTCGAACCCGCAAGCCACGAAGTCCCTCGCCTGAAGCCCAACGGTGCCGAGCGACAGCGGATGCGAAAAAGGCATAGTGCCCTTGGCCATGAAGGTGGTCGCGACCGGGATGTTGAGTTTTTCCGCGAACTCGATCAGCGCCTGGTTGGCATTGCCGCGCACCACGCCGTTGCCGGCCATGACCAGCGGGTAGCGCGCCTCGGAAATCAGTTTCGCCGCCTGGGAAACCTTGTCGGGCGGCGGTACCGGCGTGCGCGCGCTCTGCACCCGCAGCGGCTCCTTGCCGTCGACTTCCATCGCCGCGACATTCTCGGGAAAGTCGATGAAGCTGCCGCCCGGTTTCTCGGCCTGCGCCGCCTTGAAAGCCTTGCGCACGATCTCGGTGACGATTTCGGGTTCGCGGATCTGCACGCTGTATTTCGAAATCGGCTGGAACAGGTTGACCAGGTCGAGTATCTGGTGACTCTCCTTGTGCATGCGCGTGGTCGCGCCCTGCCCGGCGATGCCGACGATCGGCGCGCGGTCCATGTTGGCATCGGCAAACCCGGTCACCAGGTTGGTGGCGCCGGGTCCCAGCGTCGACATGCAAACCCCGGCCTTGCCGGTCAGGCGACCGTAGACGTCGGCCATGAACGCGGCCCCCTGCTCGTGGCGGGTGGTGACAAATTTTATCGGACTGCCGATCAACGAATCCATGATGTCGAGGTTTTCCTCTCCGGGTACGCCGAACACGTAGTCCACGCCCTCGTTTTCCAGGCAGCGTACGAAAAGTTCGCTTGCTTTCATCGGGTCTCCTTGGGTCTATTACCTGAACGCGGTCCACTTGCCGGATTTCGTCCGCGGCGACGCTGGCGATCGCAATTCGACGCCCATGATAATCAATCCGCGGCGTCTTTATCACCTTTTCGGCGAATAAAAATACTCCCCAAACGCGGCGCTTAATGGGACAATCCCGGCGGAATAATCCGCAGACTTCCAAATACCAAAGGAGAAAACATGGAAAACATCAATACGTGGCTCTCTGAGAACGCGCTCGACTGGGGTATTCAGATCGGCATCGCGATCGCGATTTTCGTGGTCGGTAAGATCATTGCGCGCATAATCAGTAACCTGATCGAGAAAGCCATGCGGCGCGGCCGAACCGACGAAACGCTGGTGAGCTTTATCGGCAATATCATCTATGTGGTGCTGCTGGTCGCCGTGGTGCTGGCCGCAATCGATTCGCTGGGCGTCAACATCGTTTCGCTGATGGCCATCCTCGGCGCCGCCGGCCTCGCCGTCGGCCTCGCGCTCAAGGATTCGCTCGGCAATTTCGCCGCCGGCGTGATGATCATCATCTTCCGGCCGTTCAAGATCGGCGATTACATCGAGGCCGGGGGCACCGCCGGCAGCGTCGACGAGATCGGCCTGTTCGCGACCCTGATGCACACGCCGGACAACAAGCGCATCATCGTTCCCAACTCGTCGATCATCAATGGCAACATCACCAACGTCAGCGCCCTGCCGACGCGCCGCGTCGACCTGGTGTTCGGCATCAGCTACGACGACAACATCGGCCAGGCGCGCGATATCATCGTCGAGATCCTCGGCGCCGACGAGCGTATCCTCGCCGACCCGGCGCCGACCGTGACCGTCGGCGAGCTCGCCGACAGCAGCGTCAACCTGAACGTCCGTCCCTGGGTCAACGCGGCCGACTACTGGGGGGTTTACTGGGATTTATTGGAAAAGGTCAAGACCCGCTTCGACGAGGCCGGTATTTCCATACCCTACCCGCAGCAGGACGTTTACATGCACGAGGTCAAGGCGGCGAGCTGACCGGCGGGCCGCGGCGGTCTACGCCGCGGCCTCGAGCGCGATACCCTCGATGGTGACGCGATGCATCAGCCGGCGCACGCCCTGGTAATCGTTGAGCGCGCAATGATGCGTGGCGCGGTTGTCCCAGATCGCCATCGAGCCCTGGCGCCAGTGAAAGCGGCAGGTAAA
>JASFKL010000054.1:0-15904 GCA_050118655.1 Gammaproteobacteria bacterium | reverse complement strand
TGAATCCGGTGATTCCCCGGGAATTGCAGAATCGCATTCACGACATGGAAAGCCAGCTGAAGGCCGGTACCTTGCATCCTTTCGCCGGGCCGGTGATCGACCAGGACGGCAACACCATCGTTCCCGCGGGGCAAAACATGAACGACGACCAGCTCAACAAGATGAATTACTACCTCGAGGGCGTGGTCAGCAAGATCCCGAACTAGCCGATATGGAGCTTTTGATCCGACCAAAAGCTCGGTGAGAGAAGACCGATGGCGATGTTGTTGATCGAAAACGCCGAGGTGTTGGCGACCATGGACGACGAGCGTCGCGAGTTCGGTGGCGGCTCCATCCTGATCAGGGATAACGTCATCGAGGCTGTCGGCAGTGGTGACGAGGTTCGCCGCGCGCTGTCCGGGGGCGCGAAGCCGGACCGCGTCGTCGATGCGCGGGGCTGCGTCATCGTGCCGGGGCTGATCAATTGTCATCATCACCTGTTCCAGACGCTGACCCGCACCGTCGGCACCGCCGGGGGCAAGTCGCTGTTCGACTGGCTGACGACGCTCTACCCGGTCTGGGCGGAAATGAATGCCGAGTGCGTCTATACGAGCGCCCGGCTGGGTCTCGCCGAACTCCTGCTGTCGGGCGCGACCACGGTTGCCGATCACCTGTACCTTTTTCCGGGAGACGCCCGCCTCGACGACGAAATCCGCGCCGCGCGCGAACTCGGGGTGCGCTTTCACCCGACGCGCGGCAGCATGAGCCTGGGGCAGAGCCGGGGCGGGCTGCCGCCGGACAGGATTTGCGAGGACGAGGACGAGATTCTCGCCGACTGCGAGCGCGTGATCGCGAAGTTCCACGATCCGCAAGACTACTCGATGTTGCGCATCGGCCTCGCGCCCTGCTCGCCGTTCAGCGTGACCCCCGAGCTGATGCGCCGGACCGCTGAACTCGCGCGCCGCCATCCAGCTGTCGGCTTGCACACTCACCTCGCCGAAACGCTCGACGAAAACCGCTTCTGCGAACAGCACTTCGGCATGCGCCCGCTCGCCTTTGCCGAGAGCCTCGGCTGGAGCGGCGCCGACGTCTGGTTCGCGCACATGGTGCACCCGGATAGCGACGAGATCGGCCGCCTCGCGGCGAGTGCGAGCGGCGTCTGCCATTGCCCGAGCAGCAACATGATACTGGCCTCGGGTATCGCACCGGTTCGCGAGATGTGCGACGCCGGGGTCAGCGTCGGGCTCGGGGTCGACGGTTCGGCCAGCAACGACGGCAATCAATTACTCGGCGAGGCGCGCCAGGCGATGCTGCTACAGCGCGTCGGCTGGCCCGGATTCGAATCCGCCGCCGACCGCTTCAGCGCGCGCGAGGCGCTCGAGCTCGCTACCCGCGGCGGCGCCGCGGTGCTGGGCCGCGACGATATTGGCAGCCTCGAAGTCGGCAAGGCCGCGGACCTGGTCGCCTATCGTATCGACGGCATCCAGCATGCCGGGGCCGCCAGCGACCCGATCGCGGCGCTGGTCACCTGCGCGCCGGTAGCTGCCTGGCTGTCGCTGATCGACGGGCGCGTCGTCGTCGAGCGGGGACGCATCCCCGATCTCGACCTCGATACGCTGATCCGCCGACATAACCGGCTGGCCGCGGAACTATTGCAGCGCGCCGCCGGATCGGCGTGAATAATTTCGGATCAGAGTCAAAATATCGGTCCGGAGTTAATTTTGCACCGACCCGAATTGAGGACAGGCGGATTGCTGGTCGGGGACGTGGCTGTATGCCAGAATTGCCGGCGGATAGAGGAGGGTTGTCGTGGACAAGGTATTCATCAGCGCGCAGCAATTGCTCGAGGATTCGTTCAGGCTCGCGCACCGTATCTACGAGGACGGGTTCCACCCGAATTTCATCGTCGGTATATGGCGCGGCGGTACACCCGTGGGCATCGCGGTGCAGGAATATTTCGAATACAAGCAGATGCAAACCGACCATATCGCGGTACGCACTTCGTCGTATTACGGCATCGACAAACAGTCGAAGGAAATCCGCGTGCACGGACTGCACTACCTGGTCGAAAACGCCAATGCCGACGATTCGCTGCTGATCGTCGACGACGTGTTCGACTCCGGGCGCAGCGTCGACGCGCTGATCAAGACGATTCGGGAATTATCCCGCAAGAATACCCCCGGCGATATCCGCGTCGCCTGCCCCTGGTACAAGCCGTCGAAGAACGCGGTCGATTTCGAACCCGACTATTACTTGCACGAAAGCGCCGAATGGCTGGTTTTCCCGCACGAGCTCGACGGCCTCGAACTCGAAGAAATCGCGCGCGGCAAAAAGGATCTCGCCGATATCCTCGACCTGTTCGAATAATCGGGGACAGACCCCGTTTTCTGGATAAAACGGGGTCTGTCCCCATTTTTACCCATTTTTACGGTCCGTGCTCGGATTTTGTCGGGATCAGCCGCACTTCGATTCGCCGCAGTGCAGGCAGGTCAGGCAATTGTCGAGTAAAACCACGGCGCGCGTCTGGCACTTCCTGCACAGCGTGGCCGATGCCGGGTAGCCGTCGTCGCCGGTCGGCTGCGCGAAACGGCCCTCGATTTCACCGCGTTTGGCGTCGATGTACTCCTGCTGTTGCGCGTCGAGTTCCTGCTTTTTCAGCATCCCGATCGAGATCATGTGCTGTTCGATTACGTCGCCGATCTCGGCCACGATCGAAGGCGTGTAGCGGCCGCCCTTCTTGAAATAACCGCCCTGGGGATCGAAAACGCTACGTAGCTCGTCGACCAGAAAGGTCACGTCGCCGCCCTTGCGGAATACCGCCGAAAGAATTCGCGTCAGTGCCACGATCCACTGGTAATGCTCCATGTTCTTCGAGTTGATGAAGATTTCGAAAGGCCTGCGTATTTCGTGCTCGGTGCCGGGATTGAGCGTAATGTCGTTGATCGTGACATAGAGTGCGTGCTCCGACAGCGGCGTTTTGATCTTGTAGGTGGTGCCCTGCAGCGCTTCCGGACGTTGCAGGTTCTCGTGCATATGGATTATTTCGGCGCGGCTGGCGGCAGCTTCGACGCGGTCCGGGTCGATCACCTGCGATTTCACGATTTTCTGGTCGATTTTTTTCGTCATCTTGCCTCGGAATCGGGCGCCGGTTTCAGAACTTGCCGTAGTAGCCTTCCTCGAGCGCCTCGTGCAGGTTGGCTGCGGTATGAATTTCGCCGTCGTATTCGACCTCCTCGTCGCCGCGCAGTTCGATCACGCTATCGTCGGCGAGGGTGAAACGATAGCGAGTGCCGGCAAGGTCCTCGTTCCTGACCAGCACGCCCTGGAACGCGGCTGGATTGTAGCGGAAAGTGGTACAGCCCTTGAGACCGTTGCGCCAGGCGTACAGGTAGATGTCATTGAAAGCGTCGAACGCGAAGTCGGTCGGCACATTGGCGGTCTTCGAGATCGATGAATCGATCCAGCGCTGTGCGGCCGCCTGCACGTCGACGTGTTGTTGAGGCGTGATCGAGCCGGCGCTGACGAAATAGTCGGGCAAGGCCTTGCGAGGATCCTCGCTGTCCGGCATCGCCTCGGGGTTAACCCGCTCGCGATAGGCGAGTAGTTCGCGGGAAAAAACGTCGACCTTTTGCTTGCTCTTCCGGCCGTCCCGGATCACGTTGCGCGAGTAGTGATGCGCGAAGCTCGGCTCTATGCCGTTGCTTGCATTGTTGGCGAATGACAGCGCGATGGTGCCGGTGGGCGCGATCGAACTGTGATGGGTAAAGCGGGCACCGGTCTTGGCCAGTTGGTCAACCAGTTCGGAATCGGCCGAGGCGAGCCGCTGCATGTAGCGGCTGTAGCGTGCATGCAGCTCGCGCCCCTTGATCGCCATACCGGCCTTCCAGCCATCAGCCTCCATTTCGGGACGCTGTTCTAGCATTCGCTCGCTGATTTCGAAATCCTCGTCCATGATCGGTGCCGGGCCCTTTTCGCGCGCCAGCTCGAGGCCGGTGCGCCAGCCGGTCAGCGCCAGTTCGCGGCTGGCCCGCTCGGTAAACCTCAGCGACTCGTCCGAGCCGTAAGCGATGCGCAGCATTGCAAGCGCCGAACCCAGGCCGAGAAAACCCATGCCGTGACGACGCTTGCGCGTGATTTCGTCGCGCTGCCGCGGCAGTGGCAGGCCGTTGATTTCGACCACGTTGTCGAGCATGCGGGTAAACACCCCGACCACTTCGCGAAATCCATGCCAGTCGAAAGCGGCGTTATCGCCGAACGCGTCGCGCACGAAGGCGGTCAGGTCGATCGAGCCGAGCAGGCAGGCTCCGTTGGGGGGCAGCCCCTGTTCGCCGCAGGGATTGGTCGCGCGAATGTTTTCGCAAAACCAGTTGTTGTTCATCTCGTTGTAGCGGTCGATCAGGATGAAGCCGGGCTCGGCGTAGTCATAGGTCGAGCGCATCACCGTGTTCCAGAGTTCACGCGCGCGCACGCGGCGGTACAGTTTGCAGGCGACGCGGCCGCTGTCGTCGATAAAGTAATCGTCGCGGATCGGCCAGTCGCGCCAGACGATGCCGTCTCCGCCGGCGTCGACGAGCGTCGCGGCACCCGGCTCGTCGCGCGCCAGCGGAAACGCCAGCGGCCAGTCGCGGTCGTCGATCACCGCCTGCATGAAATCGTCGGTTATCAGCAGCGACAGGTTGAACTGGCGCAGCCGCCCGGCCTGGCGCTTGGCCTCGATGAATTCGACCACGTCGGGGTGGCCGATGTCGAAGGTCGCCATCTGCGCGCCACGGCGGCCGCCCGCGGAGGCGATCGTAAAGCACATGCGGTCGTATATATCCATGAACGAAAGCGGGCCGGAGGTATGCGCGCCGGCGCCGCTGACATAGGCGCCGTGGGGGCGCAGGGTCGAAAATTCGTAACCGATGCCGGCACCGGACTTGAGCGTGATACCCGCTCTCTTGAGATTGTCGAGAATGCTCTCCATCGAATCTTCGATCGTATCCGAGACCGTGCAGTTGATCGTCGACGTCGCCGGCTTGTGCGCTTGCGCGCCGGCATTCGACATGATGCGTCCCGCCGGAATGGCACCGTGGCGTAACGCCCACAGGAAGCGTTCGTACCATTGCTCGCGGAGTTCCGGCGTCGCCTCGAGATCGGCCAGCGCGTGCGCGACACGCCGCAGGCTGCCGTCGATGCCGTCGTCTACGGCCTTGCCGTCGCGGTCGCGCAGGCAGTATTTCTGTTCCCAGATCGCATACGAAGCCGGCTGCAGCTCGAGCGGTTGCCACGTGGTTTCGGTGTCGACTATGTTGACCGATTTCGTTTTTGCCATGTCGCTTCGTCGATAATTTCGGCGCGAATCATGAATAGTAATTCCCGCCATCGCCGATGGCCAGGAATGAAGGCCTTTAGATATCGTGGCGGAGTCGTCCGGAAAGCGCCTTGATTTCGGTCAATTCGTAACCTGCGGGTCGCGCGGACCACTGGCGACGCGGCTTGCGCCGGCCGGGCAACCGCCAGCCGGTACTCGCGGGCCGCCGTGTTTCGGAACGCTCATCGCGGCCAGTATAAATTGGGGACAGACCCCGTTTTCGTGCCGATCAAATCGGGGTCTGTCCCCGTTTTTCAGGCGCGCAGCAATTCCATGATTTGCGGTACGCTGGTTTGCTCGAAGCTCTGCTGGTCGGCGCATATCTCGAGAATCCGCCCGGCCTTTTTGGCGCTGAGCTGCCCGCGCAGGTAACGCTCGAACTTGGCCTTCAACAGCGGGATTCCCTCTTCGCGGCGCCGGCGGTGACCGACCGGGTAGTCGACCACGACCTCGTCGGTCGAGCTGCCGTCGCTGAAGAATACCTGCAGCGAGTTGCCGATCGCACGCTTGTCGGGCTCGAGATACTCGCGCGTAAAGCGCTCGTCTTCGCTGACCTCCATCCGCTCGCGCAGCGCATCGACGCGCGGGTCGGCGGCGACCGCGTCCTCGTAGTGCTCGGCCTGCAGGTCGCCCATCAGCAAGCCGATCGCGACCATGTACTGGATGCAGTGGTCGCGGTCGGCCGGGTTGTCGAGCGGACCGGTCTTGTTGATGATGCGGTCGCCCGATTCCTGGGTCCTGATGACGATGCGATCGATTTCGTCGAGACGGCCGATGACCTCCGGGTGCAGCCTTACCGCGGCCTCGACCGCGGTTTGCGCGTGGAACTCGGCCGGAAACGAAATCTTGAAGAGGATGTTTTCCATCGTGTAAGTGCCGTAGGGCTGGTTGATCACCAGCGGTTTGCCGTCGAACAGCACGTCCTGGAAGCCCCAGGTCGGCGCGGTGATCGCCGACGGGTAACCCATTTCGCCGCGCCCGGCGGTGAAAGCCAGGAACAGGCCGCGCGCCGAGGCGTCGCCGGCGGCCCAGGACTTGCGCGAGCCGGTATTCGGCGCATGCCGGTAAGTGCGCAACGACGAACCGTCGAGCCAGGCCTGCGATACCGCGTTCAGGCATTCTTCGCGGGAAAGCCCCAGCATTTGCGAGGCGACCGCCGCGGACGCGATGCGCACCAGCATCACGTGGCACAGCCCGACCCGGTTGAAAGAGTTTTCCAGCGCCAGCACGCCCTGGATTTCGTGCGCCTTGATCATCGCGATCAGCACGTCGCGCATCGACAACGGCGCGCCGCCGGTGGCCACGCGCTGGCGCGACAGGTAATCGGCGAGCGCGAGTATCGCGCCCAGGTTATCGGACGGGTGCCCCCATTCGGCGGCCAGCCAGGTGTCGTTGTAATCCAGCCAGCGGACCATCGCGCCGATGTTCCACGCGGCGCGAACCGGGTCGAGCTCGTAGGGCGTGCCGGGGACGCGCGCGCCCCTTCCGGGCATGTCGGCTCCCGGCACGATCGGTCCCAGCAGCTTGGTACAGGCGGGATAGGAGAGCGCCAGCAGCGCGCAACCCATGCTGTCCATCCAGTCGTAACGCGCGGTTTGCATCGCCTCGTCGGAGCGGGTGACGTCATAGTCGAGCACGTAGTCGACGATATCCTGGATGACGGTGTCGAAATCGGGACGACTGGCGTCCAGTACGGCGGCTTTGCTCATGCGTCAGGTCCTGTTCTCAATGGCGACGAATTCGAGGTCGTCGGGTCCGGTGTAATTGGCCGACGGGCGGATGATCTTGCCGTCGATGCGCTGTTCGACGACGTGCGCGCCCCAGCCCGAGGTGCGCGAAATGACGAACAGCGGCGTGAACATGTCGGTCGGCACGCCCATCTGGTCGTAGGAGACCGCGGAAAACCAGTCCAGGTTGGGAAACATTTTCTTGAGATCCCACATCACCGTTTCCAGGCGCTCGGCGACCTCGAACATCAGCATCTCCCCGTTTTCCCCGGACAGGCTTTTCGCCAGGCGCTTGATGACCTCGTTGCGCGGGTCGCTGACCGTGTAAACCGGGTGGCCGAAACCGATGACGATCTCCTTGTTGGCGACGCGCTCGCGGATGTCGGCCTCGGCTTCGTCGGCGGAACCGTAGCGCGACTGGATGCGGAAGGCTTCCTCGTTGGCGCCGCCGTGCTTGGGCCCGCGCAGCGCGCCGATCGCGGCGGTGATGCAGGAATACATGTCGGAACCCGTGCCGGCGACCACGCGGCCGGTGAAAGTCGAAGCGTTGAATTCGTGCTCGGCGTAGAGGATCAGCGAAATGTGCATCGCCTTGACCCAGGATTCGCGCGGCGGTTCGCCGTGCAGCAGGTGCAGGAAATGACCGCCGATCGAATCGTCGTCGGTGTTGAGTTCGATGCGCTTGCCGTGATGGCTGTAGTGGTACCAGTAAGCCAGCATCGAACCGAAACAGGCCATCAGCCGGTCGACGATTTCGCGCGCGCCGTCGACGTTATGATCGGCGTCCTCGGGCATCAGGCAGCCGAGCGCCGAGCAGCCGGTGCGCATGACGTCCATCGGGTGGGTGCTGGAAGGCAGTTGTTCGAGCACCACCTTGACCTCGTGCGGCAGGTCGCGCATCGCCTTCAGCCGCGCCTTGTAGCCGTCGAGTTCGTCGCGGGTCGGCAGCTTTTCGTGCACGATCAGGTAGGCGATCTCTTCGAATTCGCAGGTTTCGGCGATGTCGAGAATGTCGTAGCCGCGGTAATGCAGGTCGTTGCCGGTGCGGCCGACGGTGCAGATCGCGGTATTACCGGCCGCGGTGCCTGACAGGGCGACCGATTTCTTGGGTTTGAATCCTGGCGTGTCGCTCATGATGTCTCCTCGCTGAATAGCTTGTCGAGTTTCTGTTCGTAATCGTGGTAATCGAGATAATCGTACAGTTCCATGCGGGTCTGCATGCTGTCGACGACTGCTTGCTGGGTGCCGTCGTCGAGTATGTGTTTGTAGACGTTGAGCGCCGCGAGACTCGCGGCGCGGAACGCCGACAGCGGATATAGCGCCAGCTTGACGCCGGCCGAGGCCAGTTCCGCGGTGGTAAACAGCGGCGTGGCGCCGAACTCGGTGATATTGGCGAGTACCGGTACCTGCACCGCATCGACGAACCTGCGGTACTGTTCGAGCTCGATCACGGCTTCGGGGAAGATCATGTCGGCGCCGGCCTCGACGCAGGCGCAGGCGCGGTCGATCGCCGCTTCCATGCCCTCGACCGCGAGCGCGTCGGTGCGCGCCATGATCACGAAACTCTCGTCGCTGCGCGCATCCACCGCGGCCTTGACGCGATCCACCATCTCGGCGCTCGAGACGATCGCCTTGTTGGGCCGGTGGCCGCAGCGTTTCTGCATGACCTGGTCCTCGATATGCACGCCGGCCACGTCGGCGCGGATCATTTCGCGTATACAGCGCGCGATATTGAAAGCGCCGCCCCAGCCGACGTCGACATCGACCAGCAGCGGCAGGCGGCTCGCGTCGGTAATCCGGCGCGCGTCCTCGAGCACGTCGGCCAGCGTGCTGATGCCGAGATCGGGCGTACCGAGCGAGCAGGCTGCAACCCCGCCGCCCGACAGATAGATCGCCTGGTGGCCGCTTTTCTCGGCCATGATCGCGAAGTAGGCGTTGACCGTGCCGACGACCTGCAGCGGATCGTTGCCGGCCGCCGCGGCGCGCAGTTTATTCCCGGGGGTAATCGCTTCAGTCATCTTGATCCTCGAGCAGGTTTTTAACGGTATTCCAGGCGCCGCTGATGTGACGGCGCATCAGGATTTCGGCGAGTTCCTCGTCGCGCGCCGCGATCGCAGCCGCGATCTGGCGATGCTGGGATAGCGCGAGCTGCGCGCGCGCCGGCACCTGGCCCGACTGGCGGCGGCACATGCGTATCAGCTGGTAGAGTTCGCCGTTCAGGTTTTCCAGAATCCAGCGGTTCCGGCTGGCCGCCGCGATCCGGTAGTGAAAGTCGATATCGCCCTCGCTCTGGAAATACGCCTTGCCGTCGGTCTCGCCGATCGCCGCTTCGTGCCGATCGAGCAATTCCCCGAGCGCGGCGATTTCGATATCGGTCATCAGCCGCGCTGCGAGCCGCGCCGCCATACCCTCGAGGGATTCCCGGGCCACGTATATGTCTTCCATCATCTTGCGGTCGAGCCTGATCACGCGCGAGCCGGCATGCGGAATGCGCACGATCAGCTTGATCTGTTCCAGCCGGTGTATCGCCTCGCGCAGCGGCCCGCGGCTGATGCCGTACTTGAGCGCGAGGTCCGATTCGACGATTTTGGTGCCCTGCGGCAGTTCCCCGCTGATGATGTCCGTCTTGATGCTGTCGAAGGTTCGGCGCGCCAGGGTGGGCGATTCGAGCGCTTCGGGAGCAGCGAGGCTGGGTTCGGTTGCGGCCATAAATTGTCGACAATCTAGCAAATGTCAGGCTTAATTCGGCAAAAATATGCATATATCGGCAGTTATTGTCAACAATGCAATTGGCGGATTTCGATTCACGACACTTTCGGGGCGGCCGAAATCCCCTGTTTACGCGGGCTGCGGCTTTTAATTTTGAAGATAATTAAATTCAATAATCGTTTTCGCCGTTAGCGGCCTTATTCAATAATCGGTATAGTTAACCCCCTATCCATGCTCCATCCGGCCGCCGGCCGGGCATTACCCGTTGACACATAATAAAACCACGGTTGACGGGCGGCATCTTGATTTATTGAGGACAAGCTATGAGTAAAGAAGAAACCGTTACCCTGATCGACGACGCGACCGGCAAGGAAGTCAAGCTACCGCTCTATACCCCGACCGCGGGGCCCAAGGTAATCGACATCGGCCGGTTGTACAAGGAACTCGGCTACTTCACCTACGACCCCGGGTTCATGTCGACCGCGAGCTGCTCGAGCGCGATTACCTTTCTCGACGGCGGCAAGGGCGTTTTGCAGTATCGCGGTTACCCGATCGAACAGCTCGCCGAACACAGCTCCTACCTCGAAGTCTGTTTCCTGCTGTTGAACAATCGCTTGCCTTCGAGAGCCGAACTGGATGAATTCGAGAACACCGTAACCCGTCACACGATGCTGCACGAGGCGATGATCCGCTTCTTCACGGGTTTCCGCCGCGACGCGCATCCGATGGCGATCATGGTCGGCTGCGTCGGCGCGCTGGCAGCTTTTTACCACGACCACATGGACATACACGACGCCGAGCATCGCCTGATCACGGCTTACCGGCTGGTCGCCAAGATGCCGACCATCGCCGCGATGAGTTATCGTTACGCCAACGGCAAACCGTTCGTCTACCCGCGCAATTCGCTGAACTACACCGAGAACTTTCTCTACATGATGTTCTCGATGCCGTCCGAGGAATACACCCCCGATCCGCTGCTCGCCAAGGCGCTCGACCTGATCATGATCCTGCACGCCGACCACGAGCAGAACGCGTCGACCTCGACCGTGCGTCTCGCGGGCTCGTCGGACGCCAACCCGTTCGCGGCCGTGGCCTCGGGAATCGCCGCGCTCTGGGGCCCCGCGCACGGCGGCGCCAACGAGGCCGTGATCCGCATGCTCATCGATATCAACGAGTCGGGCAAGCCGTTGCAGGCCTTCGTCGATCGCGCCAAGGACAAGAACGATTCCTTCCGCCTGATGGGCTTCGGCCACCGGGTCTACAAGAACTACGATCCGAGGGCCAAGCTGGTGCGCGAAATCTGCCACAAGCTGCTCAACGAAATGGAGACCAGCGGCGAGCAGAAGAAACTGCTGGAAACCGCGATGGCGCTGGAAAAGGTCGCCCTCGAGGACGATTACTTCGTGGAGCGCAACCTCTACCCGAACGTCGATTTTTACTCGGGGATCATATTCCTCGCCATGGGCATTCCGATGAACATGTTCACGGTGATCTTCGCGATGGCGCGCACCATCGGCTGGATCTCGCAATGGAGCGAGATGATGGAAGACAAGGACGCCAAGATCGGGCGCCCGCGCCAGCTCTACACCGGCGCCATCGATCTCGAGTACGTACCCATTGACGAGCGCTGAGCTGGTGCACATATAGGTAAAACGTCCGCATAACCAAGAGATTACCAAGATGCTTGAAGCATACCGCGAACACGCCGAGGCGCGCGCGGCGGAAGGCATTCCGCCCCAGCCGCTAAATGCGCAGCAAACCGCAGAACTGGTCGAACTGCTTAAGCAGCCGCCGGAAGGCGAGGAAGAATTCCTGCTCGAATTGCTGACCCGCCATGTACCGGCCGGCGTCGACGAGGCGGCCTACGTGAAAGCCGGCTTTCTTGCCGCGATCACGCGCAACGAGGCCTCGTCGCCGCTGATCGACAGGGTGCGGGCGGTCGAGATACTCGGCACCATGCTCGGCGGATACAATATCGAGCCGTTGATCGCCTGCCTCGATGACGACGAAACCGCGCCCGCCGCGGTCGCCGCGTTGTCGCATACGCTGCTGGTGTTCGACGCCTTTCACGACGTGGTGGAGAAGTCCGAGGCCGGCAACGCTTACGCGCGCCAGGTGCTGGAATCCTGGGCGGACGGCGAGTGGTTCACGAGCAAACCCGAGTTGCCGGAGAAAATTACCGTCAGCGTATTCAAGGTGCCCGGCGAGACCAATACCGACGACCTGTCGCCGGCGCAGGACGCCTGGTCGAGACCCGATATCCCGCTGCACGCCAACGCGATGCTGAAGAACCCGCGCGAGGGGCTTACCGACAAGCCGCTGGAAAAGATCGCCGAATTGAAAGAGCTCGGTTTTCCGGTCGCCTACGTCGGCGACGTGGTCGGCACCGGTTCGTCGCGCAAGTCGGCCACCAACTCGGTGCTCTGGCACATGGGCGAGGACATTCCTTTCATTCCCAACAAGCGCAACGGCGGTTACTGCTTCGGCGGCAAGATCGCGCCGATTTTTTTCAATACAATGGAAGACGCCGGCGCCCTGCCGATCGAAATGGATGTCTCGAATTTGAATATGGGAGATATCGTCGACGTCTATCCCTATGAAGGCAAGGTCACGCGCCACGACAGCAGCGCCGTGCTCGCGACCTTCGAGCTCGCCACCAACGTGCTCAAGGACGAGGTGCGCGCCGACGGTCGAATTCCGCTGATCATCGGCCGCGGGCTCACCGAGCGCGCGCGCAAGGCGCTCGGCAAGGGCGACTCCCACCTGTTCGAAAAGCCGCGCGCCTCCGAAGACAGCGGCAAGGGTTATACGCTGGCGCAAAAGATGGTCGGCAAGGCCTGCGGCCTGCGCGGCGTGCGTCCGGGCATGTACTGCGAGCCGAAAATGACCACGGTCGGTTCGCAGGATACCACCGGGCCGATGACGCGCGACGAACTCAAGGATCTGGCCTGCCTCGGCTTTTCCGCCGACCTGGTGATGCAGTCTTTCTGCCATACCGCGCCCTATCCGAAGCCGGTCGACGTGATCACCCACCATACGCTGCCGGATTTCATGCAGAATCGCGGCGGGATTTCGCTGCGCCCGGGCGACGGCGTAATTCATTCCTGGATGAACCGCATGCTGCTGCCCGACACGGTCGGTACAGGCGGCGATTCGCATACCCGCTTCCCGATCGGAATTTCGTTCCCGGCGGGCTCGGGCCTGGTCGCGTTCGCGGCGGCCACCGGCGTGATGCCGCTCGACATGCCGGAATCGGTGCTGGTTCGCTTCAAGGGCGAAATGCAGCCCGGCATAACGCTGCGCGACCTGGTCAACGCGATTCCCTACGCGGCGATCCAGCGCGGCTTGCTGACCGTCGAAAAGCAGGGCAAGAAGAACGTCTTCTCCGGGCGCGTGCTCGAAATCGAGGGCTTGCCGCAGCTCAAGGTCGAGCAGGCCTTCGAATTATCCGATGCCTCGGCAGAGCGCTCGGCCTCGGGATGCACGGTCAAGCTCGACAAGGAGCCGATCATCGAGTACCTGAATTCGAACATCGTCATGTTCAAGTGGATGATCAGCGAGGGCTATGGCGACGAGCGCACGATTACGCGCCGCATCGAGGAAATGGAAAAATGGCTCGCCGCCCCGGTATTGATGGAGGCCGACGACGACGCCGAGTATGCCGAGATCATCGAGATCGACCTCGCCGAAATCACCGAGCCGCTGCTCGCCTGCCCGAACGATCCCGACGACATCAAGCCGTTATCCGAGGTTGCGGGCGATAAAATAGACGAGGTTTTCATCGGCTCCTGCATGACCAACATCGGTCACTTCCGCGCCGCGGGCAAGCTGCTCGACAGGCTCGACACTCCGGTACCCACGCGCCTGTGGATCGCGCCGCCGACCAAGATGGACGAGGCGCAGCTTACGGCCGAGGGTTATTACGGTATCTTCGGCCGCACGGGTGCGCGAACCGAGATGCCGGGCTGCTCGCTATGCATGGGTAACCAGGCGCGGGTGGCGGAAAACTCGACCGTGGTGTCGACCTCGACGCGCAACTTCCCGAACCGCCTCGGCAAGGGTGCCAACGTCTACCTGGCCTCCGCCGAACTCGCCGCGGTGTCCGCGATCCTCGGCAAGATCCCGACCATGGAAGAATACCTGCAATACGCCGCGGATATCGATACCATGGCCGACGACGTATACCGCTATCTCAATTTCAACGAGATGGAGAACTACACCTCCGCTGCCGACAAGGCCTTCCCGGTCAAGGTCGCCTAGCCACTCAGGAATCAAAGGTTCGGTGAATTACGACCGCCTGCGATCGCAGGGCGCTGATCCCGGGAGCCTGATCGGGGTGTGAAGCCCGTCGCATTTGTGCCGGCGCGCACGGGGTTTGGCGATCGATAACAGCCCGAATGTGCGGCGGTAGACAATCATTGCCGGTTTTTGCGACTAGGCTTTTGGTATCGTGTTTCAGAAAAAACCAGTATGAACAACGGGATAGACGCCGATTTGGCTGCGCTGGAAGGCAGAAACTTCATTATCGGCCGGGAAGGGCATATTTATGTCAGCGATCCGGCAGCCAGTAAAAAGCATGCCGAAATGACCGTTACCGGCGGCAAAATCCGTATCCGGGACCTGGGTTCGACCAACGGGATTTATATCCTCACGGATACGCATCCTGTCCCCCTCGGGGACGAATATGTCGAACCGCAGCAGGTGATCGTCATAGGCGCGCAGAAATTCAAGGTCCAGGGCTTGCTGGACATCGTCAGAACCTTTACCGGGTAATCGTCTGCCGAATCCTTCGGGTCTCGCCCCGACGCCTTGCTTGCCACCATCGCCCGATAAACCAACGCAAGCCGATTTTCGGACTATACTCCCTGTATGCGATTGATAATGATATTGAGCGCCCTGCTTGTCGTATCCTTGCTGGTTTTCAGGGCATATTCCTCTGCGATGCCCGGTTCCGGCGACAAAACGGCCGCAGACGTGAAGTTCGATGCGACGAGCCGCGCGAAAGAAGTGACCCCGCTGATCGAGGAAACCGTCGAGGCCCAGCGCAAGGCGCTCGAACAGCAGCTGCAGTAATCGAATCGCCTGGCGGCCGACCCCGTTGCCGGCGCAGCTATTCGAGGATAAAGAACGCCTCGCTCCTGCAGAAATCTCCTCCCGCGGGGAGCTGGATCGCAAAGGCCGGGTCCAGCGAGCCGTCTTCGTTGAGACGCGCGATACCCTTGCTTTTTACTCCGGCGTAGAACGAGAAACTGCCGCCCGCGTAGATATCGGCGCTGCCGGCGCCGGCGAGCGCGACGCTGGTGACCGGGGCCGGGGAACCGGTATCGTCGGTAAAGCCCCCGTCAATATCGAAAGAATTTCTTCGGGTTCCGTCGTCGGCGAGGCGGACGATGCCGTTCGCGGAAGCGCCGTCGTAGCTCGTGAATCCGCCGGCGACGTATATATCGCCCGTCATGTCGCCCGCGACAAGGATGTCGAGGATGCGCGCGTCGAAGCCGCTGCCGTTGAAGCCCGCGTTATTGCTTCCATCGGTATTGAGGCGCACGACGCCGGTTGCCGCGTTGCCGCCGGCATAGATATCTCCGCTGGCGTCCGAGGCCGTCGCGACGGCGAAAACCTCGGCGATCGCGGGATCGAAATTCGTATCCAGGAGACCGTTGTTTTGCCAGCGCGCGGCGGTCGGTATCGTTCTGCCGCCGCTGTACACATAGCCGACCCACGGCGCGTCGGTCGCCGGCGCGACGCTTTCCACGTTGGAGACGGCCGCGACGAATCCGCCGTCACGCGAGCCGTCGCTGTCGAGCCGAACCAGGCCGCTGACCAGGCTGCCGTTGTAACTCGTAAAGTTGCCGCCGACATAGATATCGCCGCTACCGTCGTTGGCCGGGACGATGCTGTTGACCCTGCCGTCGAAGCCGCTGCCGACCGCGAAGCCGGTATCTCGCGTGCCATCGCTGTTGAGGCGCAGGATGCGATTGTCGAAATCGCCGCCGACGTAGACGTCGCCCGAGTTCAGGGGATCGACCGCCACGGCGACCGTCGCGACGAGTGTTTCGTCGGTCATGTCGTCGAAGGTGTAGCTGGTCACGGTCGAGCCGTCGTCGGCGAGGCGCAGGACGCCGTGAACGGCTTCCCG
>JASFKL010000053.1:0-16008 GCA_050118655.1 Gammaproteobacteria bacterium | reverse complement strand
GAATAAGAACCCGTTCTCGCGGGGTCGGGATTAATCGCGACTATAGACGCCTGTCCCGTAAAAAGATCACCTTTGATTGTTTCCGCATAGATACTGAATCCTGATTCCGTGTACTGGCTGCAAAAGGAAGCAACTTCATCGATTGTAATCACAGTCCGGGATTGGCCAACGGTCCCGTCCGAGAGATCGGTGTTTCGCTCGACCTGGGAGGCAGAAGCGGACACGGATGATAAATCGTCGTCCGCTACCGGTTGCCTTGGCGGTTTGGCGGTATCGATCGATTGTTCCGCGGGCGATTCCGCGTTCCTGGCGCCAACACGAGAGGCTATTATGGTCGATTCACCGGTTTCAGCCGGTTTGGTCGGAGAAGGATTTTGAACCTTTGCAGTCATGGCTGTTGCAGCTTCCCCGGGGGCGTTTCCGGCCTGAGATTTAATTTTTCGAAGCGGTTCCTGAGCTTCCAGTTGACCTAAGCGAACGGCGTTTTCGTAGTAAGCGATCGCGGTCGCTGCATTTTCCTTTGACCCGGAATGTTTCCATCGCTTGTGAAAAATTATGCCAACCGCGTAGCTCGCATCGGCCGAACCTTGATTCGCCGCCATCTTGTACCAGTTGACCGCGTCTTCACTCGACCAGGAGGATTCCGATTGCGACAGACTATATAAAATATTCCCGAGCAGGTATTGAGCATCCACGTCTCCCGATAACGCCAACGGCTTTAACATGCTTACGGCGTCGTCGGGAAACCCGGCATAATATCGCTTGACAGCATCGTCCAGTGCACTGTCGTTCGCGGAAACGGAACAAGATACCATCAATGTCAGCCAGGCTAAGCATTTAAAAACAATCGATAAATTCCTGATCATAATTTCAATATCCCGCTCTTCCGTTGTTCGATACATTAATATTCGTGAACAGTAAAATCCGTGATTCATCTTTGAATAAACGACTGTTTTCCCGGCGAATCGGCATCTGGCACCGATTTTTCTCGCTGAGGTTACCGAATCTATTCGGAATATCATTTTTGCCGGGGAAAGTCATCACCCATATAGGGCAAATTACGAAACTTGCCTTATGGCGACTACGGATTCAGATCAACTGGTGACCTTGATTTCGAGTATACGCGCATGTGCGGACGAAAGGATGCGATGACAATGCTGACGATTGGTACGAGGCATAGCAGAGGTGGCGCAGCGCCCGGGCTGCCGACAGGATAGAATCGCCGCGATATTTCCCCGGGATAAATATTCCCCTACGGGATTCTCGTACCTGCCGACAGGCCCTGATCGGTTCGCCGGTCTAGCGCTTGGCCCGGGAGTGGCCCACGGTAATCGTGATCAGGCCGATGAACAGCAGCTTGATGCCGAGCAAAATACCGACGGCCCAGGCCCCCGACAGCGGAAACTGCGACCAGATCATCAACCCCAGCAGCATGGAGACGGTACCCGCGAACATCAGCCATCCCGAGCCCGCAGCGGGGCGCATGAAGTAACCGGATGCAAACTCGGCTGCACCGTCAAGAATGAAATAGAGCGTCAGGATGACGGTCAGTACGCCGGATGCAAACATGGGGTGGGTAATCATCGCCAGGCCGGCGACAAAGGTAATTCCGCCAATGGCGAATAGCAGCAACCCGCGCCCGAGGTCCTGCGCGCGAAAAGCCCAGATGATTCTGACCAGCCCGGCCAGCAATACCAATATGCCGACCAGTATGCCAATCGATATACCCGTTACGGTCGGTGACAGCATAGCGAGCAATCCCAGGAGGACGGCGATCGCGCCGGCGATTTTGAGATTCTTGTTATTCAAGGCAGCCACCGTCCTTACTTGTCTTGCTTGGTTTAAAGGTCGATCCGACCGGGTATTTTCGCAGTCGATGTTCCCGGGCATCGCTATTGTTGCTGACCGGGACGATTCAACCCCACTGCTTCGATGCTGATTGACAATATCCGAATGTAACACGAACCAGGCAGACCATAAAACTATCCGCCTTCATGACCTGCGAACCGAAGACAGCGGTCGGCGGAGACGCGGTCAACCCGGGACTGTTTCCGCTGGAAGCCCGGCCCTTATCCATCGGCGAACTCCGGGCATCGGCCCGGGATCGAACCCGATTCAAGGCTCGTCTACCTCGAGCACGTAACCATCCGCGGAAATCTCGTTGCGAATCAGTGCAATCGTGGTCGCCGGGATGGCGGGATCGTCCCTTTCGAACAGCCCCGATTGCGAAAGTGCTTTTCTAATGTCGATGTCCTGGCCCAGATATTCGAGTAGAACCCGGGACGCGCCGGGTTTTCGGCCACGCCGAACCGGGCCACCGGTCTGTATTCCGAGCAATCGGTCCACACGGGTACGGTAGCTCGGGTAAAGCGTCATCTGGGTAATCGAATTGCGCAGCAGCGTTTCGTATTCGATGATGAA
This sequence comes from Gammaproteobacteria bacterium, assembly GCA_050118655.1. Lineage (GTDB taxonomy): Bacteria > Pseudomonadota > Gammaproteobacteria. Next base: position 13,587 of record JASFKL010000053.1, on the reverse strand, counting down.
GATCCGGTCCGCAATCAGGAATACAACCCCCTCGTACTTGTTGGTGGTAATCGTTCGGGGTGCGTCGGATATGCGGATACGCTCGATATTCTTCCAGTAGTACCGACCCGCCCGTTCGCTGATGACGCATAACGACTTGATGATTCTTCCCTGGTTGCCGAAGGAAAAGAAATAACGGTAGTAATATCCGACGTAACGTTCGAGCGAGCCGCTCACCGCGTACAGGTTTTCGAGGTGCCGCATCGGCAGATCGAGGCGGTCGTCGTTGATCGGACGCCGCCTCAGGCCGACTATCTGCTCCAGGCGATCCGGCTCCAGTAGCATTTCCGATTCGGTGATGCCGAAGAAATCGCAGATACGCCGCATGTTGTGCCGGGACGGCCGGGACTGGCCGGCGAGGTACTTGTTGAATTGCTGACGATTGATCGACAGTTGGCGGCAGACTTCCGCGATCGACGGATAGTAACTGCATAGAATTTCGAGGTTGCGGGCGAAGTAGGTTTCCATGGCTATATCGCGCCTTGATACCAGAAGAGTGTCAAGTAGCGCAAGTATGCGAAATTGCTTTTTAACGCCTCATGGGTCGAAATAGCCGGGTGCGTGACGGCATTTCTATCGGCTGAGGATGGTGGCATGAAGATCGTCGACAAGTTTCCTTTCGAGGTCCGTGAGATCGAACACCAGTGGGTGGCGATGCCGGACGGTTGCCGGCTCGCTGCGCGTATCTGGATGCCGAAACAGGCCGAGACCGAGCCGGTGCCGGCGATTCTCGAATACATCCCCTATCGCAAGAACGATTTGACGGCCAGTCGCGATGCAGCCATGCATCCGTACATCGCCGGTCACGGCTATGCCGTGGTTCGCCTGGATCTGCGCGGCGCGGGCGACTCCGAGGGCCTGATGCCGGACGAGTACCTGTCGCAGGAGTTACAGGACGGTTACGATGCAATTCAATGGATCGCCGATCAGGCATGGTGCGACGGTAACGTAGGCATGGTGGGGATTTCCTGGGGTGGCTTCAACGGCCTGCAGGTCGCGGCGATGCGGCCGCCGGCACTTAAGGCCGTGATCTCGCTTTGTTCCACCGACGACCGCTATGCCACCGATGTGCATTACATGGGCGGCTGCCTGCTGGGAGAACAGCTTTCCTGGGCATCGATCATGTTCGGCAGGAACACCCTGCCGCCGGACCCGCGTCATAATCCCGATGGCTGGCGGAAGCTTTGGCTCGAGCGGCTCGAAAACAGCGGCCTGTGGCTGAAAAACTGGCTCGAACACCAGCGCCGCGACGAATTCTGGAAGCACGGGTCGGTGTGCGAGGACTTCGCGCGCATCCAGGTGCCGGTATACGCGGTTTCCGGCTGGGCAGACGGCTACTGCGCGGCGGTTTTTCGCCTGGTGGAGCATTTACAGGTGCCTCGCAAGGGATTGATCGGCCCCTGGGCGCATAGATATCCGCACCTCGGCGAGCCCGGACCGGCGATCGGTTTCCTGCAGGAAATGCTGCGCTGGTGGAACCACTGGCTCAAGCGGCAAGATACCGGGATCATGGACGAGCCCGTGTTGCGGCTCTACCGGCAGGACGCTGCGAAGCCGGCTACCTACTATGCCGAACGTGCCGGCCGCTGGATAACCGAACCCGCGTGGCCGTCACCGAATGTTACTGTCACGCTTTTTTATCCCGGAGCCGGCGGCGAACTGACCCCGGACCCCGAAGACGCGCCGCCGGGGGCGCTGGTGCACCGATCGCCACTGCGGGTCGGCATGCAGGGCGCTGGCAAATGGTGCGGTTATGCGCAGCCTGGCGACCAGCCCGGGGACCAGCGCACGGACGACGCATTGAGCCTGTGTTTCGAAACGTCCCCGCTCGAAGCCGCGCTCGATATTGCCGGCGCGGCCTCGCTGGAAGCCGAGCTCGAAGTCGATCGTCCGGCGGCGCAGCTCGTCGCGCGCCTGGTCGACGTGCATCCCGACGGTCGGTCGACCCGGGTCGCCTACGGCGTACTGAACCTCACCCATCGCGACAGCCACGAAAAGCCCGAGCCGCTGCTGCCCGGCGAGCGTTACCGCGTTCGCCTCGAATTCAAACCGGTGGCGCAACGGTTCGAGGCCGGCCACCGCATTCGGCTGGCGTTGTCGACGAGCTATTTCCCGCTCGTCTGGCCGGCGCCCGAAGCGGTCGAGATGACGCTGCACACGGAGAATACGCGGCTCGAACTGCCGTTGCGCGCTGCATCGGACGGGGACGATCCGCCGAACGATTTTGCGCAGCCGGAATCGGCGCCGCCGCTGCAAAAACGCGTTATCGAGCCGGGCGACAACCGCTGGCGGGTGGAATATGACATGGTGGAGGACCGCGTCGAGCTGCAGGTCGGCGACGGTGACGGCGAATTCCTCATCGAGGCGATAGACCTGAGGGTGCGTAAACAGGGATTCGAAACTTATCGGGTGACGTCCGAGGATCCCGATTCGGTCAGCGGCGAGGTAGCCTGGGAATACTCGATGTCGAGGGGTGACTGGAACCTGCGCACGAGAACGCAAACCCGGCTCACGTCGGACTGCCAGGCGTTTCATATCGAGGCCAGACTCGAAGCCTGGGAAGGCGATGACCTGGTGAAAGAAAAATCGTGGCACGAGCGTATCCCGCGAAACGGGCTTTGATTTCGCGAATCGACGTTGGTTCCGCGTCGAATTATTGTAATCGCGAACTTGCACTCAAAGGGGGCATGGGCGTTTAATACTAAAAAAATCTATTGGGGAAATTGCGCCCGGGACGGGTCTCGGATTCCCCCGGCATAATGACAGAAACCACAAGCGGAGGATCGACATGCAAAATCTCAAGATGAAGCGACGCACTTTTCTGACATCCGCGGCCGCGCTCGGCGCGTTCGCGACATGGCCGGGTCTGACGGGTGTCGCCCGCGCCCAGGCCGGCAACACGCTGCGCCTGCGTTTCGACGGCGACAACAATATTCTCGACCCGGGCTACATGAGCGGCGGCACCGAGATCGAATCGCAGAAACAGTGCCTGCCGTTCCTCGCCGATTACACCCGCGAGGGCAGCTCGTTCGGCTGGCGGCCGACTTACTTCGTCAAGAGCCTCGTGCAGCGCGACCCGACCCATATAGACTTCGAGCTGGCCGGCCATCTCGAGTGGAGCAACGGTTTCGGCCCGGTCAAGGCGTCCGACGTGAAGTATTCGTACGAACGCATGAAGGGCACCGACTGGGGCGGTTATTTCGATGCGCTCGAACGTGTCGACGTGACCGGCGAGCGCAGCGGTACGATCGTGCTCAACAAGCCGTTCGCGCCGTTTATCATGATTACGCTGTGTCACGGGCCGGGCGCGGTGCTGTGCGAAAAGGCCGTGGAAGCCGCCGGCGGAAAGTTCACCACCGAGTTCCCGGCGATTTGCGGACCCTACCAGTACGACCAGGTTCCCGGCCAGCGCGCGACTTTCACGCCGAATCCGCTGTGGAAAGGCCCGAAACCCGATTTCGAGCGCGTCGAGGCCAATATCATCACCGAGGTCAAGGCGGCGGAACTGGCCTTCGAGGCGGGCGAACTCGATTGTACCGAGATCGGCGCCGACACGCTCGCGAGATATAACAAGAAAATGCCGGCGAACTCGGCGATCACCGTTGCCGGCGAGCTGCAATACATGTGGATGGGCATGAATACCGAGCACCCGAAGCTCAAGGACAAGACGGTGCGCCGCGCGATCCAGTGCGCCGTCGACGTCGAATCGATATTGCAGGGCGCCTACTCGGGCACGACCCAGAAATCGAACGGCATCATTTGCCCCGGTCTGATCGGGCAACGCTCGAACACGAAATACTACAGCTACGATCCCGCCCGTGCCCGCGACCTGCTGCGCGAGGCCGGCGTTTCCGGACTGCAGCTGACCCTGCGCACGCTGAATAACCAGGAGCGCATGCTGGCCGCGCAAATCATCCAGGCGAACCTTGGCGCGGTCGGCATCACGGTCAAGGTCGTGCCGCTCGACAGCGGGCCGTTCTGGGAAATGGGCCAGGAGAGCAAGGGCGACACCTGGAAGGACCTCGAGCTGTGGCTGATGCGTTACGGCACCACGCCGGATCCCTACGAGGCGACCCAGTGGTTCGTTTCGAGCCAGGTCGGGGTCTGGAACTGGGAGCGCTGGACCGATCCCGAGTACGACCTGCTCTACGAGAAGGGCATCGAGGAGACCGATCCCGACAAGCGCGCTGTCATCTACCAGCGCATGCAGGAAATCATGGAAGAGACCGGAGCCTACGTCTGGATCAACCACGAACCCGAGACATTCGCGCACCGCGCGAGTGTCGAGGTCAACGCGGCGCCGTCCGGCGAACTCAACTACCGCCTGTTCAAGAAGGCGTAGCGCAGGTCCGGCGCTAGTCGGGGCAGTGGTTCGCCTATGATGACGGTCACGAAGGCGGTCGACGGGCAGCGCGGAGCGGGCGCGTGATCATTTACCTGATCAAGCGGCTCGCCCTGTCGGCCGCCGTCGTCGTCGCCGTCGTGCTCGTCTTGTTTTCTCTGCTGCACCTGATTCCGGGCGATCCGGCGACGATTGCACTGGGGACGCGGGCGACGCCCGAGGCCGTGGCCCGCTACTCGGCCAAGATGCACCTCGACGAACCGGTCGTAGTGCAGTTTTTCATTTACGTCAAGAATGCCGCGATGGGCGATCTCGGCGTCGACGTCTTCTCCGACCGCGATGTAACCGAGACCGTCATGGACCGCATGGGTTTCACCCTCGTCCTCGTGGTCGCGAGCCTGAGCTGGGCCGTACTCCTCGGTATACCGCTGGGCTGCCTTTCCGCGGTGCGTCCGAACACCATCCTCGACCGCGTCACCGGTCTGCTGTCGGTCGGCACGATCGCGGTGCCATCCTTCCTCGTGTCGATCTGGGCATTGCTGATCTTCGCGATCGCGCTGCGCTGGCTGCCGGCGATCGGCGCGGGCGAGCCCGGCGACACGCTCGATCAGGCCTCCCACCTGGTATTGCCAGCATTCGCGGTAGGCCTCGGCTGGGTCGGTTACCTCGCACGCATGGTGCGCGCGTCGATGCTCGAGGTCATGGGTGAGAATTACATCCGCTCGGCGCGTGCCTTCGGCCTGCCACCACGCCGGATCGTGTTCCGCTATGCGCTGCGCGTCGCGATCCTGCCGACGATCACGCTGATCGGCATGGGGTTCAGCGGGCTGTTGTCGGGTACCGTGTTCGCCGAGATCATCTTTGCCCGGCCGGGTGTCGGCAAGTTGATCTACGACACGGTCAACGCGCGCAATTTTCCCGTGGTGCAGGGAGCGGTGCTGATCACGACCTCCCTGTATATCATCATTACGCTGATCTCCGATCTGGCGGTAGCCTGGCTCGATCCCCGTGTCCGTGAAACGCTCTGATACCGGCGTCCCGGTGCTCGATACCGCGGGTGTCCCGATCGAGATCGCGGTGCGCGAATCGGCGTCGCGCGAACGCCATGCGCTGCTGGTAACCTTTCTGCGCAACTGGCAGGGTATGTTCGGCCTGATCCTCGTCCTCGCCTTTTTCGCGAGCGCGATTTTCGCGCCATTTTTCTCCCCCTACGACCCCAACGCGCTCGATATACCGGCGCGGCTTTCCGGGCCGACGCTGGACCATTTCGCCGGCACCGACCAGCTCGGCCGCGATACTTTTTCACGTGTGCTCCACGGCGGCCGGGTGGCGCTCAAGGTTGCCGCGATCGGCGTGTCGGTGGCGCTCGTCATCGGGCTCTTGCTCGGCATGCTGGCGGGCTACGGACCGCGCTGGCTCGACAACCTGCTGTTGCTGATTTTCGATACGGTGCGCGCGTTTCCGACCATCGTGCTCGCGCTGGCCACGGTCGCGCTCACCGGTCCCAGCCTGGAACTGGTGCTGGCTATCGTCATCGTGACCTCGATTCCGCAATACGCGCGCATGGCGCGCACCAGTACGCTCGCCATCCGCAGCGAGGAATTCATCCTCGCCGAGCGCTCGCTCGGCGCCGGCATGCCGCGCGTGCTGCTGCACCACATCATGCCCAACGTCGCCGGACCGCTGCTGATCCTGGCCGCGATGGATGTTCCGGTCGTGGTCACTGTCGAGGCGGGTCTGAGTTTTCTCGGGCTCGGCGTTCTGCCGCCGACCGCGAGCTGGGGCACGATTCTGAACGAGGGTTACCTCGTGATCCGCGACACGCCGTGGATGGTCGTCGCCGGGGGTATCCCGCTGGTGCTGACGACGCTCGGCTTCACATTCCTCGGCGAAGCGCTGCGCGACGTCTTCGACCCGCGCATGAGCAAGGGGCGCTGAAGATGGGCAACGTGCTCGACATCCGCAACCTGTCGGTCGACTTCCTGACGCCGCGCGGGCGTGTGCAGGCCCTGCGCGATGTCAGCTTCGAAATTCCGCGCGACCGCATCGTCGGCATCGTCGGCGAGAGCGGCTCGGGCAAGAGCACGATCCTGTGGGCGCTGCTGGGCCTGCTGGCGGGCAACGCGCGGGTACCCAGCGGCGAAATTCGCTACGCCGAGCGCGACTTGCTGAAGCTTTCCGAGGACGCGCACCGCGCGATTCGCGGCGAAGACATCTCGGTGGTCTTCCAGGACCCGATGACATCGCAAATACCGGTGCTGACCTACGGCCAGCAAATGCTCGATATCCTCTACCGGCGGCGCAACCTGTCGGCCGACGACAAGCGCCGCATGGCGGTCGAAATGATGAGCAAGGTCGGCATCCCGGATCCCGGTTCGCGTATCGACCAGTACCCGCATCACTTCAGCGGCGGCATGCGCCAGCGGGCCGGCATCGCAATGGCGCTGCTGACGAGCCCGGCCGTGCTGCTCGCCGACGAGCCGACGACCGCGCTCGATGTGACCATGGAGGCGCAGATCATCCACCTGCTGCGGGCGCTGCAGGAAGAAATGGAATCGGCTATCGTCATGGTATCGCACAATCTCGGCCTGATCGCCGAGCTCTGCGACGAGGTCGTAGTCATGTACGCCGGCACGGTAGTCGAAACCGGCAGCGTGCACGATATCTTCCACCGCGCGCGGCATCCCTACACGCGCGCGCTGCTCGAGTGCGACCCCGCGCGAATCACCCGGCGCTCGCGCAAGTTGCCGGTCATTCCCGGTGATATTCCGGACCTGGTTAAGCCGCCGCCCGGATGCGTCTACGCGCCGCGCTGTCAGCGGGTCATGGACGTTTGCCACCAAACCGTCCCACCGGCGGTGCGCATCGATGGCGGTGGCCGTGCCCTGTGCCACCTGCTCGACGGCCCGTATGTCGATCCGGGCTGGCCGCCGCCGCCCGAGGTCGTCACGGTCGGCGACCCGGACGATGGGCAGGGCTCCCCCGCAGAACAGGGGCGTTGGCAGGCGGAGGAGGGCAAAAGCCTGCTCGAGGTATCGGATCTGAACGTCCGCTTTCGCACCATGGGCATGCTCAAGGCGTTCGCAGAGCGGGTCCGCGACCCGTTCGTCGATGCCGTGCTCGATGTATCGCTCGGCGTTCGGCCCGGAGAAACCGTGGGTCTTGTCGGCGAGAGCGGTTCGGGCAAGACGACAATCGGCCGCGCAATCCTGAACCTGGTCCGAGCCGAATCGGGTGACGTGTTTTTCGAGGGCCAGCAGGTTCGGAATCTTCAGGAAAGCCGGTTCAAGCCGCTACGCCGAGACATGGCGATGATGTTCCAGGATCCGATAGGTTCGCTGAGTCCGCGCAAGTCGGTCCGCGCGCTGATTACCGAACCCTTCGAGATCCACGGCCTGCGCGGACGGGACCTGGACGAAGAAGCCGAGCGCCTGTGCGACCTGGTACGCCTGTCGCGCGGCCTGCTGTCGCGATACCCGCACGAACTCTCTGGCGGGCAGGCGCGCCGGGTCGGCGTCGCCCGCGCGCTGGCGCTGCGGCCGGCGCTGATCATCGCCGACGAGCCCACCGCGGGTCTCGACGTGTCGGTGCAGGGGGAGATACTCAACCTGATGGCCGACCTGCAGCGCGAACACGGGCTCGGTTACCTGGTCATCACACACAACCTGCCGGTGGTGCGCCACATCAGCGACCGGCTCGCGATCATGTACCTCGGGCGGATCGTCGAGCAGGGTGAATCGGAGGCAATTTTTCGAAATCCGGCGCATCCCTATACCGAGGCGCTGGTGCGAGGCGTGCCACAACCGGACCCGGACCGGCGGCGCGAGCACGTGGCGATCACGGGCGAGGTTCCGAGTCTGCTCAACCGTCCCTCCGGGTGCGATTTTCACACCCGTTGCCGCTATGCGCGGGAACGCTGCAAGACCGAGGTTCCGCTGGTGACCGAGCGGGCATCGGGACACCGGTTCACCTGCCACTTTCCGCTGGTCGAAACAGGGGACGAGGCCGAATAATCCTGCTCGTCGCGGCCACTGGTCTGGAGCGGGCCGGATGGCGGAATTTACCCGCGAAATACGCGAATTATCGAGACTCGGGAGAACTCGCCAGAGGTATGCGTTTTCGGCGAGCGCCCGGGGAATCCGGGCCGTTCGGGAAGTCGCCGGTCCCGATGCCGAAGCGGCGACGGTTAAGCTGTTTTGCGGGCAAATCGCAGCGACTCGGAGAAACCGGGTCGGTTGTCAGCCGGGAGCTTATCGTTCGAGAGTATCGGCGCCGAGAAAGGCGGCCAGGTGCTGGGCGAGATCGGCGGCATCGTCCCCGGCGCCGTGAATGAAACTCGACTTGCGGCGGCGAAGAAAAGTCGCACCCATGTAGTAAAGGCCCGGGGCATCGACGACCACTCCCCCGTCGTGTCGAATGCCTCCCTTGCGATCGAGTACCGGCAAGTGCAGCCAGCTCAGGTCCGGTCGGTATCCCGTGGCCCAGACCACGCTTCGAATATCGTCCCTGGAATAACTCATCATCAGCGGTGGCGATGCCTCGACCTCGGTGGCGGGATAGCGTTCGGGTGGATCGAACTCCCCGTTCAAACCTTGCTGTTCGACCCATTCGTCAACCGTGTTCAGCAGTCGTTTCATTTTAAGATCCGCGAGCTCGCAAACGTTACGCAGGGATCCGGAAAACAGCAAACGGTCGTCGTCTATACCGCTGAGCCGACCGCGCAACTGGATGCCGAGCCCGGTGAGCCGATTCAAGTCGAGGCTCTCCCTTTGCGGGGATCCGACCAGTTGCGGCGATGGAAGGTTGCGCGCGCGCACGATGTCGTCGACCTCGTCGTAGCGCTCGTCGAGGATACCGCTGACATCCATCCACCACTGTATGTCACGGCCACGGTAGGTCCGTGGCAGGCGCACGTGTTCGCCGACCGCGAGCGTTACCGGGCGCCCGGAGCGATGAATTTCTTCCGCAATCTGCAGGCCGGAGGCCGAGGCCCCGACTACCAGCACGCCCCCCTGGTCGAGCTGATCGGGGTTTCGGTAGTCGATCGTTGCAATCGATTCGATTCGCGCGGGAAGTGAATCCGCAATCGCGGGTTTGCTCGGCAGATTGCAGGCGCCGCTCGCGATGACCACGGCCTTGCTCGTCCATTGATCGTCATTTGCCCGGATCAGGTAGGCATCATTGTCCCGGGTCAAGGAGGTGACCTCGGTGTGCTCCAGGACCGGGGCCGAAATCAATTCGGCGTAAGACTCGATGAAAGCGACGGTTTCGGGCATGGTCATGAAACCGTCCGGATCATCGCCGTCGTATTCGAAGCCGGGCAGGCGGGCCTGCCAGTTGGGGGTCAGCAGGCGCAGCGAATCCCAGCGTTCGCGCTTCCACGAGTTGGCGATCTGGCCGCGTTCGAAGATGACATGATCGATCGAATACCGGGACAGGCAACGGCTCATGGCGAGGCCGGCATGACCGGCCCCGATGATAGCGCAACTGATAGATTTCAATCTTCGGCGACTCGGCTGCTGGCTCCACGCGGACCGGCAACGGCCTTGCAGAATGTGCTGGCAAGGCCGTCCACGGCTGTAATACCGGTTGCTATACCTTGTGAACCTCGACGGTCACGTTGGTCGGATTGGTCACGATGTCGAAAACCGCCGAGCGCTTTTGCGACTGCGCGACCACAGCCTTGATATCGTCTTCCGAGGCGTCGGCGTCGATATCGTAGCTGACCTTGATGCCGTCGAATCCGTTACGAACATCGGCATCGATACCGAGAATTCCCTGGATATCCATGCCGCCCTCGAGGGTTGCCTTGACCGATTTGAGCTGAATATCGCGGTGCTGTGCTACCGCCGCGACGCCCGCGGTCAGACAACTGGCCAGACCCACGAGTACGAGTTCCACCGGGGTGGCGCCGTGATCCTCGGAGGCGAAGATTTCTGGATGATCGGCATCGAAGGAAAATTCGGTTCTGTGAGTCTGTTCCTCGCCGAGACCGAAAAAGCTCTTGACCGTCGAGTGGCTATGCGTGCCGTTTATCCATTTGCAGGTCGCACGCCAGTTGAACTTGGCCCCTTCGGGGGTTTCGGTCAGGGCCTCGCGTGCACCGAGCAGCGCTTCTACGTTGACACCGTTATCGACTGTACTGGTTGCTTCGCTCATGGTGTTCTCCTCGTTTAAAGTTACGACTAATTGAGCTGGGCCGACAGATTACCAGCCCCGTTGCCAGGATACTAGTTTGCCGGTTGTAATAAAGTATACTCCGATGGCGGACCGATATTTGGCAGCTTCGACGGTCGGCAGGTGAGCAACGAGAAGCCGAACGTTCCCGGAGGCAGGGGTGCCTGAATACGCCCGGTCAGCAACTGACGCCGGGCAAATTACTGCCAGGTCCCGGGTTCTCGTTTATACAGCGACGGATCGCCTTCTTTGCGCGAAAGGGCCGGTTAACAATAGCTTTATGAGTTCGCTTTGCCGGGAAACCCCGGTCTTGCGAAATACCGACTTCAACTGGGACCGAATCGTATGGGCGCTGTGATTCGATTTGTGGGCAATCTGGTCGATGCTGTGACCGTTGGCGAGACTGATTGCTACCTGAGCCTCGGAAGGGGTCAGATTATAGACACTAACCAGGCTATCGATCGAAATGGGCTGTTGTAGATTGGGATCGCTGAGAAATACCGCAACCCGCGCGCCCTCGTAATCCAGGTCGGTGGTGATCAGGTGAGCGTGCATGGGGGTGACGAGCAGGGGTAATGGCAACTCGGCATCGGGATGCGTGATTCCGATGGCGACACTTTGCCGCCACGAGTCGTCCGGATCGATTTCGGCAGTTTCGATGATCGTTTTACGCAGGTTTTTTTCGTCCTCGGCGTTGACCAGCAGCAAATCGCCGTCGTGCATGTCCAGCGCCGGATGCGTCTCGATGATCGTCCGTGCGGTTGGATTGATATACACGGGACGAGCATTTCGGTCGTAGAGGATCAGGCCGATGACGAAGCGGTCCAGGCCTTTCAACAGCGCGTCCTGCTTTAGCCGTAAATGCGTGAATTCCGAGTGTATTTTCAGAGCCCGATTCAAGTGCGGCAAAATTTCATCGATCACCCGTATCTCGCCTTCGCTCCAGCCGTCGTCCTTTTTACCCCGCAGTATGATTAATCCGGCCTTGTGGGTTTCGGTATCGACAAATTGTGCTCCGCCTATGTAGTGAAAGTTGTTCGGTCCCATCCAGGCCTCATATATGGCGGATTCTGCGGACGTGGAAGGACTGTCATGCGCATCCAGGAGCCTGAATGCGGCTTCGTCGGGATTAAATTTTTCGCCGGCGGAAAGTAATTGGTCCAGCGAATCGAGATGTTTGTCAAACCCTGCGATTTGGTCGTCGTTAAGCCCGTAATTCGCAATCGCCGTTGCTATATTTGTTGCCTTGTTCCTGTAATACAGGCACGCGGAACTGGATTTTGTCAGTTTTGCGATCATCGAGACCACATAATCCCAGTGAACTGGGTCTATGCTTGCCTCATATATTTCCGGCACGATATGGGAAGAACGCCGACGATCCATATCTCGTATCACTCTGTTTGTTTATCCATTCTTAACCCAAATGGGTTAGAAAAACCAGTTGAATTGCCAAATCTGTGAGCCAGTTCCACCTTCCGATTCAACCCCGGAAAACGGGTTTCGAACGATCCTGGCGAGTCTGATAGAAAACCGCGGTCCTGCGGATATCGATGGCGGTCGGCCCGCGTCGACAAAACAATCTCTGGCGCAGAGTAGCCCGTGCTCCATTGTTAGGCGCTCGAATCGGTTCGGGTCTCGACAGCTTCGAGTCCGGCAAGGCGAGATGAGGCTGAAGACCCTGAGCCCGGTGTTCATTTCGATAGATTGGGTGGATTTCGCTTGATTACCGACAGGGCGGGAATGTAATGGATTTAATAACCGATTAAACTGTAACGAAATTCGGCACCGACGTTTGCAAGACGTACCATCGATTCGATTGATCAGGCAACTACGGGAAGTTCGCATGACCGCCAGGCAAGAACCGGGTAAACGACAGGATTATCGTTATTTCACGACCATCGGCACGCGCTGGATGGACAACGATATATACGGCCACATCAACAATGTTCAGTACTACAGCTACTTCGATACCGCGGTCAATCGCTACCTGATCGAACAGGGTGTGCTCGATATCCACGCGGGCGCGGTGATCGGCCTGGTGGTTGAGACGCATTGTAATTATTTCAGCGGCGTTTCGTTTCCGGACGATATCGAGGCGGGATTGCGCGTCGCCCATCTCGGGCGCAGCTCGGTACGCTACGAGATAGGGCTGTTCGTGTCCGGGCGGGTGCAGGCTGTCGCCCAGGGGCATTTCGTGCATGTTTACGTGGATCGCGACAGCCAGCAGCCGGTCGAACTTTCCGATGCCCTGCGCGGGGTACTCGCCGGGCTTGCCCCGGCGGGGGAATGACGGCGTCGGTTAGATCGCCTCGGGTTCGCCGAGAAAATTGCCCTGCATGTTTTCGATGCCCAGTTCTCGAAGGTCGTTGTAAACCTCCCGGGAGTCGACGGCGACCGCGATGATCGGCAGGTCGATAGTGTCGCCGAGCGTGCGCAAGGCCTGGAATCCCGCGGTCATTTCGCCCTGGATCATTTCATGCAAAATGCTCGCATTGATTTTGACGTAGTCGAATTGCCCCGATTGCAGCAGCTGCAGCGATTGGCCGAAGTCGAGGTTATCGACGCCGAAGCGATGGCCGTGGCGCCTGACCCTTTCCGAAATCCGGCTGCACATGGCCGGGAACTGGTTCAGCGCGTTGTGACTGGTCTCGACGCAGAGCCGAATGCCCTTTTGCTGGGATTCCTCGAGTAATTGGTCGAAGTCCTCCTGGGCTTCCGCCAGTTCGAAAAAGGCCGCGCTGAGGTTGATCGCCAGCGGGATTCTGCGGTCCAGTTCGGCAGACGAGGTGATCAGCCGAAACACTTCCTTGTCGATTTCGAGCGACATGCCGAGACTTGCGGCCATCGGAATGAAGGCCGAGGCCGGTACCACCTGGTCCTGCTCGTTGCGGGCCCTGATGAATAGCTCGCGCTGAATCGGGATGCGTTCGTTACTGATCGCGAGCTGTCCGACCAGAAAAAACTGCCGGGATTCGAGTTTCGATTCGAGCCAGCCGCGCCACTGCATTTTACCCTGCGGCAGGTCCAGG
>JASFKL010000052.1:0-16058 GCA_050118655.1 Gammaproteobacteria bacterium | reverse complement strand
TGACCTGAACCATGTTTTCTTTACCACTTGCGGCTCGACCGCGGTCGATTCGGCGCTGCGCTTCATGCAGTTCTACAACAATATGCGCGGCAAGCCCGAAAAGAAGCACATCATATCGCTCCGGCGCGGTTACCACGGCAGTACCTACCTCGGCGGCAGCGTGTCCGGCAAGGAACGCGACAAGAGTAATCTCGATTTCGAAACCCGCCTCGTGCACCATATCGATGCGCCTCATCCGTTGTGGAAACCGGACGGCATGGGCGATGCCGAGTTCCTCGACGCCTGCGTCGGCAATCTCGAAAACATGATCGCCGAGGTCGGGCCCGACAAGTGTGCGGTGTTCGTTGCCGAACCGATCCTCGCCTCCGGCGGGGTCATCGTGCCGCCCGAGGGCTATCATCGGCGATGCCTCGAGGTCTGCCGCAAGCACGATATGCTGTACCTGTCCGACGAGGTCGTCACCGCTTTCGGCCGGCTCGGCTACTGCTTTGCCTCCGAGGAGGTGTTCGGAATTACCCCCGACATCATCACCACGGCCAAGGGCCTGACCTCCGGTTACGTGCCGATGGGCGCCTTTCTGGTCTCGGACCGGCTGATACAGGAAATCAAGGAGCGCGGCGGCGACTCGGCGGTATTTTCCAACGGCTTTACCTATTCCGGCCACCCGGTTGCCGCCGCGGCCGGGATCAAGAACCTGGAGATCATGCAGCGCGAGGACCTGTTCGGCAAAGCGCGCGAGAACGGTGAATACATGCAGCAGCAACTGCAGACGCTGCGCGACATCCCGATCGTGCGCGACGTTCGCGGCAAGGGCCTGATGGCCTGCGTCGAGTGCGAGCTCAAGCAGGGGGAAAACGATCTCGCCACGGATTACGAAATCGGCAAGCTCATCGACCGGCATTGCCAGGCGATGGGCCTGATCGTGCGCCCGTTGATCAACATGTGCGTGATGTCGCCGCCGTTGACGATCAGCCGGGAACAGATCGACGACATGGTCGACATCCTGCGCAAGGGCATTCTCGCCGCGCAGGCCGAAATCGACGCCGAGGAAAAAGGCGACAGCGGAGAGCACCGCCACCCGTCGCCGGCCGCCTGAACGACCGCAAGCTGGAGACGAAGATGAAATTTATCGATGCCGAAAAAATTTACCGCGCACCCGGTTCGCGCAGGGGACTGCCGGCCTGGACTTATCACAACGCCGAGTTGACGCGCCTCGAACTCGAGGAAGTGTTTCTGAAAAGCTGGATGTTCGTCGCCCACATCTCGGATATACCGCGAGCCGGCGATTACCAGTGCTTCGAAATCGGCGACGAGCGTGCCGTGGCGGTGCGCGGCCAGGACGGCGAGGTGCGCGCGTTTCACAACCAGTGCCGGCACCGCGCGTCGCGCGTGGTGGCCGACGACAAGGGGCATTGCGGCAAGGCGATGATTTGCCCGTTCCACGGCTGGTCGTACAATCTCGACGGCAGCCTGAGAAATATTCCCAGGGCCGACACCTTCCCCGATATCGATCCGCAGGAATTCGGCCTCAAGCCGCTCGACTGCGAGATCTGGCAAGGCATGATCTTCCTGCGCTTCGGCGGCAGCGGCCCGTCGGTGGCCGAGCAGTTCGCCGAGGCGGCCGAGGAAGTCGGCCTCTACCGCATCGAAGATATGAAACCGCTCGATGCGCCCTGGCGTTACGATTTCGAACTCGACTGGAAAGCCGTGCTCGATATCGACAGCGAGGGTTACCACGTGCCGGTCGGCCATCCCGAGCTATTCGACCTGGTGGGTGCGAGTTATACCGACCAGGTGACCGAAAGCGGGCTGGCGCGCGCCTACGGCCTGCTCGACCAGCGCCGCCACCGCCTCGAGCGCAACCGCGAATACGTCGCCGCGCTGCCCGAGGAGAGCTACCTGCCCGAATCGCACCGCAATCTGTGGATTTACTGGGGCATGTTTCCGGGTTTCGTGGTGACCCTGTTCCCGGACCAGGTCGAGATTTACCAGTCTTATCCCGTGGGTAGCCAGCACAGCGTCATGGCCGGAGCGACCTATGCGCTGCCCGACGACCGGCCGCAAATGAAAAAGGCGCGCGCGCTCAACCGCGAGATCAACATGAGTGTCGGCGACGAGGATGTCCAGCTGGTCAAGTGGGCCGCCGAGGGCATGCGCTCGAGCGCTTTCGAAGGCGCGATGCTGTCCGACCTCGAGCTCGGCGTGGCCGCGCTGCAAAATCGCCTGCGCGAGATTCTGCCCGTGGTCGGCTTGCCGTCGGCACCCGAGGGCGACAGCCTGCGCGAGGTCAACGAGCGCCTGCGCAAAGAGGACAGAGTGGCCGCGGCAAGCTGACATGGCCCGCGATCCGCGATTCGATCCGCTGTTCGAACCCCTGGAAATCGGTCCAGTCACCGCGCCCAATCGTTTCTACCAGGTACCGCACTGTACCGGCATGGGTTACCAGCGGCCGCGCATGCTGGCCGCGTTGCGCGGCCTCAAGGCCGAGGGCGGCTGGGGCGTGGTTTGCACGGAATATTGTTCGATCGACAACAGCTCGGACGAGACGCCTTACCCGAGCGCGAGCCTGCGCGACGACGACGACGTGCGTAACCTGCGCCTGATGACCGACGCGGTGCACGCCCACGGCGCGCTCGCCGGGGTCGAACTCTGGTACGGCGGGCACACCTCGGCCAACCTGCTGTCGCGCGAACCGCAGCTCGATGTCGCCAGCCTGCCGGTGGAAGTCTACCTGAGCCCGCCGGCGCAAAGCGTGGCCATGGACAAGGCCGATATCGCGGCCTTTCGCGAGATGCACACAAACGCCGCGCGGCGAGCGCTCGAGGCCGGCTTCGACATCGTCTACGTCTATGCCTGCCATTATTACCTGTTGCATAATTTTCTGCTTCCCGAATTCAATCAGCGCAACGACGAATACGGCGGCTCGCTCGAAAACCGCGTGCGCCTGTTGCGCGAAGTGATCGAGGACGTCGGCGAGATCATCGCCGGCCGCGCGGCGCTCGCGGTGCGTTACCCGGCACCCCTGCCGTCCGAGGAAGACGACCCGCAGGAACTCGTCGCGGCTTTCCGCCTGCTCGCCGACATTCCGGACCTGTGGGATATCGCGTCGAGCGATTACACCTACGAGATGGGCAGTTCGCGATACGTCAAGGAAGCCGAGTTGCAGCGGGCGGTGGCTCGGCTCAAGGCGCTGACGACGAAACCCGTGGTCAGCGTCGGGCGTTTCACGTCGCCCGATACGATGCTCAAACAGATCACCGGCGGCACCCAGGATTTCATCGGCGCGGCGCGGCCGTCGATCGCCGATCCGTTCCTGCCGCGCAAGATCGACGAGGGCCGTCTCGACGACATCCGCGAATGCATCGGCTGTAATGTCTGCTATGCACACGACTGCGCGGGCGCGCCGATTCGCTGCACGCAAAACCCGACCATGGGCGAGGAATGGCGGCGCGGCTGGCACCCGGAAAAAATCGACGCGCGTCACGCCGATGAATCGGTGCTCGTGGTCGGCGCCGGTCCGGCGGGGCTCGAGGCGGCCACGTCGCTCGGCCGCCGCGGTTACGACGTTATTCTGGCGGAGGCCGACGAGGAGCCCGGCGGGCGCATCAATCACGAGTCGCGCCTGCCGGGGCTGGCCGAGTACGCGCGCGTGCGCGACTGGCGTCTCGGCCAGCTCGCGCGCATGGCCAACGTGCAGATCTATCCGGCCAACCGTCTCGATGCCGAAGCGGTAATCGAGCTCGACAGCCGCCATGTGATCCTCGCGACCGGCGCCCGTTGGCGGACCGACGGGACCGGGCGCCATACGACGAACGCGTTTCGGGGCTGCGAGAATGAACAGGTAATCGGTCTCGATGCACTGTTTTCGGGCGATACGCCGCGCGGCCGCGTGATCGTGTACGACGACGATCATTATTATCTGGGCAGCGCGGTGGCATTGCTGTTGTCCCGGCAGGGTGCGCGGGTTACGCTGGCGACCCCGGAAGCGCGTGTCGGCCGCTGGACCCTTTACACCAACGAGTACTCGCTGACCCTGCGGGCACTGGCCGAGGCCGGCGTCGGGATCGTGACCGGGCAAAGGCTCGTCGCCTTCGAACCGGGACGCGCGTGCTTCGAACCCGTCGACACCGGCGCCGGCGTCGAACTCGAAGCGGATTGCCTGGTTCCGGTGGGCGCGCGCGTGCCCGAAGACGAATTGTGGCTGGCATTACAGGCCGGGCGCGGCGAATTCGAGGCACGGGGCGGGCTGTCGATCCGGCGCATCGGCGATTGCCATGCGCCGGGCATCATCGCCGCCGCGGTTCACGCCGGCCATCGCGCCGCGCGCGAACTGGGGCAATCCGAAAGCATGGTTAAAAGAGACCGAGTGGTGGTTTGATGGCAAGAGACCCGAAATACGACATTCTTTTCGAGCCGGTGAAAATCGGCCCGGTGACGGCGCCGAACCGGTTTTACCAGGTGCCGCATTGCAACGTGCTCGGTCACGCGCGGCCGCATGCCGAGGCGATGAACCGCGCGGTCAAGGCCGAGGGCGGTTGGGGCGTGGTTTGTACCCAGGAAGTCGAAATCCACCCCAGCGCCGAAATCACGCCCTACATCGAGGGGCGCATCTGGGACGATCGCGATATTCCGCAGCACCGGCTGATGACCGATGCGGTGCACGAGCATGGCGCGCTCGCCGGTATCGAGCTGGCATATAACGGCCTCCACGGCTCCAATCTCTACAGCCGGATCGCGCCGATGGCGCCGAGCGCCGTCGTCACCAGTTACGGACACCCGATCCAGGCGCGGGCGATGACCCGGCAGGATATCGCCGACGTGCGCCGCTGGCATGTCGAGGCCGCGCGGCGCGCGCAGCGCGCGGGATACGACATCGTTTACGTCTATGCCGGGCACGACATGAGCGTGTTACAGCATTTCTTCAAACGCCAGTACAACCAGCGCAGCGACGAGTACGGCGGCAGTCTCGAAAATCGCGTCAGGCTGACGAAAGAAATCCTCGAGGACGTCAAGGACGCGGTCGGTCACGAATGCGCGATCGCGTTTCGCTTTGCGACCGATGAATTGATGGGGCCCGACGGCCTGCAGGCCGAGACGGAAGGGCGGGATATCGTCGGCATGCTGGCCGAGCTACCCGACTTGTGGGACGTCAATGTCAGCGGCTGGGACAACGATTCGGCGACCGCGCGCTTCGAACCGATGGAAGGATACCAGGAAGCCTACACCGCTTTCGTCAAAACGCTGACCAGCAAACCGGTGGTCGGCGTCGGTCGTTTCACCTCGGCCGATGCGATGGTGTCGCAGATCAAGCGCGGCGTGCTCGACCTGATCGGCGCGGCGCGCCCGTCGATCGCCGACCCATTCCTGCCGCGCAAGATCGACGAGGGACGGATCGAGGAAATCCGTGAATGTATCGGCTGCAACATCTGCGTCGCGCAGGACAATATCGCCGCGCCGATTCGCTGTACGCAAAATCCGACGCAGGGCGAGGAATGGAAACAGGGCTGGCACCCCGAGCGTATCGAGCCCGCCGCCAGCGACGACTCGGTGCTGGTCATCGGCGGCGGACCCGCCGGGCTCGAATGCGCGCTGCAACTGGCCAACCGCGGTTACGCGGTCAATCTCGCCGAGGCCGGCGAAACGCTCGGCGGCCGGGTAACGCGCGAATGCGAATTACCGGGCATGTCGAGTTACGCGCGGGTGCGCGACTATCGCGAAAACCTGCTGCGGCAAAAACCCAACGTCGAAATCTATCTCGACAACCGGCTCGGCGCGCAAGACGTCGTCGATCTCGGCATTCCGCAGGTGCTGGTCGCGACCGGTGCGCGCTGGCGCGACGACGGCGTCGGCCACGCGCACCCATTCCCGGTCGCCGGTATCGACGCGGTCGAGGTATTGACGCCGGACGACGTGCTCGCCAGGCCGGCGAGCGGCCGGATATTGATCTACGACGACGATCATTACTACATGGGCGGGGTCATCGCCGAGCTGTATCGCGGCCAGGGCCACGAGGTCTGTCTCGTTACCCCGGAGTCGAAGGTTTCGCTGTGGACGGAAAATACCCTCGAGCAGGAAAAAATCCAGTCCCGCCTGCTGGAACTCGGCGTCGAGATCCTGGTATCTCACCAAATGCTCGAAGTCGAGGCGGGCAAGGCTGTCTTCGGCAATGTCTACAGCAAGGGCCTGCAGCGGCAGATCGAATTCGATAGCCTGGCCATGGTCACCTCGCGCCTGCCCGAGGATGCGCTCTACCTGGAATTGTGCGAGCAGCGCGACAAATTCGAAACCCTGCGTGCAATCGGCGATTGCCATGCCCCGAGCACGGTTGCCGCGGCCGTCTACGACGGCCATTCCGCCGCCCGCCACCTCGGTTCCGGCGCCGACGTCTATGCGCCGCTGTTCAACCGCGATATACCCGAACTGGGCTGACAAGCCCGGAACGGGTAAAGTTAGTCCCTGGAATTGGAATCGGAGGCTGCATGGCCTGGCAGAATCGAGTACTGCGCGTCGACCTTAGCGCCGGTCGCTACGGCATAGAGCCGTTACGCGCCGACTGGGCGCAGGACTACCTCGGCCAGCGCGGGCTCGGCAGCAAGTACCTGGTCGAGGAAATCGATGCGCGCGTCGACCCGATGTCCGCCGACAACAAGCTGATCATCGCCACCGGACCGCTGACCGGCACCAGCGCATCCACCGGGGGACGCTCGTCGGCGATCACCAAGGGTGCGCTGACCGGAGCGATCGCGGCGTCGAACACCGGCGGATTGTTCGGCGCCGAACTGAAACTCGCCGGTTTCGACCTGCTGATTCTCGAGGGCCGCGCGGCGGCGCCGGTTTACCTGTGGATTCGCGACGACCAGGTCGAGATCCGTTCCGCCGAGGCCTGGTGGGGACGCAGCGTCTGGGAGACCGAACCGGGCCTGCGCGCCGAGCTCGGCGAGCCGCAGGCGAAAATCGCCAGCATCGGCCGGGCCGGCGAGATCGGCGTCAGGTTTGCCTGCATCGTCAACGATATGGACCGCGCCTACGGCCGTTCCGGCGTCGGCGCGGTGATGGGTTCGAAAAATCTGAAGGCGATCGCGGTGCGCGGCAGCCGGGGTGTCGGCGTGCGCGATCCGGCGGGGTTTCAAAAGGCGGTCGCCGACACGCTCGCGGTGATGCAGCCGAGCGCGCTGCGCAAGCGTTTCACCACGCGCGGCACCCACAACATGATGGATGTCACCCACCAGTTCGGCGCATTGCCGACGCGCAATTGCCGCGATGTCCAGTTCGAGGGCGTCGAATCGATTAATGCCGATGCGGTCAGGGTACCGCGGCGCAGCGACGGCAAACCCAGCCTGCAGGGCAACAAGGCCTGCTTTGCCTGCAGTATCGCCTGCGGCCGGATCGCAACCCTCGATCCGACCTCGTCCTACGCCAACGGCGAAGACCCTCAGGGCGGCGACCGGGCGCGCTACCGGCAACCGTCCGGCGGTCTCGAATACGAAAACGCCTATGCCTTCGGTCCGATGTGCGGCGTCGACGACCTGGATACGCTGAATTACGCGAATTTCCTCTGCAACGAGCAGGGCATGGATCCGATCTCGATGGGCGTATCCGTGGCCGCGGCGATGGATTTGTTCGAGGAGGGTGTCATCGGCGTGAAGGATACCGGTGGCCTCGAATTGCGCTTCGGCAACGCCGCGGCGCTGGCGCGCGCGGTCGAATTGACCGCCTTCGGCGAGGGCTTCGGCGCCGACATCGGTCTCGGCGCCGCTCGCCTGTGCGCGAAGTACGGCCGGCCGGAACTGGCGATGGCGGTCAAGGGCCAGGAATTCCCGGGCTACGATCCGCGCGGCATGAAAGGCATGGCGCTCGCCTACGCGACCTCGAACCGCGGCGGTTGCCACATGCGCGCGCGACCGGTGGTCTCCGATCTCGGCGGCGTGACTACCGAGGGCAAGGTCGAGCTGGTCAAGACTACCCAGGACCTGGTCGCGGCGATCGACAGTTCGGGTCTTTGCATGTTCGCCAACGCGATGTTTCCGCCCGAGCACCTCGCGATGATGATCGATACCGCCTGCGAGGGCGGCTGGACGCTCGAGCGGCTCTATCGGACCGGCGAGCGTATCTGGAATATGGAGCGGCAATTCAACCTCGCCGCGGGGTTCACCGCGGCCGACGATCGCCTGCCCGAGCGGGTCGCGAACGAACCGGCGCGCGGCGGCGCGGCCAGCGGCGAGGTCGCGGATATCGCGGCCATGCTGGTCGACTATTACGCGATGCGCGGCTGGGATGCGAGCGGGGTGCCGAGCGCCGAGACCCTGCAACGCCTGGGACTTTGAGGCCAGGCCATGTCGATCGAGATTTCACTGTTCGGCTTCGGCGACGAACGCCCCGCGGCTTTCGGCGATAGCAGCCGTCTCGCACTCGCGGCGGAGGCACCGCTTTCCCCCTGTGCCTTGTTACGGGCAGCCGGTTTCGAAGATACCGAAGGCCTGGTGCTGATCGTCGACGACGCGGTGATACCGGTTGCCGACTGGCAGCAGGCGCTGATCGACGACGGCGCCGCGGTCACCGTGCTGTCGGCCTTCGAGGGCGGTTGACGGCGCCCTGCGCTTCAGCCGCGCCCGGCGGCCAGCGTGTAGAGCATTTCCAGGCCCAGCGTGGCGCCGGCCAGCGAGGTGATCCCGGCGTGGTCGTAAGCCGGCGCGACCTCGACCAGGTCCATGCCGACGAGGTCGATGCCCTGCAGTCCGCGGAGGATTTTCAACGCCCGGTCGGAAGTCAGCCCGCCGGCGACCGGCGTGCCCGTGCCGGGTGCGTAAGCCGGATCGAGACAATCGATATCGAAAGTCAGGTAACAGGGGCTGTCGCCGACGCGCGCGCGTATCCGGGCGAGAATCGCCTCGACGCCGACGTCGTTGGCCTCGGCGGCGCTGATGACTTCGAACTCGTGCCGGCTGGCGCTGTACTCGGTGCGAATGCCG
Organism: Gammaproteobacteria bacterium; assembly: GCA_050118655.1. GTDB lineage: Bacteria > Pseudomonadota > Gammaproteobacteria. The sequence continues at coordinate 7,089 of JASFKL010000052.1, read as the reverse complement.
ATCTGGATACTCTTGCGGGCATCGACGATGCCCTCCCGCGGCGCGTGGTAAAACATGCTGCCGTGGTTGTAGACCGCGTCGTCTTCGCGGTAAGTGTCGGTGTGGGCGTCGAAGTGAATCAGCGCCAGCGGCCCGTGCTGCCTGTGATGCGCGCGCAGCAGCGGCAGGGTGACGAAGTGGTCGCCGCCGAACGTCAGCGTCGTTTTGCCCGCGGCAAGCAGTTTGCCGTAATGCTCGGCGACCGAGTCGAACAATGCGTCGTGGTTGCCGGTGGGGAATTCGAGATCGCCGTAATCGGCGACCGTCAGGCGTTCGAACAGGTTGAAATCCCAGGGCCAGCGCTTTTCTTCCCAGCGCAGGTTGGCGCTCGCCGCGCGAATTCCGCGCGGACCCTCGCGCGTGCCGGAACGTCCGCTGGTGCCGAGATCGTAGGGCAGGCCGACGACGAATACGTCGGCCGCGTCCGGATCCCGCGTTAGCGGACGGCCCATGTAGCCGTAGATATTGGCGAACAGGGAGTAGCTTTCGGGGAAATTATCGTCGTTCATTTACAGGTACCAATCGTATTCGCGCGCGCCGATGTAATTTTCGAAGGCGGCCAGTTCGGCGGCGCGATGTCGGCAATAGAGATCGACGAATTCCGCGCCGAGGCTGTCGACGAGCACCCGGCTCGCGCGCGTCGCGGCGAGCGCGTCGGCAAGATTCAACGGCAGCTTTTCATCCCGGCCGGTAACCGCCTCGGTAGTCGCCGGGCCGGGATCGAGCTTTTCGTCGATGCCGCGCAGCATGCCGGCCAGGGTCACGGCCATTGCCAGATACGGGTTGGCGTCGGCGCCCGGCACCCGGTTTTCGACTCGCCAGGCGCCGTTTTTCGCCAGCGGCACGCGAAACGCGACGGTACGGTTCTCGTCGCCCCAGGTCAGGCTCACCGGCGCGCAACTGATGCCGCCGCGGTAGCGGCGGTAGGAATTGACGTTCGGCGCCCAGAACGACATCGCCGGGGACATGGTCTCGAGCAGCCCGCCGATGGCGTGGTGCAGCCGCGGGTGCGCCTGCTCGCCGTCGGCAAAGATATTCTCGCCGTTTTTATCGACCACGCTGATGTGCATGTGCAAGCCGTTGCCGGCCTGCTCCAGCAGGGGCTTGGCGATGAAACTGCCGACGAATCCGTGTTTCTTGGCGACCTCGATCACGGTGCGTTTGAACAGGCAGGTCTCGTCGGCGGCGCGCAGCACGTCGTCGTGGTGGTTGAAATTGATTTCGAACTGGCCCGGGCCCAGTTCGGACGAAATCGCGCCGGTATCGATTTGCTGCAGTTCGCAGGCGTGGACGATTTCGTCGATGACGGCTTCGAAATCACCGACCCGGGTGCTGGACAACACCGTCGCGGTGTCCTTGCGCCCGGTTTTCGGATTGCGCGCCACGCGCAGCCCGCCGTTGCCGTCGCGCTTGCCGTCGAACAGGTAGAATTCGAGTTCGAAGGCGACCGTCGGTCGCCATCCCCGTTCCGCGAAACGGTCGACGACCCGTTGCAGGACGTAGCGGGGCTCGAACCAGGCGGGGTCGCCGGCACCGCAGGTCGTCGCCAGCACCTGGGCGCGCGGGCTGTTGCCCCAGTCGTTGACGCACAGGCTGCCCGCAACCAGCGAGAAGTGCGCGTCGGGATCGCCGTCGTCGACACCGTAGTAAATGCCGTCCAGGGGCTCGCCGAGCGTGTTCAGTACGAACATGCTGGCCGGCATCGCCAGCCCGTCGCGTGCGAAAGACGCGAGCTTGTCGATCGGATAGCGCTTGCCGAAAAAATGACCGCAGATATCGGTCGACAGGACCTCGACCTGGCGGATCTCGGGATGCGCCGCCGCCAGGCCGTCGATCGCCAGGCTCAATTGCTCACTGTCGCTGTTCATCGGGCGGGCAGATCTCCAAAGATTACCGGATTAATGTGATCACGGAATTGCCGATCGGTCGTATTTCCTGCGGGCAGGCGGGAGACCCGGACCGGCATTAAAGTGATCACTATAAACAGCCAGGGGCCGCCGTTCAGGCGACCCCTCTGAAATAGTCGTGGATGCCGTCGATCGTATTTATCGACGCGATACCGTCGCGGATATCGGCTTCGATCGCGCGCCGCAGGCCGAAGCTATCCCTTTTCTTCAGCGCGGCGATGGCCTCGGCGTGGCGATCGACCAGGTAAACCTTTTCCAGCTTGTCGATCGCGATGCGCGAAAACGGGCCCAGCTGCAGCCACAGGCTTTCGATCAGCGGCACCGAGATCTGGAACGGGTTGGCGCTGTAAAGACGGCGGTGGAAAGCCTGGTTGTTGAGGCTGATGTAATCGGTATCGTTGCGTTCGACGGCCGCGTCGATTTCCGCATCGAGCCTTTCGAGAGCGGTGACATCCGCCTTCTTTATATAAGGCAGCGCGCCCACTGCGGCATGGGTTTCGAGCAGGATACGCAGGTCGCACAGCTCGCTGAATTTTTCCGCGGTCATCAGCGGCACGATCACGCGGCGGTTGTTCTTGACCTCGACCGCGCTCTCGCAGGCCAGTCGGTGCAGCGCCTCGCGCACCGGCATCGGACTCGTGTGCAGGATTTCGGCCAGCCCGCGGATCGTCAATGGCTTGCCGGGTTCGATGCGACCGCAAAGCAGATTGTTGCGCAACAGCTGGTAGACCCATTGATGGGTCTTGAGGTCGTCCGATTTTTTCAGCATCAGCAGCTTCAGGTCTGCTGAATCGTTCGATTTCATGAATCGGGATCCGAGGTTTCGCGGGCGAATTATTTAATCACAAAATACGGAATACCACCAATTGCGCTCTTGCGTGGCGGCTCGCAGCCGGAATAATATATGATCACAAATATTCGAAACCGGCGCGTCGGGCTGTCGGCAGAATGCTGCCGATGCTATATTTCGCGCCCCAGATATCCAGGGTAGTCACGCTATGAAAATCGGTATTCTCGAAGCCGGCCTGCTGCGCGAGGAAATGGCCTCGCGTTTCGATCCTTATCCGGCGATGTTCGCGGATTTCCTCCGCCTCGCCCCGGGTGGCTTCGAATTCGAAACCGTCAGCTCGATTCGCGGCGAGTTGCCCGCGTCGACCGACGCATGCGACGGCTGGCTGATTACCGGTTCGCGTCACGGCGTCTACGACGAACTCGACTGGATGGGCCCGCTACAGGGGTTCATCCGCCAGCTCGCGGCCGACGAAGTGCCGCTGATCGGCGTCTGTTTCGGCCACCAGATCATTGCCGCCGCGCTCGGCGGCAAGGTCGTCAAGTCGGACAAGGGCTGGGGCGTCGGGCTGCATCGCTACCAGGTCGACCGGCAGCATCCCTGGATGTCGGGCGACGAGCGCGAAGTCGGGATTTACGCGTTTCACCAGGACCAGGTAGTCGAGCTTCCGGATAGCGCCGAGGTGTTCCTGAGTTCGGATTTCTGTCCTTATGCGGGGCTCAGCTACGGGCGCTCGATTATCAGCGTGCAAGCCCACCCGGAGTTCGAAACCGCCTACGAAACCGCGCTGCTCGAAGCCTATGGCGGCAGCGTGGTGCCGTCCGACGTCGCTGCCGCGGCGCTCGCCGGGATGCGGGAGGGCATGGCCGACCGCGCCACCCTGGCGAACTGGTTTACGAGTTTTTTCCTGTCGCAGACGGAGCTGGCAGCGGCCAGCAGCGGCTAGTCCGGCAACCCTCCAGCGAGTCCCGATGCATATAAGTTTCATTTTGCAACTATCTCTTGCTGGCAGTGTCGAATTATTATACTGTTAGTCATTAGCCAAGCTGATTTTCGACACGGACTGACCCAATGAACATTCTGCTCCTGCTCGGCGCCTTGCTGGTCTTGATGTACGCCATAGCCAGGCACCGCTTCCCCCTGCGTGCGCTGGTCATGGCGGGGGGACTGTTTCTGGTCGTCTTCACCCTGGGTGGCGGTTTCAGCCTGTTCTGGGGATTGCTGGTCTGGGCCGCGTTTCTGACGCCGGCACTGTTGCTCGGTACTCCCGGTCTGCGCCTGCAATACCTGTCCCGCCCCCTGCGGGCGCGGATACGCAAGGTCTTGCCGCCGATGTCGGAAACCGAGCGCGCCGCGATCGAAGCCGGCAGCGTCTGGTGGGAAGCGGAACTGTTCCGCGGCAATCCCGACTGGCAAAAGCTGCAGGGGTTCGAAGCGCCGCGGCTCAGCGACGAGGAGCAGGCGTTCATCGACGGGCCGGTAGAACAATTGTGCGCGATGCTCGACGACTGGGATATCACTCACAACCGCATGGACTTGCCGCCCGAGGTATGGGATTTCCTCAAGCAAGAGCGATTTTTCGGCATGATCATCCCGCAGCGATACGGCGGACTCGAGTTCAGTGCTCACGCGCATTCGAGCGTGGTCACCAAGATTTCAGCGCGCAGCATATCCGCCGGGGTCACGGTCATGGTGCCGAACTCGCTGGGTCCGGCCGAGCTGCTCCTGCACTACGGCACCGAGGAGCAAAAAGATTACTATCTGCCGCGGCTTGCCAGAGGCGAGGAAATTCCGTGTTTCGCGCTGACGGGACCGCACGCGGGATCCGACGCAGGCGCGATTCCCGATACCGGGGTCGTGTGCATGGGCGAGCACCGGGGCGAGCAGGTGCTCGGCCTGCGACTCAACTGGGAAAAGCGCTATATCACCCTCGGCCCGGTGGCCACGGTCATCGGGCTGGCCTTCAAGGTATTCGATCCCGACGGCCTGCTCGGTAAGGAGGAGGAACTCGGTATTACCTGCGCGCTGATCCCGAGGGATACGCCCGGCATCGAGATCGGCAACCGGCATTTTCCGCTCAACGCGGCATTCCTGAACGGACCCAACAGCGGCAAGGACGTGTTCGTCCCGATGGATTACATCATCGGCGGGAAACGCAACATCGGCAAAGGCTGGCGCATGCTGGTCGAGTCCCTGTCGGTGGGCCGCGGTATTTCGCTGCCCGCGATCGGCGTCGCCGCCGGCAAGTCGGGTGCGCGCACCACGGGAGCCTATGCGCGCGTGCGCAAGCAATTCAACACCTCTATCGGCAAGTTCGAGGGTATCGAGGAAGCGCTGGCACGCATCGGCGGTCTGGCTTACATGATGGATGCCGGCAGGCTGCTGACCGTCTCCGGCCTCGATAGCGGCGAAAAACCCTCCGTGGTTACCGCGATATTGAAGTGCTACAACACCGAGTTCATGCGCCGGGTGATCAACGACTCGATGGACGTGCACGGCGGCCGCGGTATCTGCATGGGGCCGTCCAACTACATCGCGCGCGCCTACCAGACCCTGCCGATCGGTATTACCGTCGAAGGCGCCAACATACTGACCCGCAGCATGATCATTTTCGGGCAGGGCGCGATTCGCTGCCATCCTTTCCTGGTGCGCGAAATGGAAGCCGCGACCCGGGAGGATAGCGAGGCCGCGGACCTGGCGTTCGACCAGGCGCTGCGTGGTCACGCCGAGTATTTCCTCGCCAATTTCTGCCGCGCGGTAATCTACGGTCTCTCCGGCAGTCACGCCGCGCCGGCGCCGGGAACGGATCGTATCGCTCCCTACTACCGCCGGCTCGCCCAGATGAGCGCGGCATTCGCGGTCACCGCCGATCTCGTTTTGATGATTCTCGGCGGCTCGTTCAAGCGCAAGGAAATGATGTCGGGGCGTTTCGCGGACGCCTTTTCCTACATGTTCTACGCCTCCGCGGTCCTCAGGCATTTCGAGGCAGCGGGTCAACCGCGCGGCGATCTGCCGCTGGTCGAGTGGTCGGCCAAGTATTCCCTGTACCAGGTGCAGATGGCACTCGACGAAATTCTGCGTAATTTCCCGCTCAAGTGGCTCGGCGTCGCGCTGCGGACGATGATATTCCCGCTCGGGCTAAGCCTGCGGCCACCCAACGATATGCTCTGCCATCGCGTGGCCTCGACACTGATCCGCCCCGGAGAGGTGCGAGATCGATTGACGGCCGGTATTTACATCAGTGATGATCCGGAGGACATAACCGGCTGTCTCGAGGATGCGCTGAACAAGGTTATCGCCGCCGAGCCGGTGGAGCGGAGGCTGCGCCACGAAGGGCTGGAACAGCATGGGCTCGAGGATTACGCGCAGTGGATATCGCGTTTGAATAAATCCGGACAACTTGCCGCCGACGAAGCCGAGTTGCTGTTACAGGCACGTGCCGCGACCACCCGGGTCGTCATGGTCGACGATTTTAGTCCAGAACAATTGACAAGCGGGGGTCAACCGACAAAAAATATCCCCGCGGACAAAAAAACGGGTAACAAGAAGGCCTCGAGTAAAAAGAAATCCGCGCGCCCCAGGCGGGTCAAATCAAAAACCAAAAGTGCGATTAAAAAGAAATCCGCGAAAACGGACAAAACCGCGGTTTAAGCCGGCGGTCGGGAGCGTCTATCGATTCGAATTCGATTCGTTGTGTGGTGACTGCCCGTAGTCAGCTCGGGAGGAGAGCCGATGGAGAAGGTCTGGTTAAAGAGTTACCCTCCGGGGGTGCCGGAGGAAATCGAGCTAGATAGCTATCAATCGGTTACCGACGTGTTCGAGCAGGCGATCGAGCGTTTTGGACAGAAACCCTGTTTCAGCAATCTCGGCACGACGATCACCTACGACGACATGGATCGGTATACCGATCAGCTTGCGAGCTATTTGCAAAGTCTTCCCGGCATGGGGAAAGGCGATCGCGTCGCGATCATGATGCCCAACGTGCTGCAGAATCCGATTTCGATTTTCGCCACGCTGCGCGCGGGTTACACCATAGTCAATACCAATCCGCTTTATACCGCGCGCGAACTCCGCCACCAGCTCTGCGATTCGGGCGCCCGCGTAATTATCGTGATGGAAAATTTCTGTGATAGCCTCGAGGAGGTCATCGACGATTCGCCGATCGAGTACGTCATTACCACGCAGATCGGCGACATGCTGCGGTTTCCCAAATCCCTGATCGTGAACCTGGTGGTCAAGTACCTGAAAAAAATGGTGCCGGACTTTCACTTGCCGCAGGCGGTGACTTTCAGGCAGGCGCTCGCGCGGGGGTCGGCGCGGCCGCATACGCCGGTCGAATGCAACCATGACGAT
>JASFKL010000051.1:0-16089 GCA_050118655.1 Gammaproteobacteria bacterium | reverse complement strand
GCCCGAAAACATTGTTATCGATCCGGGTTTCGGCTTCGGCAAGACCATCGCTCACAACCTGTCGCTGCTCAAGAACCTGCATGTGCTGCGTGAACTGGGCATGCCGGTCCTGGCTGGTTTGTCGCGCAAGAAGATGATCGGCACGATACTCGACAAGCCTGTCGACGAGCGCCTCTACGGCAGCCTGTCGGTCGCCGTGATCGCGGCGATGCTGGGCGCCGATATCCTGCGCGTGCACGACGTCGGTGCTACCGCCGACGCGATCGCCATGGTACGGGCGCTGGGGCAGGCTGCATAATGGCGCGCAAGTACTTCGGCACAGACGGGATACGCGGCCGCGTCGGGCAACCGCCGATGACGGTCGATTTCATCATGAAGCTCGGCTGGGCGGCCGGGCGCGTGCTGTCTCGACGGGGGCGCGGCAAGGTAGTCATCGGCAAGGATACCCGGGTCTCGGGTTACATGTTCGAATCGGCCCTGGAAGCCGGTCTCGCGGCCGCCGGTCTCGACGTGATGCTGCTCGGCCCGATGCCGACGCCGGCAATCGCCTATATCACCCAGGCGCAGCGCGCTACCGCGGGAATCGTGATCAGCGCGTCGCATAATCCCTTTTATGACGATGGCGTCAAATTTTTCAACGGCGACGGTTTCAAGTTGCCCGACTCCACCGAGGAAGAAATCGAGGCGATGATCGAGCAGGACCTGGAAATGGTGGGGCCGGAGGCGATCGGCAAGGCGAGCCGCATGGAAGACGCCAAGGGGCGCTACATCGAGTTTTGCAAGAGTTCGATCGCGTTCAAGACTTCCCTGCGCGGAATGAAGCTGGTCGTCGACTGCGCCAACGGGGCGACTTATCACATCGCCCCGTCGGTATTCCGCGAACTCGGCGCCGAGGTCATCGAAATCGGCACCCGTCCGAACGGTTTGAACATCAACCAGGAAGTCGGTGCCCTGCATCCCCTCAACATGCGCTCGCAGGTGCTCGAAAACCAGGCGGATCTCGGTATCGCCTTCGACGGTGACGGCGATCGCGTGATGATGATGGATTCGACGGGCGAGATCATCAACGGCGACCAGCTCCTCTACATCATCACCATGGGCAAGCGGGCCACCGGCCAGCTGGACGGTGGCGTGGTTGGCACGCTGATGACCAACCTGGGTCTCGAACATGCCCTGGAGGCACGCAGTATCCCTTTCCAGCGGGCCGCGGTCGGCGATCGCTACGTGATGGCCAAGCTCGTCGAGTACGGCTGGTACCTGGGCGGCGAATCCTCCGGGCATATCATATGCCTCGATAAATCCACCACCGGCGACGGCATCATCGCCGCGCTGCAGGTGCTCGAGTGCCTGGTCGTCAATCAACTGTCGCTGGCCGATGCCTGCAAGGACATGGCTATCTACCCGCAAACCATGATCAACGTCGAAATCTCCCGGCCCCTGGATCTCGATTCCGACCAGAACGTCTGCGACGCCGTCAAGGCGGCCGAAGCCCAGCTCGGCGACGCCGGCCGGGTCCTGTTGCGGCCCTCCGGGACCGAACCCCTGATCCGCGTCATGGTCGAGGGTCAGGATCCGGGCCAGGTAGAAAATGTCGCCGCCGAACTGGCGCAATGCGTCGAGCAAGCCGCCGCCGGCCAGACGGGCGTCTGAAAAGCCCGAAAAGCCGTAATTCCGGATTGATTTCTGTGCCCGAGGTGAGTAACCTTTGGCGCCTTTTCAAGCGAGCGGTATAACACATGCGGGCTAAATTGATTGCCGGCAACTGGAAAATGAACGGCAGCCTGCAATCGGTCGACGCGCTGGTCGAGGCCATCAAGGCCGGCGACCCGGGTGCGGCAGAGCTTGCGGTCTGTCCGCCGGCGGTATATCTGATGAAAGTCGGCGGCATGCTCGCCGGCACCGGCATCGCGCTCGGCGCACAAAACGTCGCCGATCGAGAAAGCGGCGCGTTTACCGGCGAGGTTTCGGCCGCGATGCTGGTCGAGTGCGGTTGCCGCTATGCTATCGTCGGTCATTCGGAACGCCGCAGCCTTTACATGGAAAGCGACGCGCTGGTCGCGGCCCGTTTCGCGATGGCGCAGAAGGGCGGCCTGACGCCGATCCTGTGCGTCGGCGAAACCCTTGCCGAACGCGAGCAGGGGATTACCGAGCAGGTCGTGGCCCGGCAAATCGATGCGGTGCTCGAGGCCTGCGGCAACGATGCTTTCGGCGAGGCGGTTATCGCCTACGAACCGGTCTGGGCGATCGGCACCGGCCAGGTAGCGACGCCGGACCAGGCGCAGGCGGTACACGAGTTTATCCGCGCCCGGCTGTCGGTTTCGAATGCGCAAGCGGCAGAGAGTCTGCGCATCCTCTACGGCGGCAGCATGAATCCGTCGAATGCGGCGGAATTATTGTCCCGGTCGGATATCGACGGGGGCCTGATCGGCGGGGCGTCGCTCAAGGCGGCGGACTTTCTCGCCATCGCGCAATCAGTTTAGGAAACGGTTATGGAACATCTGAACAGTATTTTATTGGTCGTGCAGGTCCTGTTGTCGATCTCGCTGATCGCCCTGATCCTGCTGCAGCACGGCAAGGGCGCCGATGCCGGTGCGGCCTTCGGCAGCGGCGCCTCGGCGACCGTGTTCGGCGCCCGGGGTTCTGGCAACTTTTTGAGCCGTGCAACGACTGTCGTCGCCGTGCTGTTTTTTGTTGTATGCTTGGCGCTGGCTTATATTTCCAGCCACCGGGAGGCTCCGGGCGGGGTCGGCCAGAGCGTCACCTCGCAGCAACCCGAATCCGCGCCGGCAATGCAGGAAGGCGGCACGGTCAAGGGCGACTTGCCGCCTGCAGGCAGCATGGGCGACGGAACGACCGGCGACGGATCGACGCAATCAGATTTACCCCCGGCGGAGTAAGCCGGGGTTTTGCCGATGTGGTGGAATTGGTAGACACGCTATCTTGAGGGGGTAGTGGCGAAAGCTGTGCCGGTTCGACTCCGGCCATCGGCACCATCTTGAAACGCGGCCCGGTTCGACCGGGCCGCGTCTCTTTTATCGGCATGGGGGATACGCCAGCAGCGATAATTTGATGCTTAGAATAGAAAAATCGGCGTCAAATGGAGATTTCTTGACACTATATAGGTGCCACAATAGACTGACCGTCGCGTTCTTTGCGAAGATTTCCCGGGGAAAGTAGTCGATTCATGTTAGGTAATTATCTACCGATTCTGATTTTTATGGGCGTGGCTCTGGTAATGGGATCCATCCTAATCACGCTGGGTAAGATGCTCGGCCCGTCGCGGCCCGATGCGGAAAAGAATTCACCCTACGAATGCGGTTTCGAGGCCTTCGAGGACAGCCGCATGAAATTCGACGTGCGCTATTACCTGGTCGCGATCCTGTTTATCATCTTCGACCTCGAGATCGCATTCCTGTTTCCGTGGGCGATCGTGCTCGACGAGATCGGCACCTTCGGCCTGATGGCCATGGCCGTGTTCCTCGCGGTGCTGGTTATCGGCTTCATCTTCGAATGGAAGAAGGGGGCGCTGGAGTGGGAATAGAAGGCGTATTCGAACAGGGCTTCGTCACCACCTCGGCCGACAAGCTGATCAACTGGGCGCGTACCGGATCGATGTGGCCCATGACCTTCGGGCTCGCCTGTTGCGCGGTCGAAATGATGCAGGCGGGCGCCTCGCGCTACGACCTCGACCGTTTCGGCATCATTTTCCGGCCCAGCCCGCGGCAGTCGGACGTGATGATCGTCGCCGGCACGCTGGTCAACAAGATGGCGCCCGCGCTGCGCAAGGTTTACGACCAGATGGCCGAACCGCGCTGGGTGATTTCGATGGGTTCCTGCGCCAACGGCGGCGGCTACTACCATTATTCCTATTCCGTGGTGCGCGGCTGCGACCGCGTGGTACCGGTCGACGTATACGTGCCGGGTTGCCCGCCGACCGCGGAAGCGCTGCTCTACGGCATCCTGCAGTTGCAAAACAAGATCAAACGCACCAATACCATAGCCCGCTGAAATGGCGAATAATAAACAGCAATTCGCGGATGCACTGGCTGGCGCGCTCGAAGACAGGATCGTCTCGGTCGAGCTGGCTAACGGCGAGGTCACCGTCGAGGTAAGCCCCGATCGGCTGGTCGAGGTCGCGACCCTGTTGCGCGACGACGAGCGTTTCCGCTTCCAGCAGTTGATCGACGTTTGCGGCGTCGATTACTCCCAGTACGGCCGCGACGAGTGGTTTACCGAGGAAGCCACGCGCGCCGGCTTCAGCCGCGGCGTGGAAGAGGTTTCGAGCACCGGCTTTCTCAAGTTCGGCGACCACCTGGAATCCCGGGTCGCGCCGGGCCGGCGTTTCGCGGCGGTTTACCATTTGCTGTCCTGCGCGCTCAACCAGCGCTTGCGGATGCGCGTGTACGCCGCCGACGACGAATTTCCGGTGGTGCCGACAGTGATCGGTGTCTGGAAATCTGCCGACTGGTACGAGCGCGAGGCTTTCGACCTGTTCGGCATCCTGTTCAGCGGCCACCCGGACCTGCGCCGCATCCTGACCGACTACGGCTTCGTCGGCCATCCCTTCCGCAAGGACTTTCCGCTGGTCGGTAATGTCGAGATGCGCTACGACCCGGAACGCGAGCGCGTGGTCTACGAGCCCGTGTCGATCGTGCCGAGAGTGCTGGTGCCGAGGGTAACCCGTCACGACCACCGATATTTTATCGATCAGGAAGAAACCCCGGAAGAGGCCTCCGGCGATGCCTGAGATCAAGAATTACACGCTCAATTTCGGACCCCAGCATCCGGCCGCTCACGGCGTGCTGCGCCTGGTGCTGGAAATGGATGGCGAGGTCATCGAACGCGCCGACCCGCATATCGGGCTATTGCATCGCGCCACCGAAAAACTGGCCGAGACCAAGCCGTACAACCAGACTATCGGCTATATGGACCGTCTCGACTACGTGTCTATGATGTGCAACGAGCACGGCTACGTGCTGGCGATCGAAAAACTGCTGGGTATCGATATTCCCGAGCGCGCCAAGTACATCCGCGTCATGTTCGACGAAATCACGCGCATCATGAATCATCTGATGTGGGTCGGCACCCACGCCCTCGACGTCGGCGCGATGACCATGTTCCTGTACGCGTTCCGCGAGCGCGAGGATTTGCTGGATATTTACGAGGCTGTCTCCGGGGCGCGCATGCACGCGACTTATTACCGTCCCGGCGGGGTGGCCCGCGATCTTCCCGATCGCATGCCGCAGTATCTGGAGAGCCGCTGGCGCAGCAAGCGGGAAGCCGAGCGGCTGAACGCGAACCGCCAGGGCAGCATGCTCGATTTCATCGACGATTTCATCCGCCGCTTTCCGGGTTACGTCGACGAATACGAAACCCTGCTGACCGATAACCGTATCTGGAAGCAGCGCACGGTCGGCATCGGCGTGGTCTCCGAGGAACGCGCCTATCAGCTCGGCTTTACCGGGCCGATGCTGCGCGGTTCGGGGGTCGAATGGGACCTGCGCAAGAAGCAGCCCTACGAGGTCTACGATCGCATGGACTTCGACATCCCGGTCGGCACCAACGGCGACTGCTACGACCGCTACCTGGTCCGCATCGAGGAAATGCGCCAGTCCACGCGCATCATCCGCCAGTGTATCGACTGGCTGCGCGACAATCCCGGGCCGATAATCGTCGACAATCACAAGATCGCGCCGCCGCGGCGCGAAGAACTCAAGGCCGACATGGAAGGCCTGATCCACCATTTCAAGCTGTTTACCGAGGGCTATACCGTACCGGCCGGGGAAGTCTATGCGGCAGTCGAGCACCCCAAGGGCGAATTCGGCGTCTACCTGATTTCCGACGGCGCCAACAAGCCTTACCGCGTCAAGGTTCGCGCGCCGGGCTTCGCGCATCTGTCGAGCATGAACGAAATGGCCCAGGGACACATGCTCGCCGACGTGGTCGCGATCATCGGTACCCAGGACATCGTCTTCGGCGAGATAGATAGATAATGGCTGCCGAGACACCGACAAAATCGGATTTGCTGGACGCGCACACACGCGAAGTCATCGATGGCTGGGTGGCGCGTTTCCCGCCCGAACACAAGCGTTCCGCGGTACTGCAATCGCTCTACGCGGCGCAACACCAGAACCACGGTTTTTTGACCACCGAGCTGATGGACGCGGTAGCCGATTACCTGGGGCTGCCGCCGATTCATGTCTACGAGGTGGCGACCTTTTACTCGATGTTCGAAACCAAACCCGTGGCGCGTCACAATGTCGCCATCTGCACCAATATTTCCTGCATGCTGATGGGTTCCGACAACATCGTCGAACATGTCGAGAAAAAGCTCGGCATCAAGATCGGCGAGAGCACCGAAGACGGGCGCATTTATCTCAAGTGCGAGGAAGAATGCCTGGCAGCCTGCGCCGGCGGGCCGATGATGCAGGTCGATCACGTCTACCACGAAAATCTGACCCCGGAAAAGGTCGATGAAATCCTGGACGCGCTGGAGTAGCCATGGCTAACGAAGTCTGTTTCGCAACCCTGCAGTACGATCAGCCCTGGTCGATGGAGACCTACCTCAAGGTCGGCGGATACGAGGCCCTGAAGAAAGTCTACCAGGGCGGCATGTCGCCCGAGGAAGTGGTCGAGGAAGTCAAGGCATCGGGACTGCGCGGCCGCGGCGGCGCGGGATTTCCAACCGGTTTGAAGTGGAGTTTCATGCCGCGTAACGCGCCGGTACAGAAATATATCGTCTGCAACTCCGACGAATCCGAACCCGGCACCTGCAAGGATCGCGACATCCTGCGTTTCAACCCGCATGCGCTGGTCGAGGGTATGGCGATCTGCGGTTACGCGATCGGCGCCACGGTGGGCTACAACTACATGCGCGGCGAATTCATGGACGAGGTGGCGCGGCGTTTCGAGACCGCGGTCAAGGAAGCCTACGAGGCCGGTTACCTGGGCAGGAATATTCTCGGCAGCGGGGTCGATTTCGATCTCTACCCGGTGCTCGGCGCGGGCGCCTATATCTGCGGCGAGGAAACCGCGCTGCTCGATTCCCTCGAGGGCAAGAAGGGCATGCCCCGATACAAGCCGCCGTTCCCCGCGAACTTCGGCCTCTACGGCAAGCCGACCACGATCAATAATACCGAATCACTGGCCTCGGCGCCGTCGATCATCAGGAACGGCGCGCAATGGTTCGCCGATCTCGGCATTCCCAACAACGGCGGGGTCAAGTGCTTCTCGGTGTCCGGTCACGTTGACAAGCCGGGAAATTTCGAGATCTCGCTCGGCACCCCGTTCAAGGACTTGCTCGAAATGGCGGGCGGCATGCGCGGCGGGAAAAAGCTCAAGGCGGTAATTCCGGGCGGTTCCTCGGTGCCGGTATTGCCGGGCGAGACGATGATGGAATGCACCATGGACTATGACTCCATCGCCAAGGCCGGCTCGATGCTGGGTTCCGGCGCGGTCATCGTGATGGACGAAACCACGGACATGGTACTCGCGCTCAGGCGCATCGCGCGGTTTTACTATTCCGAGTCCTGCGGTCAGTGCACGCCCTGTCGTGAGGGTACGGGCTGGTTGTACCGCATGCTCAACCGCATCATCGACGGCAAGGGCCGTCCCGAGGATATCCAGATGCTGGAGGATGTCTCGCACAAGATCGAGGGACGCACGATTTGCGCGCTCGGTGATGCCGCGGCGATGCCGGTGTGGAGCTTCATCAAGCATTTTCGACACGAGTTCGAGTACTATGTCGAGCACAAGCGCTCGCCGATCGAAAACGCCGCCTGAGACGGGACCAAGAATAAAAGATGAGCGATAACATAACAGTCACCATCAACGGCCAGCAGATCGAAACCCGGCCCGGACGCCTGCTGATCGACGTGGCCGACGAAAACGATATCGTGATTCCGCGATTTTGCTATCACAAGCGGCTCTCGGTGGCCGCCAACTGCCGCATGTGCCTGGTAGATATCGAGCGCGCGCCCAAGCCGATGCCGGCCTGTGCCACGCAATGCATGGACGGCATGGTAGTGCGCACGCGCTCGCAAAAAGCGCTCGCGGCGCAAAAGGCAACGATGGAATTCCTGCTCATCAACCACCCGCTGGACTGCCCGATTTGCGATCAGGGCGGCGAATGCGAACTGCAGGACGTGGCGATGGGATTCGGCGAGGGTGTTTCCAAGTATACCGAGTCGAAGCGCGTGGTCATGGACAAGAATATCGGCCCGCTGATCGCTACCGACCTGACGCGCTGCATTCATTGCACCCGCTGCGTGCGCTTCGGCGACGAGATTGCCGGGATGCCGGAACTCGGCGCAACCGGGCGCGGCGAACACATGGAAATCGGCACCTATATCCAGAAGGCGATCGTCTCCGAACTGTCCGGCAACGTCATCGACGTCTGCCCGGTGGGCGCCTTGACGGCCAAGCCGTCGCGATACGTGGCTCGGCCCTGGGAAATGGTCCAGCACGCGGCCGTCTCGGCGCACGATTGCGTCGGCTCCAACTGCTTCGTCCACACGCGCGCCCGCGACGTGATCCGCGTGGTGCCGAGAGAAAACGAGGCGATCAACGAATCCTGGATCTCGGACCGCGACCGCTTCAGTTACACCTCGCTGAAGGCCCCGCAGCGTCTGACCCGTCCGATGCTGCGTGAAAAGGGGGAACTCAAGCCCGTCGACTGGGAAACCGCGCTCAACGAGGCCGCGGCACAGCTCGCCGATGCCGGCGACAGTATTGCCGCGCTGACGAGCCCGCAGGCAACGCTGGAAGAGCATTACCTCGCGCAGAAACTGTTGCGCGCGCTGGGGTCGGATAATATCGATCATCGTCTCACCCAGGCCGATTTTTCGAACCAGCACAAAGCCCCCGTTATGCCGTGGCTGGGCCGTTCGCTGGAATCGATCGAGTCCCTCGAGGCGGCGCTGATCGTCGCCGGCAGCCTGCGCTTCGAACAGCCGCTGCTGTCTCACCGCCTGCGCAAGGCGGTAACGAATAACGGCGCCGCGGTCTCGTCGATCGGACATGTCTCGGGGCAATACAACTTCGATCTGCAAACCGAACTCAACGGCTCTGCCGCCGAACTGGTATCGCATCTCGCCGGCGTCGCGGCGGCGCTCGCCGCGCGGGCCGGCAAGCCGCTCGCCGGCGGGCTGGCCGGTTTGACTGCCGATCTGGAACCGACGCCGCAGCAGCGGGCCATCGCCGACTCGCTCGCCGGGGCCGGTAATGCCGCCGTCATCGTCGGTGTGCAGGCGCTGCCGAACCCGCACCTGTCGCTGATCCAGGAATTGTGCGAGGCGATTACCGGGCTGGCCGATGCCACCCTCGGATACCTGTCGCTGTCGGCCAACAGCGCCGGCGCCTGTCTCGCCGGGGCTACTCCGCACCGCGGGCCGGCGGGCATCGCGCTCGACGAGTCGGGCGAGAATGCCGCCGAAATCCTTGCCGGCCGGCACAAGGTATTACTCACCTTCGGACTCAACCCGCTGCTCGATACGCATTCGGTGAGCCAGTTGTCGGACAACAACGAGTACGTGATCGCAATCGGCAGCTTCGATAACGATTTCGTGCAGCAACAGGCCGACCTGGTGCTGCCGCTCGCCTCGATCTTCGAAACCTCGGGCAGCTTCGTCAACGTCGAAGGTCTGTGGCAGAGTTTCAAGGGCTGCGTGGAAGCCCGTGGCGAGAGCCGCCAGGGCTGGAAGATTCTCTGCGCGCTGGGCCAGGTGCTGAAACCGGGTGAATTCGAGTATGCCGATTCGCTCGCGGTCAGAAACGAGCTCAAGGACCTGTGCAGCGATGTCAGCCTGAGTAACCTCTGCGGCATCGAATCGGGCGCCGGGAGTCTGCCGCGCGATTCCGGCAAGTTGCAAAAGGTCGGCATCACGCCGATCTATGCCGTCGACGACATGACCCGGCTGTCGGCGCCGCTGCAGGCCACGCCGTTGATGCAGATGCAGGCGGTCGCGCTGATGAACCGGCAGCAGGCAAAAAAAGCGAAGCTCGAGGACTGCGAGCAGGTGCAGGTTCGCCAGGGTAAGGGAACCGCGATCATACCCCTGCGGATCGACGAGGCCGTACCCGACGGCTGTGTCTGCATTCCGGGCGGAATCGACGCGGTGCGTCATCTCTCCGATGCCTTCGGCAAGGTCGAACTGGAGAGGGTGTCCTGATGGAATTCCTGCTCTCCATCTGGAACTGGCTGCACGAATACGTGCAATACACGATTTTCAACGGCGTCAAGGCGCTGATAATCCTGTTGCCGCTGTTTATCGTGGTTGCTTACTACACCTTTGCCGAGCGCAAGGTCATCGGCTACATGCAAATCCGCAAGGGCCCGAACCGGGTGGGTCCGAAGGGGCTGTTTCAGCCATTCGCGGACATGTTCAAGCTGATGTTCAAGGAAATCATCATTCCGACCAATTCTAATCGTTACCTGTTCATCGTCGCACCGGTGATCACCTTCGCGCCGGCGATGGCGGCCTGGGCGGTCATCCCCTTCGACGACGGGCTCGTGTTCAGCAATATCAATGCCGGTCTGCTTTACATCCTGGCGATGACTTCGATCGGCGTCTACGGCGTCATCATCGCCGGCTGGGCATCGAACTCGAAGTACGCGTTGCTCGGCGCGATGCGCTCCGCGGCGCAAATCGTGGCCTACGAGATCGCCATGGGGTTCGCGCTCGTCGGCGTCCTCATGGTCGGCGGCAGCCTCAACCTGGGCGAGATCGTCATGAGCCAGTCGGGCGGCGTCTGGAACTGGTTTTTCGTTCCGTTGCTGCCGCTGTTTTTCGTTTACCTGATCTCGGGAGTCGCCGAGACCAACCGCGCCCCCTTCGACGTCGCCGAGGGTGAATCCGAAATCGTCGCCGGTTTCCACGTCGAATACTCGGGCATGACCTTCGCCGTGTTCTTTCTCGCCGAGTACGCCAACATGATCCTGATCGCGATGCTGTGCTCGCTGCTGTTTTTCGGCGGCTGGCTATCCCCGGTCCCGAGCCTCGCGGGCGACGGGATCGGCTGGCTGTTCGGCAAGACCGCCTTTTTCATGCTGTTGTTCCTTTGGTTCCGGGCGACTTTCCCGCGCTATCGCTACGACCAGATCATGCGTCTCGGCTGGAAGGTATTGCTGCCGGTGACCATCGTCTGGCTCGCGGTCGAAGGCCTCGCGGTTTATTTCGGGATAGAACCCTGGTTCGTATAAGACTATGTTTGCCAAGATTAATTATTATCTGAAAAGTTTTCTCTTCCTCGAATTGCTCAAGGGCATGAGCGTGACCGGACGTTATTTCTTCCGCAAAAAGTTCACCGTGCAGTACCCCGAGGAAAAAACCCCGATCAGTCCGCGCTTTCGCGGCCTGCACGCACTGCGCCGTTACGCCAACGGGGAAGAGCGCTGCATCGCCTGCAAGCTCTGCGAGGCGGTTTGCCCGGCGCTGGCGATCACTATCGAGTCCGAGCAACGTGCCGACGGCACGCGCCGCACCACGCGTTACGATATCGATTTGTTCAAGTGCATTTACTGCGGCTTTTGCGAGGAGGCCTGCCCGGTGGATTCGATCGTCGAAACCAATATCTTCGAGTATCACTTCGAAAACCGCGGCGAAAACATCATGACCAAGGATAAACTGCTGGAAATCGGTGATCGTTACGAGGCGCAGCTTGCCGCGGACCGCTCGGCCGATGCGCGCTACCGGTGAGCCGACGATGATAGAAACCGTCATATTCTACGTCTTCGCGATCCTCACGGTAGTCAGCGCGACCTCCGTGGTGACGGTCAGGAACCCGGTGCATGCCGCGCTGTTCCTGGTGTTGACCTTTTTTACCAGCGCCGCGATCTGGATGCTGCTCGAGGCCGAGTTCCTGGCCATCATCCTGGTGCTGGTTTACGTCGGCGCGGTCATGGTGCTGTTCATCTTCGTGGTGATGATGCTCGATATCAATATCGCGCGCCTGCGCGAGGGCTTCGTGCGCTACCTGCCGCTCGGCCTGCTGGTTGCCGGGATCATGCTCGCGATGATGCTCTCCATCGTTACCAGCGATACATTCGTGCTCGAGGCCGGCAGCGAACCCGTGCCCAAGCCCGCGGATTTCAGCAATACCAAGGTGCTCGGCGGATTGCTCTACACGCATTACGTCTTCGCCTTCGAAATCGCCGCGGTCATCCTGCTGGTGGCGATCATCGCCGCGATATCGCTGACCATGCGCAAGCGCGCGCGGACCAAGTACCAGAATCCCTCGTCGCAGATCCAGGTTCGCAAGGGCGACCGGCTGCGTATCGTCAAGATGCCGGCCAGCGAGGATTGACGATGACGCTGACGCTGAGCCATTACCTGATTCTCGCCGCCGTGCTGTTCAGCATTTCGATTGCCGGGATCGTCATCAACCGCAAGAACATCATCATCCTGCTGATGTCGATCGAACTCATGCTGTTGTCGGTAAACCTGAATTTCATCGCTTTCTCGCATTACCTCAACGATCTCGCGGGCCAGGTCTTCGTGTTTTTCATTCTCACGGTGGCCGCCGCGGAAGCCGCGATCGGCCTTGCTATCCTGGTAGTGCTGTTCCGTAACAAGCGTTCGATCAACGTCGAAGATATCAAGGAGCTGAAATGGTGAGCATGGATTCCGTATATCTCGCCATCCCGCTGTCGTCGCTCGCCGGCGCCGTGATCGCGGGGTTTTTCGGCAGGCAGATCGGCCGCGCCGGGGCGCATAGCGTGACCATACTCGGCGTCGGTATTTCCTTCCTGCTGTCGCTGCTGGTGCTCAAGGACGTCGTCATCGACGGCGCGCCGATTTACAACCAGGCGGTCTATACCTGGATGGTCAGCGACGGCATCCTGTTCCAGGTGGGCTTCCTGATCGACGGCCTGACCGCGTTGATGATCGCCGTGGTCAGCGGCGTCTCGCTCGCCGTGCACGTCTACACCATCGGTTACATGCACGACGACGACGGTTATCAGCGGTTCTTCAGTTACATATCGCTGTTTACCTTTTCGATGCTGATGCTGGTCATGTCGAACAACTTCCTGCAGCTGTTTTTCGGCTGGGAGGCCGTCGGCCTGGTGTCCTACCTGCTGATCGGTTTCTGGTTCAAGCGCGAGACCGCGATTTACGCCAACCTGAAGGCTTTCCTGGTCAACCGCGTCGGCGATTTCGGCTTCCTGCTCGGCATCGCCGTGATCCTGATGTTCACCGGCTCGCTCGACTACTACGAGGTTTTCGAGGGCGCCAACGCGATGGTCGGCGCGACCATGGAAGTCATCCCCGGCTACCACTGGTCGGTCATTTCCCTGGCCTGCATCCTGCTGTTCATCGGCGCGATGGGCAAGTCGGCCCAGGTGCCTCTGCACGTCTGGCTGCCGGACTCGATGGAAGGCCCGACACCGATTTCCGCGCTGATCCACGCGGCCACCATGGTTACCGCGGGTATCTTCATGGTGGCGCGCATGTCGCCGCTGTTCGAGCTCTCGACTACCGCGCTGACCGTGGTAATCGTGATCGGCGCGACAACCGCCTTTTTCATGGGACTGGTCGGCATCGTGCAGAACGACATCAAGCGCGTGGTCGCCTACTCGACGCTGTCGCAGCTCGGCTACATGTGCGTGGCGCTCGGCGCCTCGGCCTATTCGGCGGCGATCTTCCACCTCATGACGCACGCGTTTTTCAAGGCACTGCTGTTTCTCGCCGCGGGTTCGGTGATCATCGCGATGCACCACGAGCAGGACATCCGCAAGATGGGCGGACTGAAGAAATACATGCCGATCACCTACTGGGTTTCGCTGATCGGTTCGCTGGCGCTGATCGGCTTCCCCGGGTTCTCGGGTTATTTTTCCAAGGACGCGATCCTGATCGCGACCCGGCATGCCGATCTCGGGCTCGCCGGAAGCTATGCCTATTGGTGCGTGCTGCTCGGCGTGTTCGTGACCGCGTTTTACTCCTTCCGCATGTTTTTCCTCGTCTTCCACGGCGAGGAGCGCATGGACGACCATACGCGCGAACACCTGCACGAAACCCCCTGGGTGGTGACCGGTCCGCTGATCGCGCTGGCAATCCCGTCGGTGATCATCGGCTGGATCACCATCGACCCGGTATTGTTCGGCGGATTGTTCGATCGCGCGATCGTCATCTTTCACGAGCACGGCGCGATGGAGGCGGTGGCCGAGGATTTTCACGGCTCCCTGAGTTTCGTGCTGCACGGCTTTTTCGGTGCGGCGGTCTGGCTGGCGCTGGCCGGCGTGGTTTCGGCCTGGTGGATCTACCTGAAGCGGCCCGGTCTGGCGGCGCAGATCAGGTCGAAACTGGAGTGGCCATACCGGATCCTCGACAACAAGTACTATTTCGACCGCTTCAACGAGATCGTCTTCGCGACCACCGCCCGAGGGGTCGGGCAGGTTTTATGGCGGATCGGCGATGCGCTGATGATCGACGGCCTGGTGGTCAACGGCAGCGCGCGCGCGGTGGGCTGGTTCTCGGGCATCGCGCGCCACGTGCAGACCGGTTATCTGAATCATTACGCCTTCGCGATGATTTCGGGACTGATCCTGCTGCTCGGCTGGGTCATCCTGGGTTAGTGCGAAATGTCCGGGCCGAAACAAAAGAACAACAAGGGTAAACGATAGAATATGTACGCTGACTGGCCGTTATTGAGCCTTGCGATCTGGACACCGATTGTCGGTGGCGTGCTGGTATTGTTTGCCGGCGACAAGGAGCCCGCGGGCGCTCGCAAGATCGCGCTGCTGGTCTCGATCGTGACTTTTTTGCTTACCCTGCCGCTGTATACCCGGTTCGACACCGACACCTACCTGATGCAGTTCGTCGAACGCCACGACTGGATTCCCGCGTTCAATATCGAGTATTACCTCGGTATCGACGGTATCTCGATGCCGCTGATACTGCTGACCTCGTTCACCACGATTATCGTGGTGATTTCGGCCTGGGAAGTTATTCAGTATCGGGCATCGCAATACATGGCCTCCTTCCTGATCATGGAAGGTTTCATGATCGGCACCTTTTCGTCGCTCGACTCGATCCTGTTTTACATCTTCTTCGAGGCGATGCTGATTCCGATGTTCCTGGTCATCGGTATCTGGGGCGGGGCCAACCGCATCTACGCGACGCTGAAATTCTTCCTCTATACCTTCATCGGCTCGGTGCTGATGCTGGTGGCATTGATTTACATGTATACCAAGTCGGGCAGCTTCGCGATTTTCGATTTCCACCACCTGGGCCTGTCGATGACCGAGCAGGTCTTGATCTTTCTCGCTTTTCTGGTCGCCTTCGCGGTCAAGGTGCCGATGTGGCCGGTGCATACCTGGCTGCCCGACGCGCACGTCGAGGCGCCAACCGGAGGCTCGGTGATCCTGGCGGCGATCATGTTGAAGATCGGCGGTTACGGCTTTCTGCGATTCAGCCTGCCGATAACGCCGGACGCCAGCGCCGAACTCGACTGGCTGATCATCACCATGTCGCTGACCGCGGTGGTCTATATCGGCTTCGTCGCGCTGGTGCAGCGCGACATGAAAAAGCTGATCGCCTACTCCTCGATCGCGCACATGGGTTTCGTCACGCTCGGTTTTTTCATCGTCTTCCGTATCCTGGCCTCGGGTCACGGCGAGCAGGGCGCGGGGCTCGCGCTGGAGGGCGGTATGGTGCAAATGGTGTCGCATGGCTTCATTTCGGGAGCGATGTTCCTCTGCGTCGGCGTGGTTTACGACCGCATGCACAGCCGCCAGATCGCCGACTACGGCGGGGTCGCCAATACCATGCCGATGTTTGCCGCCTTCATGGTGTTTTTTGCGATGGCCAATGCCGGCCTGCCGGGTACCTCGGGATTCGTCGGCGAATTCATGGTCATCCTGGCGAGCTTCAAGGCCAGCTTCTGGATCGCCTTCCTCGCCGCGCTGACGCTGATACTCGGCGCCGCCTATACCCTGTGGATGGTCAAGCGGGTGGTCTACGGCGAGGTCGCCAACGACAACGTCGCCGCACTCAAGGATATCAACCGGCGCGAATTCTTCTATCTGGCGATACTCGCACTGGTGGTGCTCGCGCTCGGCCTGTGGCCGGACCCTCTGGTCAAGGTCATGCA
>JASFKL010000050.1:0-16139 GCA_050118655.1 Gammaproteobacteria bacterium | reverse complement strand
GGAATAAAACGGCAGCGGATCGAAGTGCCGGCGCACGCGCTCGCGTAAATGATCGGGCGGTTGCCTGCCCGCGCGCTTGCCCTCGGCCGCCAGCCTGAAGCGCTGTAAAACCTCCGAGTAGAGGTGCAGGTTGACCGGGTCGGTATAGCGTATCAAGCCGTAATCCTGCGCCCAGTGCAGGTAGCCGCGGTTCCAGTTGCGCATATACTGGTACGACTTCGGCAGCTCGTGCCGGTAGACGCAATTATTCCTGGCATACATTTCCCACTGGTTCGGATTGGGTTCGCCACGCATGAACTTTTCGCCGCCCTTGCCGCGCCAGCCCGCCAGGAAACCGATACCCGAGCCCGGCTCGGTTTCATAGTTGATCACCAGGTCCCGGTAATCCTTGAACTTGCGGCTGCCGTCGAGATTCATGAAGCGCGGTAATTCGAGGCGGCTTGCGAGTTCGACCAGCACATCCTGGAATGGCCTGCATTCGCCCTTCGGCGGTACCACCGGCACGCGCACCGAGTCGACCGGACCCTCGAATTCGGAGATCGGGCGGTCGAGCATCGACATCGCGTCGTAGCGCTCGAGGTAAGAGGTGTCGGGGAGCACGATATCGGCGAAGGCGATGGTTTCCGAGTGGTAAGCGTCGCAAACCACGAGGAAAGGAATCCTGTAGTCGCCGTCCTCGTTTTTGTCGACCAGCATTTCCCGCACCCGCTCGGTATTCATCGACGAGTTCCAGGCCATGTTGGCCATGAACAGCATCAGCGTATCGATCGGATAGGGATCGCCGCGCCAGGCGTTGGTGATCGCGTTGTGCATCAGGCCGTGCACCGACAGGGGATACTCCCAGGAAAACCCCTTGTCGAGGCGCACCGGCCCACCCTGCTCGTCGACGAACAGATCCTCGGGGGCGGCCGGAAAACCGAGCGGCATGCCTTCCAGCGGGGCGCCGGGCTGAACCGCGTCCGGATGCTTCGGCGGCTTCGCGCAGGGCGGAATCGGACGCGGAAACGGCGCCTTGTGGCGAAACCCGCCGGGACGGTCGATGGTACCGAGTATGGTCATCAGAATACCGAGCGCGCGAATCGTCTGGAAGCCGTTGGAGTGCGCGGCGAGTCCCCGCATCGCGTGGAAGGAGACCGGGTTCCCGGTCACCGATTCGTGCTCGCGGCCCCAGGCGTCGGTCCAGGGTATCGGCAACTCGATCTTTTCGTCGCGCGCGGTAATGCCCATCTCGTGCGCGAGACGGCGAATCCTGTCCGCCGGGATCCCGGTTATGCCGGCCGCCCATTCCGGGGTGTAATCCTCGACCCGCTCCTTGAGCAGCTGGAACGCCGGTTTGGTCGTGCCGCCGGATTCGAGTTCGAACTCGCCCAGCAGCCGCGGATCGGCGTCCTCGCTGTGCGAGTTGACGGCCCGGTTTTGGCGTCGGTCCCACCACATCTTGTTCTCGGCTTCGATACAGGTTTCCTCGACCTCGATATCGGAACGCAGGAACAGCCCGAAGCTGTCGCTGTCCGGATCGGCATCGACGAGGTCGGGAGAGTTGGTGTAATTGAGCAGGAATTCGCGATCGTACAGCCCCTGCGCGATGATTTCGCGAATGATCGCGAGCAACAGCGCGCCATCGGTACCGGGCTTGATCGGCAGCCATTCGTCGGCGATCGCGGCATAGCCGGTGCGCACCGGGTTGACGGCGATGAACTTGCCGCCGTTACGCTTGAATTTCGCCAGCTCGATCTTCATCGGGTTCGAATGGTGATCCTCGGCCGTGCCGAGCATCACGAACAGGCGCGAGCGCTCGAGGTCGGGACCGCCGAACTCCCAGAAGGAGCCGCCGATGGTGTAGATCAGGCCGGCAGCCATGTTGACCGAACAGAATCCGCCGTGGGCGGCGTAGTTGGGCGTGCCGAACTGCTTGGCGAACAACCCGGTCAGCGCCTGCATCTGGTCGCGGCCCGTATAAAGCGCGAATTTTTTCGGATCGGTATCGCGAATCTGCCGCAACCGCTCGGCGATGGTGGTGAGCGCTTCTTCCCAGCTGATCTCCTCGAATTCGGATTTCCCCCGTTCGGCGCCCGCCTTGCGGCGCAGCGGCCTGGTGAGCCTGGCCGGGGAATACTGTTTCATGATCCCGGACGCACCCTTGGCGCAAAGCACTCCTTTGTTGATCGGGTGCTCGGGATTGCCCTGGATGAAGCGAACCTCGCCGTCCTCGACGGTGACGTTGATGCCGCAGCGGCATGCGCACATGTAGCAGGTGGTCGATTTGACTTCGCGCTGCGGGGCCGGATTCGCCGCCATCTCTCGGTACCTGTGGAAAGCTTGATCGAGACGATAGTTTGGGCAGATGACGGATTCGATGCAAAACAAATAAATTGATTGATCGAAAAATTGAATTAATAAGTTATTTTTATTATTTATCCAAGTATATAAATTTAGTTTATTACAATTCGAAGATTTAACCGAACCCGACGGTTCGCAGCCGCTTAATTGATTAAAAACAATTGAAGCCTCGTACCGGCAGATTAAAATGCAGTGAAACTCGCGGGAGCGACCATGCCTGATACCCTGCCCGAAAAGCAACCTGACGAGCCGCCCGGCTGGCAGCCGTCGCCTCTGCCCTGGTGGCGTTACGCCGTCTGGTTGATCGTGCTGCTGATATTTTCCTGGTTCTGGTGGTCTCCGACCGATACCTCGATCAAGGAACTGCCCTACAGCCAGCTCAAGACCGAGATCGGCAAGGATAACGTCGCCTGGGTCGAATTTCAGGGCGATCGGATCAGGGGTGAATTTAACCAGCCCGGAACGGCCGAGAGCAGCGGTTCGCAAGCCGCGCGCAAGCGCTTCATCTCGACCCGTCCGCCTGTCGACGACCCCGAACTCATGAGCCTTCTCGAGAAACACTCGGTCGAAATTCGTGCGGTATCGGGCGACGCCCACTGGATCGTCAAGGCGATAATCGGGGTCGTGCCCTGGTTGCTGATTATCGGCCTGTTCTGGTACGCGACCAGCAGGATGCAACAGCGTATCGGCGGGATGGGCCTGTTCGACTTCGGCAAGTCCAAGGCGAGGCGCTTTCGGCAGTCGGAGTCGAATCCGACTTTCGACGACGTCGCCGGGCTGGAAAACGCCAAGCTCGACATGCACGAGATCGTCGGCTACCTCAAGGACCCGGGCCGCTACCGCAAGCTGGGGGCCGAAATTCCCCGCGGCATCTTGTTGATGGGGCCGCCCGGGACCGGCAAGACCCTGCTCGCGAAAGCCGTTGCCGGCGAGGCCCAGGTGCCGTTTTTCAGCATCAGCGGTTCGGAATTCATCGAAATGTTCGTCGGTGTCGGCGCCTCGCGGGTGCGCGACATGTTCCAAAGCGCCCGCAAGGAGGCGCCGTCGATCATTTTCATCGACGAAATCGATTCGGTCGGCCGTGCCCGCGGCACCGGTCTAGGCGGCGGGCACGACGAACGCGAACAGACGCTCAACCAGATTCTCGGCGAGATGGACGGCTTCGATCCGCACGAGGCGGTGGTGGTGCTCGCGGCGACCAACCGCCCGGACGTGCTCGACGCCGCGTTGCTGCGGCCCGGCCGTTTCGATCGCAAAATCACGCTCGACCTGCCGGACCGCAAGGCGCGGCGCGCGATTCTCGGCATCCACAGCGCCGACGTACCGCTCGACAAGGATGCCGACCTCGATCGTATCGCCTCGCTCACGGTGGGCTTTTCGGGCGCCGATCTCGAAAACCTGATCAACGAGGCGGCGCTGCTCTCGGGCCGCGATAACCGCGAAACGGTCGACATGGATGCACTGTTGAGCGCGCGCGACAAGGTGGTTCTCGGTGGCCGGCGCGAATTGATCATCAGCGACGAGGAAAAATCCCTGGTCGCATATCACGAATCCGGGCACGCACTCGTCGCCAGCCGCTTGCCCAATACCGACCCCCTCGACAAGGTCAGTATCATTCCCCGCGGGCGCGCGCTGGGCGTCACCGAGCAAATCCCCGAAGAAGAGCACTACAACCTGCGCAAGAGTTACCTGCACGATCGTATCGGCGTCATGCTCGGCGGACGGGCGGCCGAAAAGCTGGTCTTCGGCGAGGTCAGTTCCGGCGCCGAAGACGACCTCAAGCAGGCCACCCGCCTGGCGCGCCACATGGTAAGCCACTGGGGGATGAGCGAGCGGCTCGGACCCGTCGCCTTCCAGCGCGGCGAGGAACACATCTTCCTGGGGCGCGAGATGACCCAGCAACGCGATTTCAGCGAGCACACCGCGCAGGTTATCGACGATGAAATCTGCGACCTGCTGCACGGCATCGAGCAGGAAGTCGCCGAATTGCTGAAGCGCAACCGCTCGACGCTCGATACCCTGGCGGCCGAGTTGCTGGAAAAAGAAACCCTCGAGGCCGACGAGCTCGCAACGATTTTGCGCCACGACAAACCCGTCGGCCTGCCGGAGAGCGGCAGTGGTTCCGGATAAAAGCCGCAGCCCGCGGCACGTGCAGCGGAGGCAGCCGGCCGATAGATTCGACCTCGCAACGGATAAACCGACATGAGTTTCGAAAAACAGCGGCGCGAAATGATCGCCGATATCGAGGCCGGAGTCACCGCGACCCGCCACCTGACCGGCAGGGATCGACTCGACGATCGCGTGCTCGATGCCCTCGCCCGCGTCCATCGAGAGGATTTCGTACCGCCCGCAAGGCGCGCCGATGCATTCCGCGACGGCGCACTGCCGGTCGGTTACGGGCAAACCATCTCGCAACCCTACATGGTGGCGCTGATGACCGACCTGCTCGAGCTGAACGAAGACAGCAAGGTGCTGGAAATCGGCACCGGGACCGGTTATCAGGCCGCGATCCTGTCCTGTCTCGCGCGCCAGGTATACAGCATCGAGCGAATCCCCGAGCTTGCCGATAGCGCGCGCGAACGGCTCGGCGACCTCGGTTATCGGAACGTCGAGGTCCGTTGCGGGGACGGCAACCTCGGCTGGCCCGAGCAAGCTCCGTTCGACGCTATCGTGGTGACCGCCGCGGCGCCTTCCGTGCCGCCGAGGCTGATCGAACAACTCGACCCCGATGGCCGCATGGTGATTCCCGTCGGCATGCCGGCCAGCCACCAGGAATTGATGCTCGTCACCCGCGACCTCGAGGGCAAAGCGAAAATCCGCAGCCTGCTCGCGGTGGCATTCGTACCGATGATCGAGGACAGCTAGCCCTCAGCCGTTTTCCCGTTCGAGATTGCAGCATCCCGTTTCGGCCTCGATCGGCAATCCCTTGTCGTGCTCGCTCAGCACGCTGCCGGTAATATCGTTGGGCCGAAACGTCGTGCAGCCCTTCAGACCGAGCCGGTAAGCCTCGTGGTAGATATCCTCGAAAGCGGAAAACTCGAAATCAGCGGGCACGTTGATGGTCTTCGAGACCGCGCTGTCGACGTAGGGCTGCAACGCCGCCTGCATCTCCAGATGCGCTCGCGGCGGCAGTTCGCGAGCGCTGACGAAACTGCCTGGCAAGTCTTCTCCGGGCCGCAGACGCTGCCACAAACGCCAGGCATAGTCATCGGTCTCCAGCTCGGAATAATTTCCCTCGTCGTCACGAATGCGGCGCCGGTACCGGAAGTCGAAAACCGGCTCGATGCCACTGGAAATATTGTTCGCCAGCAGGCTGATGGTGCCGGCGGGCGCGATCGCGGTCAGGTGGCTGTTGCGAATCCCGTAATCGTATATTTGCCCGCGAATCGGTTCCGGCAGCCGCTCGACGAATGCCGAGCCTAGATAGGCATCGCGTTCGAAAAACGGAAAGGGACCGTTGCTTCGCGCCAGCGCGATCGACTCGAGATAGGCGCTGTCGCGAATCCGCCGCATCGCCTCGGCGGCCAGTGCGCGCGCGGCGGCGTCGGCATAATGCAGGCCGAGCATGATCAGCGCATCCGCGAGCCCGGTGATGCCGAGCCCGACCCGGCGAGTACCGCGCGCCTGTTCGGCCTGTGCGGGCAGCGGAAAGCGCGACACATCGATGACCCGGTTCAACATGCGCAGCGCGATGCGCACCGACTCGTCCAGGGCTTCGAAATCGAGACTCGCGCCGGCCTCGAACGGCCGCTTCACGAAGCGCGTCAGGTTGATCGACCCGAGGTTGCAGGCGCCGTAGGGCGGCAGCGGAATTTCGCCGCAGGGATTGGTCGCGCTGATGGTTTCGCGGTAGCCGAGATTGTTTTCCCGGTTGATGCGGTCGACGAACAGCACACCGGGCTCGGCGGAGTCGTAGGCGGCCCGCATGATGCGCTCCCACAGTTCCCGCGCCGATATGGTTTTCAACACCAGGCAGGAAACCGGTTCGTTGCTGCCCGACCAGCAGCGCCGCACCACTTCCAGGCCGGAATTGGCCTCGGCGCCGCCCAGCGAAGCGGCCGGGAAGACCAGTTGCCAGGGCGCGTCCTCGTCGAGCGCGCGCATGAAATCGTCGCTTACCAGCACCGACAGATTGAAATTGCGCAGCTGGCTGGCATCCCGCTTGGCGTCGACGAAGTTTTCGATATCGGGATGGTCGCAGCGCAGGGTCGCCATCATCGCGCCGCGCCGCTGGGCGCTGGAAACCAGGGTCGCGCACATGCTGTCCCAGACGCGCATGAAAGATACCGGCCCCGAGGCCAGGCTGCCGACGCGCCGGGCCGCGGCACCTGCCGGACGCAGGGTCGAGAAATCGTAGCCCACGCCGCCGCCCTGCTGCATGGTCAGCGCACCCTCGCCGAGGCCGTCGCAGATTCCCTGGAGAGAATCGCCGATCGTGCCCATGACGAAGCAGTTGAACAGGGTCACATCGAGGTCGGCGCCGGCGCCGGCGAGGATGCGGCCGCCGGGAAGAAAACGAAAATCGCTCAACAGCGAGAAAAATCGCTCTTCCCGGGCCCCGGCGTCACCCTGTTGACCGGCCGCCAGCGTCCGGGCTAGCCGTCGCCAGCTGTCCGTAATCGACTCTTCGGCGGACATCCCCTCGCCTTGCAGGCGGTATCGGGATTGCCAGACCCGGCGCGATATCTCGGTTTCGAATGGATCGGTCTTCATTAGGGATCGATGCAGGCGCTTCAGCGGAACCTCCGCTCAGGATAACACGGTCCGGCGATGATTTTTCCGCCTGCGGGAGCGAAGATACTCGTAACCCCGGGTCGAATCTTGACCTGTATCATGCCCGAACCCGATCCGGCCGGGCCGCGAACTAGCGTTCCGGGATCAGTCCGCGCGGATAAAAACGCATCACCAGCAACAGGATCACGCCCATCATGATCAGCCGGGTATAGGCCGCGCTCGCGATCAGGTGATCCTTGAGCCAGTAGCCGTCTTCCATGCCGAGGGTGATCATCTGCATCAGCCAGTTACCGAGCGGTTCGGCCTCGATCCACAGGAACCAGATCGCGAAGCCGCCGAGTACCGCGCCCCAGTTGTTACCCGAGCCGCCGATGATCACCATTACCCAGATCAGGAAGGTGAAGCGCAGCGGGATATAACCGGTTGGCGTCAACTGACCGTCGAGGGTGGTCAGCATCGCGCCGGCGATGCCGCAGACCGCGCAACCGAGCACGAACACCTGCAGGTGCCGCCAGGTCACGTCCTTGCCCATCGCGCTGGCCGCGTCGCGATTGTCGCGAATCGCGCGCATCATCCGCCCCCAGGGCGAATGCAGCGCCCGCTCTGAGAACCACATCACGATCACCAGCACCACCAGAAACAACAGCGCATAGCAGAGTTTGACCGCCACGCTGGCGGAATCGCCGAGGTCGGCGCCGAGCCAGTCGACGAGGCGGACGAACCAGGCGCTTTCGCTCAGGTCGACCTCGTAGGGCACCGGCCGGGGCATGCCGGTGACATTCTTGACTCCGCGGGAGAGCCACTCCTCGTACTTGACCGCGGCGATGATGATTTCCGAGATGCCGAGAGTCGCGATCGCGAGGTAATCGGCGCGCAGGCCGAGCGAGATCTTGCCGATCAGCCAGGCGGCGCCGGCGGCTACCAGTCCGCCCAGCGCCCAGGACAATACGATCGGCAAATCCATGCCGCCGAGGTAACCGGTATGCGCCGGGTTGACCGATTCGATGCGCTCGACGGCCGGATCGAAAACGCTGCGAATCAGCGCGAAACCGACAACCAGGGTAATCAGCGTCGCCCAGAAACGCCAGTGTTCGGCCACGTAACGGCGCACCGCGACCACCGCGACAACCGTCGCGACCAGGCACAGAAACGCAAGCCCGATACCCTTGCCGCCCGCTTCCCAGGCCTCGGCGACCGGGGGCATGGACACCAGCACCGCGGTCAGCCCGCCGAGCGCGGCGAAGCCCATGATGCCGACGTTGAAGAGCCCGGCGTAACCCCACTGTATATTGACGCCCAGCGACATGATCGCCGAGATCAGGCACAGGTTGAAGATACCCAGCGCCACGTTCCAGCTCTGTCCGAATCCGACCCCGAGCAGGAGCAGCGCCATGATGCCGAAATACAGGTAGCCGCGGCGGGTCATATCACCTTGCCCCTGATGATGCCGGTCGGGCGAATCAACAGCACCGCGACCAGGATGATGAACGAGACCGCGAACTTGTAGTCGGTCGACAGCAATTGCATCAACCCGTCCGGGGCCCAGCTCTCCGGCACCAGGTAAGTGATAAACTTTTTATAGGCGTAGGTGATCGTGACTTCCGAAAACGCGACCACGAATCCGCCCAGGATCGCACCCACGGGCTGGCCGATACCGCCGACGATAGCCGACGCGAACACCGGCAGCAGCAACTGCATGAAAATGAAAGGTTTGTAACTCTTGTCGAGTCCGTAGAGTACGCCGCCGATGGTCGCCAACGCCGCGGTAATCACCCAGGCGATCATCACCACGCGGTCCGGGTTGATGCCGGACAACAGCGCCAGATCCTCGTTATCCGAGTAGGCGCGCATCGCCTTGCCGGCACGGGTTTTCTGCAAAAACCAGAACAGTGCGGCGACCACCAGGATCGCGATTACCAGGGTCAGAACCTGGCTGAACTTGATCGCCAGCCCCTCGCCGAGCCCGGTCGCGCGTTTGAATTCTCCCGCGGTAATCAGGAATCTCGTGCCGTCGGCGAAGGTTTGATCGTTAGGACCGATGATGAAGCGAATCAGGCCGGCCATCACGAACATCACGCCCACAGAAACGATCGCCATGATAATCGGGTCCGAGCGCCTGATCCGGTAGAAGCGATAAACCATGCGATCGGTGGCCAGCGCCATCACCGCGCTGACCGCGATACCGACGGGCAGCGCCAGCAGGGCGGTAGGCAAAGGCGCGATGCCGATACCCGCCGATTGCAGCATCCAGGTGACCAGGATCGTGACCATGGCGCCGAAAGACATGAGTTCGCCGTGCGCGAAGTTGGCGAAGCGCAGAATACCGAAAATCAGCGTGACCCCGAGCGCGCCGAGTGCCAGCTGGGCACCGTAGGCCGCGGCCGGCACGATGACGAAGTTGGTCAGCAGCACGATCGCGTTGAGGAAATCGGTCATCGGCTATCCACCCAGAAAAGAGCGTCGAACTTCGGGGTCGGCGAGCAGGTTCTGTCCGGTATCGGTGAAGCGATTGCTGCCCTGCACCAGCACGAAACCGTGATCGGCGATTTCCAGCGCGTGGCGCGCGTTCTGCTCGACCATCAGGATGGCGATCCCGGTGCTCGCGATTTCGAGGATGCGATCGAACAGGTCGTCCATCACGATCGGCGACACCCCGGCGGTGGGTTCGTCGAGCATCAGCAACCGCGGGCGCGTCATCAGCGCGCGGCCGACCGCGACCTGCTGGCGCTGGCCGCCCGACAGTTCGCCGGCCGGCTGGTCGCGTTTTTCCTTGAGTACCGGGAACAGATCGTAGACCTGTTCGAGGTTTTCGCTGATATCGTAATCGCAGATGAAAGCTCCCATCTCGAGGTTTTCCTGCACCGTCAACGAGACGAAGACGTTGCGGTTCTGCGGCACGAAACCCATGCCGATGCGAACCCGCTCCTGGGGCGCCATGCCGGTGATGTCGCGGCCGTCGAGCTCCACCGCGCCGGAACGCAACTGGAGCATGCCGAAAACGGCCTTCATCGCGGTCGACTTGCCGGCGCCGTTGGGACCGACGACGACCGCGATTTCGCCCTGCTCAACGGTAATACTGCAATCCTGGATGATATCGGGGCCGCCGTAGCCTCCGGTCATGTGCGTTGCGGACAGAAACGCCATGATCAGCCCTGCTCCGCGCGTGATTTCTGTTTGCGCCCGGTGCCGAGATAAGCTTCGATGACTTCCTCGTTGGACTTGATTTCCTCGACGCTGCCCTGGGTCAGCAGCTTGCCCTCGGCCATGACGATCACCGGATCGCAAAGCCGGGCGATGAAATCCATGTCGTGCTCGATCATGCAAAAGGTGTAACCCCGCTCGCGGTTCAATCGCTCGATCGAACTGCCGATGGTCTTCAGCAGAGTACGGTTGACCCCGGCCCCGACCTCGTCGAGAAATACGATCTTGGCATCCACCATCATCGTCCTGCCGAGTTCCAGCAATTTTTTCTGCCCGCCCGAGAGGTTGCCGGCGAGTTCGTTTTCGAGGTGGGAAATTTCGAGGAATTCGATCACTTCGCGGGCGCGTTCGCGAACCTTGTCTTCGTGCTCTCGTACCTCGCCGGGACGGAACCAGGCGTCGCGCAGGCGTTCGCCGGGCTGGTTACCCGGCACCACCATCAGGTTTTCGAGCACCGTCAGGCTGGAGAACTCGTGCGCGATCTGGAAGGTGCGCAGCATACCCTTGGCGAACATCTCGTGGGCCGGCAGGCCGGTAACGTCCTCGCCGTCGAGGTATACCTTGCCGGAAGTCGGTTTGTAGGCACCCGCGATGACGTTGAACAACGTGGTCTTGCCGGCACCGTTGGGTCCGATCAGGCCGGTAATCGAGCCCTTTTCGATTTCCAACGAGGTTCCGTCGACGGCACGGATACCTCCGAAATGCATGTGCAGGTCGATGACTGAGATCATGCCCCAAAAAAATCGGCCAGAACCGCTAAGTTCTGGCCGTATTCCTCATTCCGGGCGGGTCTAGTGGTACTTGACGGTGGTGAACTTGCCACCCTTGATTTCCACTTCGCGGAAAGCACCGGCGGATTCGCCCGAACCGACCAGTTCGACGGCAGTACCGCCGACGTAATCGATTTCCCCGCCAGCAGCGAGAATTTTCAGTGCCTTGCCGAGTTCACCCGGGTAGATTTTCTTGCCCGGCGCATTGGCAACGCGCATTACGTGGCTCTTGAAATCGGCGCTGTTGGAAGAACCGGCGGATTGCATCGCCAGCAGAATCAGCGCCGAGGCGTCGTAACACTCGGGCACGTACGGATCGGTGCCGTTGAAGCCCTTGCCCTTGGAAATCTCGCCCATCATCTTGGCGCCGGGGCTGTCGGTGCCGGGCACCGTGCCGAAGGAACCCTCGATCGAGGTGCCGAATGCTTCGGCCAGCGAATCGCCGACCATGCCGTCGGGCAATACGAACTTGTCGAAGGCGCCGGTGTCGAGCGCGGCGCGGATGATGCCCTTGCCGCCCTGGTCGAGGTAACCGGCCACGACCAGCAATTCGCCGCCGCCGGCCGACAGCGCGCCGACCTCGGCCGAGTAATCGCCCTTGCCGTCCTCGTGGGCTGCGACGATAGTCACCTTGCCGCCCGCGGCCACGAAGGCGTCCTTGAAGCTGTCGGCGAGACCCTTGCCGTAATCGTTGTTGGTGTAGGTGACGGCGACCGTGCTGTAACCGCGCGACCTGATCACGTCGGCGAGTACCTGGCCCTGACGCGCGTCGGACGGCGCGGTACGGAAAAACAGGCCGTTGTCCTCGATCGTGGACAGCGCCGGCGAGGTTGCAGAGGGCGATATCATGACGATACCGTTGGGGACGGCGACATTATTCAATACCGCCGTGGTCGCACCCGAACAGGTGGCGCCGTTGATCGCGGCAACGCCGTCGGAGGTAATCAGCCGCGTAGCCGCCGCGGTCGCGGCCGCCGCATCGATGCAGGTGCTGTCACCGCGCACCGAGACGACCTTGGTGCCGCCGAGAAACTGTCCGCTGTCGGACACTTCCTTGATCGCCAGCTCGCCGCCGAGCGCCATCGGTGCTACCAG
Organism: Gammaproteobacteria bacterium; assembly: GCA_050118655.1. Lineage (GTDB taxonomy): Bacteria > Pseudomonadota > Gammaproteobacteria. The sequence continues at coordinate 3,999 of JASFKL010000050.1, read as the reverse complement.
CGATTCGGTCGGTCCGGTAAAGCCCTGCAGCATGCCGATTTTCACGGTGTCGGCTGCCTGTAGGGCCGTCGAGGTTGCGATTAGCGCAACCGTCAGGATAAATTTTTTCATCATCTCGCTCTCCATCAAATGGTTGTTGAGTTTATTTTTTTTCTCCAGGTTGGTCGTTCGCCAACGGCGGCAACCCCCTCGCCGGCGTCAATAAACGCCGGTAGTGACGCGAATCTTAACCAGCTTGGCGCGGATTCGCAATTTTTGGCCGCAATTCGGCGCCTGTCGGCGCGCGGCCGACCGAATTGGCTGTTTTTACTGGAGTTTCGCGCCAATTTCAGGCATTTTCTTGCGTTTATGCAGGCCGTGTTATCGAATGCCCAAAGACCCCGAAAATCCGCAAACCACATCGCCCCGCAGCTGGCGCGACTTCCCGATCGAGCAGCAACCCGAATATCCCGATCCCGCGCGGCTCGAGGATGTCGAGCGGCGACTGCGCGCGCTGCCGCCGCTGGTCTTCGCGCAAGAGATTCGCGACCTCGGGCAAAACCTGGCCGCGGTGGCTGCGGGCCGAGGATTTCTGCTGCAGGGCGGCGATTGCGCCGAGTCCTTTGCCGAATTCAACGCCGACAAGATCCACGACACCTTTCGCGTGCTGTTGCAGATGGCCGTGGTACTGACCTTCGCGGGCCGGCGACCGGTTACCAAGATAGCGCGTACCGCGGGCCAGTTCGCCAAGCCGCGTTCGTCCGCATGCGAGATAATCGACGGCGTATCCCTGCCCAGTTTCCGCGGCGATATCATTAACTCGGCCGAACCCAGCGCAAAAGCCCGGGTCGCCGACCCCGAACGCATGCTGCAGGCTTATCACCAGAGCGCCTCGACGCTGAATCTGTTGCGCGCCTACGCGCAGGGCGGACTGGCCGACCTGCACCAGGTACATCGCTGGAACCTGAGTTTCGTCGCCGCGAGCCCGGCCAGGGAACGCTATCTCGAACTCGCCGAGCGCATCGAGGACGCGCTCGAATTCATGGAGGTTTGCGGTATCACCTCGGAAACCACGCCGTCGATCCGCGAAACCCGGTTGTTCACCTCGCACGAGGCGCTGTTGCTGAATTACGAGGAAGCCCTGACGCGGATCGATTCGTTCACCGGCAACCGCTACGACTGCTCGGCACACTTCGTCTGGATCGGCGAGCGAACGCGCAAGGTCGACCATGCGCACGTCGAGTTCTGTAAACACATCGACAACCCGATCGGCGTCAAGATCGGCCCCTCCACGGGCAGCGACGAACTGCTGCGCCTGATCGAGGCGTTGAACCCCGCCAACGAACCCGGGCGATTGACCCTGATCACGCGCATGGGAGCCGGGCGTATCGCCGAGGTGTTGCCCGGGCTGATCCGCGCGGTACAGCGCGAGGGTTGCAGGCTGATCTGGTCGTCCGACCCGATGCACGGCAACACGGTCGAGTCCAGCACCGGCTACAAAACCCGCCAGTTCGACGACATCCTGCTCGAATTGCAGCGTTTCTTCGCCGTGCATCATGCCGAAGGCAGTTACCCGGGAGGCATCCATCTCGAGATGACCGGCGAGCATGTCACCGAATGCACCGGCGGCGCCTATCGAATCTCGGAGAGCGACCTGTCGACCCGCTACCTGACCAGTTGCGACCCGCGGCTAAACGCCGACCAGGTGCTTGAACTGGCGTTCTTGATCGCGGATGCGCTGAAACAGGTCGCGCCCGTGCCCGGCCGCGATGTGCCGGAGAAACCCGGGGCCGGGGCATGAAAGATTCGGCACCGAGTAATCTGGCGCGGGTTCTGGCCGCCGGCCATTTCGCGATCACCGCCGAAACCTCGCCGCCCGATTCTGCCTCGGCCGAGGCGGTAATCGATCGCGTCGACTGTCTTCGCGGCCTCGCCGACGCGGTCAACGTCACCGACGGCGCCAGCGCGCGCGTGCACATGTCGGCATTCGCGGCGGCCACGTTGATGGCCCGCGAGGGCATCGAGCCGGTGCTGCAAATGACCACGCGCGACCGCAATCGCCTGGCCCTGCAGGGTGACGTGGTCGGCGCATCCGCGCTCGGCATCCACAATTTTCTCTGTCTGACGGGCGACAGGATGAAAGCCGGCGATCAGCCCGAAGCCGCGGAAGTATTCGAAATCGACAGCGGCGAACTGATGCGCCAGATGCGCGACATGCGCGACCAGGGACGTTTTCCCTCGGGACGCGAAATCGACCCCGCGCCTAGATTGTTTCTGGGCGCCGCGGAAATGCCTGCCGAGCCGGGCGAAAACTGGCCGGCCGCGCGCCTGCAGGCCAAGATCGACAACGGCGCCCAGTTTTTCCAGACCCAGTACTGCTTCGAGCCGGAAAAAGTGCGGCGTTATTGCCGCGGGCTGGTCGACGGCGGTTTCACCGAGCAGGCTTATTTCCTGATCGGCATCGGACCGCTGGCCTCGGCCAGGTCGGCGCGCTGGATGAACGAACATCTATTCGGCGTTCACGTTCCCGACGAGATCATCGCGCGCCTCGAGGGCGCCGCCGACCAGAAGGCCGAGGGTCGAGCGATTTGCGCGGAGCTGCTGCACGAGTTCACCGCTATCGAGGGTTGCGCCGGCGCTCACCTGATGGTGCCGCACGGCGAGGCCGCCTGCGCGCAGGTGATTCGCGAATCCGGCTTGGCGGAACTCAGGAAGCAGCCAGGCTGATGGTTTGCGCTTCGGCGCGCCGCGAGGTTACCCGGCCGACGATGCACGTGTTCTCGTAACCGAGCCGAGCCAGCGCCTCGACGCATTCCCGGGCACGCTCTTCGTCGACGCTCGCCAGCAGACCGCCGGCGGTTTGCGGGTCGAAGATCAGCGGATAAGCCGCGTCGCGATAGAATTCACCCCGGTCCTCGATATCGTGCCGAATACGGATATTCTGCGGCAGCAGCGAACTCTGGATGCCGGCTCGCGCAAGCTCGGCCGCACCGGCGTAGAGCGGTAGCCGGCCGAGCACGAGCTCGACCCCGCAAGCCGAGGCCCGCGCCATTTCGTGCAAATGCCCGGCGAGCCCGAATCCGGTTACATCGGTACAGGCGCTGGCGCCGAACCGCCGCAGGCAGCGCGCCGCGTCGCGGTTCGACTGCAGCATCTGCGCGAGCGCGGCGTCGATCCATTCGCCGCGCGCCTGGCCGCGCATTTCCGCCGCGAACAGCACACCGCTGCCGAGCGGCCTGGTCAGAATCAGCGCCTGGCCCGGCCGCATTCCCGACTTCAACAACGGCTCGCCTGGCCGGGCGAAGCCGTTGACGCTGAGTCCGCAACTCATCTGCTCGGCTTCCCCGCTATGCCCGCCGGCGAGCAGCACGCCGTCGCGGTGCAGGGACTCGGCGACTCCGGAGACGAGCTGGTAAAGGTCCTGTTCCTGCTTGATCTCGCTGCCGATGACGACATTGGCCACCACCAGCGCGCTATGCGCCTCGACCCCCATCGCGTAGAGATCGCCGAGCGCATGGTTGGCGGCGATACGGCCGAACAGCCAGGGATCGTCGACGAAGCTGCGGAAGTGATCGATCGATTGCACCAGATCCATGCCCTCCGGCACATGCAGCAACGCGGCATCGTCGGCATGGGCGGTTCCCGAATCCCGCTCCATGCCGTAGCGCCGCCTGACGCGTTCGAGCACGCGTTCGAGAATCTCGCTGCCGAGCTTGGATCCGCAGCCGCCGCAGCGCATCGGCGCGAGTTCGCGACCGCCGTCGTCTTCTTGCTGCATCGCGGGCAGCTCGGTAAAGCGCCTGATGAACCTGCGGTCGATCCTGTCCTTCAGCCACCAGCACCACTTGCCCTGCAGGGTCCAGCGACCGCGGCTGGCGACCGCGTAACGGTCGCCGGTGGATATCAGCGACAGAAACTGCCGCTGCGGCGTAAACGGACGCGGCGGCCGGCCGCGCAGGCGGCGGTGCAGGTTGCGCGCCAGCGGCTGCCCCTGGCGCACCGCGAACACTCCCGACTTCG
>JASFKL010000049.1:0-16167 GCA_050118655.1 Gammaproteobacteria bacterium | reverse complement strand
CTATCTGCGCCTGCTTAACAATCCCGCCGACGACGCCGCGTTGCTGCGCATCATCAACGTGCCGCGCCGCGAGATCGGTACCACGACGATCAGGGCCGTTGCCGACTACGCGGCCAGGCGCCAGCGCAGTCTCGACGCGGCGATACGTGAGCTCGGATTGCTGGAATCACTCGGCCACCGCGCCCGCGTCCGCCTGCATGGCTTCGCCGATCTGATCGACGAGATGCGCCGCGCCGCCGGAGACGAAGACGCGATGTCGCTGTGCCGCGAACTGGTCGCCCGCCTCGACTATGCAGACTGGCTGGAACAGACCAGCGCGTCGAAGAAGCAGGCCGAAGCGGCGCTCGAAAACGTCGACGAACTGGTCAGCTGGATTGGCAATCTGCAGAAAGACCGCGAAGACCCGTCACTGGCCGGGGTCCTGTCGCACCTGTCGCTGATGTCGATTCTCGAAAACGATACCGACCGGGATCAGCAGGACGCGGTGCAGCTGATGACGATACATGCCGCCAAGGGACTCGAGTTCGACAATGTCTACCTGGTCGGCTTCGAGGAAGACAGCCTGCCTCACCATCAGTGCCAGGACGACGAGGGCATCGAGGAAGAGCGCCGGCTGGCCTATGTCGGAATCACGCGCGCCGCGCGCAGCCTTTCCTTAAGCTATGCCAAATCGCGGCAAAAATTCGGCGAACGCCTGCAGTGCGAACCGAGCCGATTTCTCTACGAACTGCCGGAAGAAGATCTCGAAGGTGCGGAACATACCGCGAGCAAACTCAGCGAGGAAGAAAAGCACCAGCGCGGGCTCGACGCTTTCGCCGACCTGAAAAGCCTGCTCGGCACCGCCGACTAGCGCGGGCCTCGCCGGCCGGCATCCCGTCAGATCGATCGCAATAGCTAGTGTTCGAGGATCTGGCTCAGGAACAGCTGGGTACGTTCGTGCTGCGGATTGTCGAAGAATTCGTGCGGTTCGTTTTCCTCGATGATTTCGCCGCCGTCCATGAAGATAACCCGGTTGGCCACGGTCTTGGCGAACCCCATCTCGTGGGTCACGCACAGCATGGTCATGCCTTCCTTCGCCAGTTCGATCATGACGTCGAGCACTTCCTTGATCATCTCCGGATCCAGCGCCGAGGTCGGCTCGTCGAACAGCATGATCCGCGGGTTCATGCACAGCGAGCGTGCGATCGCAACACGCTGTTGCTGGCCGCCCGACAGCTGTCCGGGATACTTTCCGGCCTGCTCGGGAATTTTTACCCGCCGCAGGTATTTCATCGCGGTTTCCTCGGCCTCCTTCTTCGGTACCTGCTTGACCCAGATCGGCGCCAGGGTGCAGTTCTCCAGCACGGTCAGGTGCGGGAACAGGTTGAAGTGCTGGAACACCATGCCGACCTCGCGGCGTATCGCGTCGATATTTTTCAAATCGTTGGTCAGCTCGACGTTATCGACGATGATCTGTCCCTGCTGATGTTCCTCGAGGCGGTTTATGCAGCGAATCATCGTCGACTTGCCGGAGCCCGAAGGACCGCAGATGACGATGCGCTCGCCGCGGTTCACTTCGAGATTGATATTCTTGAGCACGTGGAACGAACCGTACCACTTATGCATGTTCTTGATCTGGATCGTGACCTCGTCGGATATCTTGAGTTCGGCGGCTGGGGAGTCCTGGGTGCTCATTTCGGCTTCTGTCGTGCTCATATTGATTACCTTTTATGACCGGTATGGAGTTTGTTTTCGAGGTACAACGAATAGCGCGCCATCGAAATACAGGATATGAAGAAAAACAGGGCAACGAAAACGTAGACTTCGGTCGACAGTCCCTGCCACTTGGTGTCGGCGAGCGACGCGCGGCCGACACCGAGCGGGTCGAGCAGGCCGATGATGATGACCAGCGTCGTATCCTTGTAAAGACCGATGAAGGTGTTGACGATGCCCGGTATCGAAATTTTCAGTGCCTGCGGCAGAATGATGAGGCGCATCGACTGCCAGTATTTCAGTCCCATCGCGTCGGCGGCCTCGGTCTGCCCCTTGGGCAGCGCCTGCAGTCCCCCGCGCACGACCTCGGCGATATAGGCCGACGCGAATAGCGTCACCATGATCAATACGCGCAGCAACAGGTCGAAAGATGTCCCCGGTGGCAGGAAGTAGTTCAACATCGTCGAGGCTACGAACAGCAGCGTGATCAGCGGCACGCCGCGAATGAACTCGATGAACGCGACGCACACCAGGCGTACCGCGGGCAGATGCGACTGGCGCCCGAGTGCGAGTACGATACCGATCGGCAGCGAGCCGACGATGCCGGTCACGCCGATGGTCAGGGTCAGCATGAAGCCGCCGAACTTGTCGGTCGGCACCGGCTCGAGGCCGAGACCGCCGATCAGCAGCCAGCAGATGACGACCGGCGCGACCATCGAAAACCTGAGTCCCCATTTTCTGTAGGGTACATTGTCGAACAAGATCGGTATCAGCGCCGCCAACATCAGGATAAACGACAGGTTGACGCGCCAGCGCTCGGGTTCCGGATAAAAGCCGTAGACGAACAACTGGAATCGCTGGCCGATAAACGCCCAGCAGGCCCCATTGGCGCCGGCTTCCGCCATCACCGCGCGGCATTCGTCGCGCGACGCGCCTTCGAACACGGCATTGATGAACAGCCAGCTGATCATCGGGGGAAGAATCGTGTAAAGGAAATAAATCGTCACGATCGTGATGACGATATTGGTGGTCGACCCCAGCAGGTTCTCGCGTATCCAGCCGATGGCGCCGACCATGCTCGTCGGCGGCGGCAGATCCGGGTGCTTGCCCGGCTCGTAGGTTTGTTCGCTCATCTTATCGCTCCACCAGTTTCATGCGCTTGTTGTACCAGTTCATGAACCCGGATATGCAAAGCGAGAAGAACAGGTACAGCAGCAGGACGATAGTCATGCATTCCATTTCGCGTCCCGTCTGGTTCAACGAAATCCCGCCGATGGTGGCCACGATATCCATGTAGCCGATGGCTATCGCCAGCGACGAGTTCTTGGTCAGGTTCAGGTACTGGCTCGACAGCGGCGGAATGATGACGCGCAGGGCCTGGGGAATGATCACCAGCTGCATGGTACGGTTCGGCTTGATGCCGAGCGCGTGGGCCGCCTCGGTCTGGCCGTGGCTGATGGCCTGGATGCCTGCACGCACGATTTCCGCGATAAAGGCCGCGGTGTATAGCGACAGCGCCAGGGTCAGGGCGACGAACTCGGGCCGCAGTACCAGGCCGCCCTTGAAGTTGAAACCCTTGAGTTCGGGGAAATCCCAGTGCAACGGAATACCGGCCAGCAGGAAAACGATGATCGGCAGGCCGACGGTCGCGCCGAGGCCGATCATGAACACGGGATAGATTTTACCCGTCGCGTCCTGGACTTTCTTGGCATATTTTTTGAACCAGATGGTAAAGCCGATACCGACGATGAAGGCGATCAAGACTGCCCACATACCGGGTTCGAACAGGGGCTTCGGGGTATAAAAGCCGCGATTCGTCAGGAACAGCGTGCCTTCGAACGCCATCATCGCGTTCTTCGGTACCGGCAGCGTATTGACGATAACTCCGTGTACCAGCAGGATGTGCAGCAGCACCGGTACGTTGCGGACGTACTCGATGTAAACGTAAACCACGCGGTTGATGAGCCAGTTGCTCGACAGGCGCAACACGCCGAGGACGAAGCCGACCACGGTGGCGATGATGATTCCGGTTACCGCCACCAGCAGCGTGTTCAGAATACCGACGATCGCCGCTCTCCAATGCGGGCTTCGCGAGCTGTAATCGATCAGGTGCTGGCTTATATCGTAGTTGGAGGGTTCCCAGAGAAAATCGAAACTGTAACCCTTGCCGATGGCTTCGAGGTTAACCATCGCGTTGTGAATGATGTAAAAGAAGAATGCGAACAGCAGCGAGATCGTCAGTACCTGGATCCCGATGGAGCGCGTCTCCTTGTCATAAAGGACGCGATACCATAGCGGTTGCCGGTTGCCTACCGATTGGTGAGTCGTTGCTTCCATGATCGCCGCCCCTCTGAATATATTATTTTTCGATCATCCGGTTGCCCGGTTATGGCCGGATCCGGCGGCCAGTTCGGCCGCCGGTCCGGTTTATACAACAGTATTAACGCAGGGGCGGTGCGTAAAGAATGCCACCCTTGGTCCATTGCTGGTTGAGGCCGCGCTCGAGTCCCAGCGGCGTGTTGACGCCGATATTACGCTCGAAGATTTCGCCGTAGTTGCCTACCGCGGTAAGTGCGCGTACCGCCCAGTCCTTGTCCAGACCGATCATTTCGCCGTAGCTGCCCTCGGTGCCGACGATGCGGTTGATTGCCGGGTTGTTGCCGGCCTTGGCCGCGAGCTGCTTGACGTTCCCCGAGGTAATTCCGTACTCCTCGGCTTCGATCAGCATGTTCAGTACCCAACGGCAGGTATCTGCCCATTCGTCGTCGCCCTGGCGTACCGCTGGTCCGAGCGGTTCCTTGGAAATAATTTCCGGCAGGATAATATGCGCCCTCGGATTTTCGAAGGTACTACGCGTGGCGGCGAGGCCCGACGCGTCAGTGGTGTACACGTCGCAGCGTCCGGCGAGGTAGTTGGTCTGTCCTTCTTCGTTGGTCTCGATGGTAACCGGCTCGTAGCTCATGTTGTTGGCGCGGAAGTAATCCGCCAGGTTGAGCTCGGTGGTGGTACCGGTCTGGATGCAGACCGAGGCGCCGTCGAGTTGCTTGGCCGAAGTAACGCCCAGTGCCTTCGGTACCATGAAGCCCTGGCCATCGTAGTAATTGACGCCGAGGAAGGTCAGCTTCAGATCCGCGTCGCGGCTCATGGTGATCGTGGTATTACGATACAGCAGGTCGCCCTCGCCAGCGTTCAGGGCGGTGAAGCGGGTTTTACCGGTAGTCGGCACGAACTTGACCTTGTCGGGGCTGCCGAGTACGGCTGCCGCGGTGGCACGACAGAAATCGACGTCAAAGCCTTCCCAGCGGCCCTGGTCGTTGGGCGCCGCGAAACCGGCAACACCGGTGGTCACGATGCAGTTCAGCTCGCCTCGGGCCTTTACGTCCTGAAGCGTACCTGCATTAGCCACTCCCGAGGTTGCGGTCAGGATGACGGCTGCAGATACTGCCAGCATTTTGATTAGTTTCATTGGTCACTCTCTCCAATTGTTATTTCTTTAATAAAGCGTCGGTCCGCTCGTTGGGTTTGCCACCCTTATTTTCTGAACGGCCAACAGATTAGGGAGTTATAAAGAAGCCTCCGTGTCAGGAAAGTAACATAACCTTGGCTTCCAGCCAAGATATTGATCATTTGCACGATTCGGTGATCCTATAAAAGATATCTGTTGTCCAGCGGCCATCGCAGGGGGTATAAAGCCGCTTGATGATCCGCGAGTTGCACAACAATGATGCCGGACCGGTACTCGAGATCTATCGCCAGGGCCTCGATACCGGCGAGGCGTCTTTCGAGACCGAACCGCCGGACTGGTCCGGGTGGCAGGCCAAATACCATCCGTTTTGTCGCCTGGTCTGGGAAGAATCGGGCGAGGTGCGCGGCTGGGCGGCACTGGCGCCGGTGTCGGCGCGCGCCTGCTATCGCGGGGTCGCCGAGGTCAGCATCTACGTGGCGCGCGATTACTTCGGCCGGGGTATCGGCAGCGAGTTGATGGCGGCGCTGGTCGAGGCATCGGAACGCCAGGGTATCTGGACGCTTTACTCGTCCGTATTCCCGGAAAACCTGGCGACGGTTAAATTGCACCTCGCGCACGGCTTCCGCAAGGTCGGGATTCGCGAGCGGATCGCGCAGCGCGACGGACGCTGGCGGGATACGCTCATCCTCGAGCGGCGTTCGGAAAAGGTCGGAATTTGACAGGAGACGGCGCGAAACCGGCGTCCGCGGCCTGCCGAAGGCGTCAGTCGATCTGGTTTTCGATCAACCGGCTCTCGGGAGCCAGGGTACCGATATCGTCGATCCGCACCAGTTCCCCGAGGTAATACCCCTGCGCGTAATCGATGCCGATGGCTTTCAGCTTTTCGAGTTCGGCCTCGCCGTCGACGCTTTCGGCAATGGTCCTGATGTCGAGCAGCTGTGCCATCGAATTGATCGATTCGACCATCGTGCAGTCGACCGCATCGCTGCAGATATCGCGCACCAGGTTACCGTCGATCTTGACGAAATCGATGTGCAGGTCCTTGAGCGCGGCGAAACTGGCCAGGCCGCTGCCGAAGTCGTCGAGCGCGAAACTGCAACCCGCGGCCTGCAGGCGCGTGATCAGGCGGCCGGCATTGGCGAGATTATGACTGAACGCGGTTTCGGCGATTTCGAAACAGATCTGTTGCGGCCGGATCACCGTGGTCTCGAACATTTGCAGCAGGTAATCGGCGAGCGAATCGTCGGCGATCGACGGCGCCGACAGGTTCAGGTTGAGCACCAGGTCGGGATTCTGCATGAATACGTGCGGATAGAAGCGGAATACCCTTTCGATGACCCAGCGATCGATTTGCGGCATCAGGCCGAAACGCGCGGCGGCGGGTAAAAAAGCGCCGGGGGTAATCAGATTACCGTCTTCGTCGAGCATCCGCAGCAGCAATTCGGCGCGGTTGTGCATGCGGGTTTGCTCGTCGTCCAGCGCCAGGATCGGCTGATACATGAGCACAAAGCGTTCGGCGGCGAGCGCTTCGCTGATATCCTTGCGCTGCATCTTCTCGACCTGCCGACCGCCCGTATCGGAATCGGTGTCGGTATGCACATAGGCCCGGCCGCGGCCGAGGTCCTTGGCGATATAGCAAGCCTGGTCGGCGTCTTCCATGAGCTGTTTGCGATTGGCCGATTCCGAGGTGATCGCGACGATCCCGATACTGACCCCGATCTGGTAGCTTTTCTGCTCCCAGACGAAATGGTACTCGCGGATCGCGTCGATCAGCATCTCGGCGACCTTGCGCGCCTTGGGCAGCGGGCAATTTTCCAGCAGCACGCTGAACTCGTCGCCGCCGAGCCGCCCGAGCGCGTCGCGGGCGCGCAGCTGGCCGGCCAATAGCGCGGAAATCTGTTTCAGCAGCTCGTCGCCGGCGACGTGGCCCGCGGTATCGTTGACGATCTTGAACTGGTCGAGATCGAGAAACAGCATCGCGTGCGTATTCTCGAAATCCTTTGCCGACTGCAGGGCCTTCTCCAGCCGCACTTCGAACTCGGAGCGGTTGAACACCCCTGTCAGCGGGTCGTGGGTGGCCTGATGCACCATCATTTTCTGCATGCGGCGGGAATCGGATACGTCCTTGAATACCAGCACCGCGCCGATGACATTGCTCTGCGCGTCGAACATCGGCGCCGCGGTACCCTGAATCGAGCAGCGCCCGCCGTTGCGTGATATCAGCACGTTATCCTGCTTCGGCGAAATGATGCGCTTTTCAGCCAGGCAGCGCTGCGCCGGGTCCGCGATCACGATGCCGGTCTGCTCTTCCTCGAGATGCACCACCGAATTCAGCGACAGCCCCATGGCCTGGTGATAACGCCAGCCGGTCAGTACCTCGGCCGCCGGGTTCATGTAATCGATACAACCCGTGCTGTCGGTAGTGATCACGCCGTCGCCGATCGAATGCAGGGTGATCTGCGCGCGCTCCTTTTCCATCAGGGTCTCGCCGAGCGCCAGCTTGCGCTCGAGTTCGGCGCCGGCGCGCGCGGCGAACAGCTTGATGACGTGAATGTCGCTTTTTTGCGGATGCAGTGATTCGCGGTTCATGCCGCAGAGGATGCCGATCGACCGGCCCGACGAATCCTGCAGCTGTACCGCGAAGAATCCCGAGGCGCGGAAGCGCGCCTGCAGGGGGACGGCATCCGGGAATACCTCGCTGATCGAATTTTCCATGTACCAGAAGCTGCCGTTGTCGCCGCAGGGGCTGTGCCTGAGGGACAAGGGATGGTTCATGATGTAACCGCCGTCGCACCAGTAGGCGAGCGTCTGGTAATCCTGCATTTCTTCGTCGACGCAAACGGCGAGAAATACCGCGTCGATGGACATGAATTCGGAGAGTTCCCTGACCAGCGCATAGAAGTAGGTTTCGCCGGTGGTGCCGACCGTGGCTTCGATCAATCCGTGCAGGCGATCCTTGCGTTGTTCCTGCATCCTGCGCGCGCGCTGCACGGCATAGCCCCTGAGCCAGAACCAGGTTATTACCGCGCTGGATAGCGCGGCCGCTACGGCAATTAAAATCGCATCGATCATCGGGGGAATCGTTTCAGATCCGCAATGAATCAAGTATAGGCAAGAAATCGATTATTTGGGCGCAGCGGGGGGATTTATTCGCTTGCATCGGAAACCGCCTTTGCCTAACCTGTGGCGTCTTCCGCGAGCATTAGAAACAGACACTCATGGCCACTAAAAAAGCAGCTTCGAAAAAATCAGCGTCCCGCAAACCCGGTATCCGCCGCTACTCGTCCCTGGTCGTCGACGGCGTCGAACGCGCGCCGAGCAGATCGATGCTGCGGGCGGTGGGTTTCGACGACGCCGATTTCAAGAAACCGCAGATCGGTATCGCCTCGACCTGGAGCATGGTTACCCCCTGCAACATGCACATCGACAAACTCGCCGATAAGGCCGCCGAGGGCGCCGAACTGGCCAACGCCAAGGCCGTGATTTTCAACACCATCACTATCTCGGACGGTATTTCGATGGGTACCGAGGGGATGAAATATTCGCTGGTATCCCGCGAGGTGATCGCCGATTCGATCGAGGCCGTGACCGCCTGCCAGGGTTTCGACGCGCTGGTCACGATCGGCGGCTGCGACAAGAACATGCCGGCCTGCCTGATCGGCATGGCGCGACTCAACCGCCCGTCGGTATTCGTCTACGGCGGTACCATCATGCCGGGCTGTCACAACAACAGGCCAACCGACGTGGTATCGGTATTCGAGGCGGTCGGCGCGCAGGCGCAGCACAAGATCAGCAAGAAAGAGCTCAAGGAAATCGAGTGCACCGCGATTCCCGGCCCCGGCTCCTGCGGCGGCATGTATACCGCCAACACCATGGCCTCGGCGATCGAGGCGATGGGCATGAGCCTGCCGAACAGTTCCGCGCAGGCGGCGATTTCCCGCGACAAGACGCAGGACTGTATCGAGGCCGGTCGCGCCGCGATGTACCTGCTGCGCAACAATATTCGACCCAGCGATATCATGACCAGGAAGGCGTTCGAAAACGCGATCACCGTGGTCATCGCGCTGGGCGGCTCGACCAACGCGGTCCTCCACCTGCTGGCGATGGCCTCGTCGATCGGCGTCAACCTCAAGCTCGACGATTTCACCCGCATCGGCAAGCGCGTACCGGTGCTCGCCGACCTGCGCCCCAGCGGCAAGGCGATGATGTCCGAACTCATCGAGATCGGCGGCATCCAGCCGCTGATGAAAATGCTGCTCGATGCCGGCCTGCTGCACGGCGATTGCCTGACGGTAACCGGCCGCACGCTGAAACAGAATCTCGCCGGGGTCAAACCCTACCCCGACAGCCAGGATATCGTGCACGCGCTCAACAACCCGATCAAGAAAGACAGCCACCTGGTAATCCTCTACGGCAACCTGGCTCCCGAGGGCTCGGTAGCCAAGATCTCCGGCAAGGAAGGCCTGAGCTTCACCGGCAAGGCGCGCATCTTCGCCTCCGAGGAACAGGCGCTGAAAAAGATTCTCGACGGCACGGTAAAAAAAGGCGACGTGATCGTGGTCCGCTACGAGGGCCCCCGGGGCGGTCCGGGGATGCGCGAAATGCTGTCACCGACCGCGGCGATCATGGGCAAGGGTCTCGGCAAGGATGTCGCCTTCCTGACCGACGGCCGTTTTTCCGGCGGTTCGCACGGCTTCGTGGTCGGCCACGTCACTCCGGAGGCCGCGGTCGGCGGTCCGATCGCATTGCTGAAAAACGGTGACGAAATCACCATCGATGCCGAAAAGCGCGAGGTCAACGTCAAGCTCAGCGCGGCGGAACTGAAAAAACGCGCCAAAGACTGGAAACAACCCAAACCGCGCTACAAGCGCGGCGTGCTCGCCAAGTACGCACGCCTGGTGAGCTCGGCCTCCCGGGGCGCGGTCACGGATCTGCCGGACTAGCAACATGGGGGGCGCATTGCCATCGACGCGCGAGATGATCGCGCAGCTGATCTCCAGCCCCTCGGTCAGCGCTATCCATCCCGAGCTCGATACGAGTAACCGCCTGGTCATCGACCGTGTCGCGGAATGGGCCGAAACGCTCGGCTTCGCGATCGAAATCCAGCCGGTCGAGGACTACAAGTTCAATCTCGTCGCCAGCGCCGGCAGCGGCAGCGACGGGCTGGTGCTGTCTGGCCACACCGATACGGTTTCCTGCGATCCGGAGTTGTGGAGCAGCGATCCTTTCGAAGCCCGCGAACGGGACAACCGTATCTACGGTCTCGGCAGTTGTGATATGAAGAGTTTCCTCGCACTCGCGCTCGCCGCCTGCGAGCAGGTCGATCTCGGCAAGCTCGTCCGGCCGCTGACCCTGGTCGCGACCGCCGACGAGGAAACCACGATGAGCGGCGCCCGGCTGATTGCCGACAACGGCCGCAGGCTCGGCCGCTACTGCGTCATCGGCGAACCTACCGGCCTGAAACCGATCCGCCAGCACAAGGGTTCGTTGACCCTGTCGGTCGAATTCCGGGGTCAGTCCGGACACGCCAGCGATCCCGGGCTTGGCAATAATGCGCTCGACGGCATGCACCAGTTCATGACCGCGCTGTACGCATACCGCGACCGTATCCAGAAACGTTATAACGATCCGGCATTCACGATTCCGACGCCGACGATGAACCTCGGCCACATCCACGGCGGGGACAACTCCAACCGGATCTGCGGTGACTGCCTGTTGCTGATCGATATTCGATTCCTGCCGTCGATGTCGCTGGCCTCCCTGAAAGCCGATATCGAGGAACTCGCCGCCGCGGTCGCCGAGGCGCGGGGTCTCGAACTCACGGTGCAGCTGGTCGGCGATGGCGTTCCCGCGATGAATACCGATGCGGCCAGCGAGATCGCGAGTTACCTGACCGCAGCCTCCGGCAAGCCGGCAGGCAGCGTCGCCTTCGGCACCGAGGCGCCGTTCTACAATTCGATGCAAACCGAAACCATCGTCATGGGCCCGGGATCGATCCAGCAGGCGCATCAGCCCGACGAATTTCTGCCGATCGCCCAGATCGATCCGACGATAAACCTGCTCAAGGGGCTGATCGGGCGCTTCTGCCTGTCGTGATAATCGTCGCCGATCGCGATATCCCGCGTGTCGGGGAGGCTTTCGCCGACTGCGGCGAGGTCCGCTTGCTGCCCGGGCGGGAAATCGACCGCGGCCACCTGCGCGATTGTCGTTGTCTGCTCGTCAGAACCGTGACCCGCATCGATCGCGAGCTGCTGCATGACAGCCCGGTCGAATTCGTCGGCAGCGCAACCATCGGCACCGATCACGTCGACCTGGAATATCTCCGCGCCGCGGGCATCGATTTCAGCAATGCGGCCGGGTGCAACGCCGAGGCGGTATCGGAATACGTGATCAGCGGCCTGTTCGCATTGTCGCAATGCCTGGATTTCGATCCGCTGCGGATGCGGGCCGGTATCGTCGGTTTCGGCAATGTCGGCAAAAGGGTCAAACACAAGTTCGATGCGCTCGGCATCGATTGCCTGCTTTGCGACCCGCCGCTCGCGGAAGCCGGGGCGACGCCGCAGACATTTGCCGAGCTCGATACGCTGGTCGGCGAATGCGACCTGATCAGCCTGCATACTCCCCTGACCCGTGGCGGCCCGCACCCGACGTTCCACCTGTTCGACGGCTCCCGACTGCGCACCCTGGCGCGCGACTGCCTGCTGATCAACACGGCGCGCGGGAGCGTGGTCGACAACGAGGCGCTGCTCGAGCTGTCGCGCCGGCGCGACGATCTGCGGCTGTTCCTCGATACCTGGGAGCACGAACCGCTGATATCCACGGAGTTGTTGCGGCGCGTGGACCTGGCGACCCCGCATATCGCCGGCTACAGCGTCGAGGGGCGCCTGCGGGGCACCCAGGCGGTGCTCGATGCCGCGGCCGGCCATTTCGGCTGGACACCGGGATGGCAGATGTCGCACTGTCTGCCGCCGGGCCGTCACCTGCATCCCGCGGCCGGCGCTGGCATGCTGGAATTCTGGCAGGGACTGTTCCGCGAGCATTTCGAAATCAGGCGCGACCACGAGGCGCTGGTCGGCGGTATCGACCTGGATGACGAGGCGCGCGCGCGACATTTCGACAGCCTGCGCCGCGTATATCCCGACCGCCTGGAATATCCCCGGTTCAGCGTCGACCCGGAGAACGCCGGTGACTGTGCCGTTGCATTAAAGGAACTGGGTTTCGAGGTCGCGCCCTAGCTCGAGCGCAGCTGCACGACGTTTGCCGAGGCATGAGCCGAAGGACCGAGAATCAGGGTCTCAATTTCCCGCGGCGCTACCGGCAGGCTGATCAGGTTGCCCTGGATCTGGTCGACCGAGTATTCCTTCAGTAAATTCCATTGCTCCTCGGTTTCGACGCCCTCGGCCACCACGATCATGTCCATGGAGTGCGCCATGGTAATCAGGGTGTGGACGATTTTCTGGTCGTTTTCGTCGCTGCAGATATCGCGCACGAAACCGCGATCGATTTTCAGGCTGGTAATCGGCAGGGTCTTCAGGTAGCTCAGCGATGAATAACCGGTACCGAAATCGTCGATCGCGATACCGATGCCGCGCGCATGCAGGCGCTCGAGTGACTCGATCGCCTGGCGCACGTTTTCCATCAGGATAGTTTCGGTAATTTCGATTTCGAACAGTCGCGGCGGTATCCCGTATTCGTCCAGGTAACCCAGCACCGATTGCACGACATCTCCCTGGATCAGCTGCATGCTGGAGAGGTTGATCGCGATCCGGCATTCGCTGATACCGCGATCCATCCAGATTCGCTGCTGGCGACAGGCTTCCCGGATTACCCAGTCGCCGATCTTGACGATCATGCCGCGCTGTTCGGCAAACTCGATGAACTCGTAGGGCGAAATCAGCCCGCGTTCGGGATGTTTCCAGCGGATCAGGGCCTCGACGCCGACGATTTCGGTACCATCGATACTCAGCTTGGGCTGGTAAAGCAGCTTCCATTGCTCGTTCTCGATCGCGCTGTGCAGGTCCGACTCGAGATGCATGTGCCGTATCGACAGCTCCTGGACGTGGTGATCGAAAAACTGGTAACCGAACTCGGAGCGGTGTTTCTTGCTGTACTGCTTTGCGCTCATCGCATTGTTGAGCAGGGTTTCGACGCTGTCGGCATCGGTGGGATACAGGCTGATACCGATATGGCAGGTGAGATATACCTTGTTGCCTTCGATATCCATCGGCTGGTTGATGACGTCGTGGATACGCTTGACCGCCCAGGTGATTTGCTCCTTCTTCGGCAGGTCGGTCAGCAATACCGCGAACTCGTCGCCGGCGAAGCGCGACACGGAGAGGCGCGCGACCCCGTCGGTGCCGCGCACGATCGAATTGAGGCGCTCGGCAACCTGCTTGAGAAGTTCGTCGCCGCCGGCCCTGCCGAGACTGGCATTGACCTGGCTGAACATCTCGATATCGATAATCAGCACCGCCGCCAGTTGATCGTGCCGGCAACCGCGCTCTATTCCCTGGTTGATGCGATCGTAAAACAGTGCCTGATTGGGCAGGCCGGTCAGTTCGTCGTAACTGCGCGTATACTCGAGCTCCGACGAAAACTGGGTGGCAATATCCTCGAGTTCGGCAATGCGGTTCTGCAGGTTTTCGACTTTCGGCTCCGCGTTGGAGGCAGTCGAGGTCAGGTCGTGGGTGGTGGCCACGAGCCTGTCGTTCTCCCCCATCGAGGCGAAGTTGATCACGCGGTTGCGTCCGCCCTGCTTGGCGTTATAGAGCGCCTGGTCGGCGAGCACGTTCAGGCCGCTGGGATCACTGGGATCGTCGTGAATGCAGGCCACCCCGAGGCTGGCGGTAACCCGCGGGCCGCTGGGATAACGCTGGCTCGATTCGTCCTTGATTCGCAGGCGGATTCTTTCCGCCATCTTGACCGCGTCCTCGACCGCAAGATCGGGCAGCACCAGGCAGAATTCCTCGCCGCCGTAACGGCCTACCAGATCCTGTTTGCGGGTATTCATTTTCAGAACCTCGGATGCCAGCTTGATGACCTCGTCGCCGATGGCGTGACCGAAGTTGTCGTTTACCGACTTGAAGTGGTCGAGGTCGACCATGATGCAGGAAAGATCGGAACCGTTTTCGATCGCCGCATCGAAAAGCACTTCGAAACGCTCCGCGAAGGCACGGCGGTTGAGACATCCGGTGAGCGAGTCGCGCGTCGCCTGGTAAGCGAGTTCCTTGTTTTGCTCCTTGATCCTGGCTTCGGATTTCTCCAGTTTTTGTACCATGGTCTCCAACTGCACGTTTTTTTCGACCACTTCGGTGATGTCGCCCATGGTAACCAGAACGCCCTGCACTTCCCGCTTTTCATCGGTGCTCAGAATCGGCGACGCGTTGATCGAGTACTTGACGTTTTCGCCGTCCGGCGTGGTCAGGTTGAACTGGGCGCCGATCACCGCCTTGCCGGTTTCGATCGCCTCGAACCAGGGTAACTCGGTACCCGATTTTTGCCTCGATACCCGCTCCCACTTCAACTCGGAAGCCTGGCTGCCCAGCAGCGCCATGCCATCGACACCGAGCCTGTCGGTAAACGCCTTGTTGGTCAGCAGTATCTGCTCGTCCTCGTCGAGGATCATGACACCCTCGGAAAGCGTATCGAAGGCGGCATTGACCCGCTCGGGAATTACCGCGGTCGGATCCAGTTGCCGCAGGGTGCGGAGCATGAATGCCAGATATACGAAGAACCCGATCACCAGGCAATACATCATCAACTTGAAGATCGCTTTTTGCGTGAAGCCGAAGAAGGTATCGCTTTTCAGGTTTTCGAAACGCAGTTCGACGTTACCCCAGAGCCGTTCGCCCTGCAGCAGGGGAACCAGCACGTGCGAAGAAGTCGACTCGTCGGCGACGTAGTCCGCCCACAGCTGCGCATGCCCGGGTGACTGGAAAATGATCTCCCCGTCGATACGACGAATTCCGGTCGACAGTATCTCCGGGTTGCGTTCCGATATCAGCTTCAGCAAACCCTCGATCTTGTGGATATCGCGCGACGGCTCCATCACCGAAAACTGGATGGCGAGCGATTCGGATAACCGCTTGCGGATATCCAGCGCCTGCCGGTCCTCGTCGAGAGTGATGCCCAGCATATCGGCGCCGAGCAGGAGACAGAGCGTCAGCAGCGTCAACGCAATGCTGATTCGCATCGCCGGAAACAGCAGGCCCAGGGATTTACGCAGCTTGTTCATCCGCCCGGTCGCCCCTTCTCCCTAAGTCTCTTCCTTGCCGGAGAACATCTCGTCGACGCGCCTGTGTTGCTCGCCCACCGGACCGGTAATTTCGGTGTCGTCGTCCGGCTCGACGTCTTCCCTTTCCTCGCGATTCTTGAGAATCGGCAGCGGGTCGAACCGGTTGAGCAACGGCACGGTACTCATCAGGCTCGCCAGCAGCGACCCGCCGCGAAGCACCCAGCTCACGATTCCCGCGGTCAGGGTCGCGGTGGTGCCCATCAGGATTTGCACCTTGATGTCGTCGGCGCTGCGGTATCCGTCCTCTCCTTCGAGCCCGAAGTTCATGGCGTCGAGACGCTTGAGCAGGGCCTGCTCGAAACGCTCGTTGATCGCCTCGTCATCGCTGACCTGCAGACCGAGATTATCGACGTCGAGAGGCGGATCCTGGACCGCCTTTTTGGCGGCCGGTTTGTCTTCGATCCGGTTGCGCTCGCCATCGTCGACCGAGGCGTATTGCACGTCCTCGACGGGTTGTGCCGCCGGCTCGGACTGATCGAGCGCGGACAGGCCGGGTTCGGGCTCGATGCCGCGGTCTTGCGGTGCCGACTCGATCTCCTCGAATAACGGCGGCTGGAAACCGCCGACGACCGCCAGATCCGGAATTTCCGGCGGTTGCACGGTCGGAACGCCATCCTCCGGAGGAACGTAACCGGCGGTGCCAATCCCGCTCGAGCCCGTCGACGACGAGGCGTCGTCGGTACCGGTGATGGTAATGACGACGTCGTAGCTGCTG
>JASFKL010000048.1:0-16174 GCA_050118655.1 Gammaproteobacteria bacterium | reverse complement strand
TCCAAAAAAATGACAACAACTATCGTGGCAGAGTCATCGAAGCGATAGACGAAAATAATGTCAAAGTTATCGGCGACGACAGCAGTGCTAACAATATGTTGCATTCCACTGACGACGGGGGTCAGACGTGGAGTCGAGTTGCAAGCCCTCCCGGCTGGGTTTATAAGCTTCACTTTTTAGACGCAGACAACGGCTGGGCAGCCAACGCCGGAATACAATCTACTACTGATGGCGGCATTTCCTGGAATGCGCAGTCTGTCCCTGGTTCACCCATAAGCGTCTCATTTAGCGATTCAGCAAACGGATGGGCTGTAGGCGGTGATATTTTCCATACGAATGATTCGGGCACAACCTGGACTTTGCAGCTGTCTGATACGTCTTTATCCGATGTATTCGCGATCGACGCGAATACCGCGTGGGCTGTAGGCAGTGGCGGCACAATATTGTCTACAGATGATGCTGGCGCGACCTGGGTCAACAAAAATGTGACCTCGATATCCTCACTCGACAGGTTGGACGCAATAGATTTTGTTGATGGTTCTAACGGGTGGGTGGTTGGACGAGATAGCATAGCGAACACGTCTGATGCAGGTTCTACCTGGATTACCCAGGCCACACACAATGGTAGAAATTTTTGGGGCGTCGATTTTATCGATGTAACAACAGGTTGGGCCGTTGGGTCACAGCGAACGCTTGTAGGGACTTCCTACATAGACGTAGCTGAGATCTTCCACACTTCAGATGGTGGCAATACCTGGATAGAACAGGATGTGGGTAATTGTGGAATGAATTGTTATTACCGTACCCTTTACGGCGTTTCTTTTGTAGACGTACAGACAGGTTGGGCCGTGGGTAGCGGTCTTTTTCACACCATTGACGGAGGCAATAGTTGGAATACTCAATATGCAACAGTGAACGACTTAAGAGGTGTGCATTTTTTAAACTCGAGCACTGGTTGGGCTGTTGGAGAAAACGGAACAATAATTCACACAATTGATGGTGGAGTTACCTGGAATCCACAGGCCAGTGGAACCAGTTATACGTTGTATTCCGTTTTTGCACTGGATCCATCCACTGCGTGGATTGCTGGTGGTGAGGTTAATCCCTATCGACCCGTCATTCTAAAAACAAGTGATGGGGGTGCAACTTGGCAAACTATTGATATTGATAATTATGGGCGTCTTTTCTCCATTTATTTTGCGGATTCATTGAACGGATGGGCGGGGGGTGAGTTCGGTGAAATATTTGCCACCCAAGATGGTGGGAATTCCTGGATTAAACAATCATCAGGTTTTTCAGATGGTAGCGGAAGAATTAGCGATATTCAGTTTATTAATTCCTCAACCGGCTGGGCGACTGCTTGGTTTGGGCCAACTATATTAGAATCAATTTCAGGAGGGTTTGGTCCCTGATGTGGGTTTAATGCAATATTGATACTTTTGATACATCTCACGGGGGGCGCCTCAGGGTCGGTCTTTGCCGCTGATCTATCCCGTTTGAGCGTCTGCTTACTCGAAAGCTGTCGCTGAAATCCGCTTTACAGGATTCTCGAATCGGCCAACAGCGAACCCATCAAAGATCAAAGATCAAAGATTGATAATCCTCTCTGATTGATAAGGGTCAATATTCAGTTTGGTGGTCTTCCCCCAGTAAACCGGGCCACGCATAACGCGAAAATTCTCGTTAAAATGCCCTGTAGCGGGAGGAGGATTTTCGATGAAAAAGACGAAGTTTACGGACGAGCAGATCGCGTTTGCCCTGCAACAAAACGAAGCTGGCACCTCGGTTGCCGAGATCTCCAGAAAGCTCGGGATTGCCGAGCAGACATTCTATCGTTGGAAGAAGCGTTTTGGTGGCCTGGCGCCGTCCGAGGTTCGGCGTTTACGCCAGCTCGAGGATGAGAACAAGCGTCTGAAACAGATGGTCGCCGATTTGAGTCTGGACCGACATATGCTTCAGGAGGTCATCCGAAAAAAGCTGTAAGGCCGGCCCGTCGCAAGTCATTGGCGCGTTGGCTCATTGACTGTTTTCAGATCAGTGATCGTCGAGCCTGTCGATTGTTTCAGATCAACCGCTCGACCTGGCACTACAAGAGTCGGCGAGATGAGCAAGCGGCATTACGGCAACGGATTCGAGATATTGCCGAGACTCGAACCCGGTATGGCTATTTGCGGATCCATGCGTTGCTCAAGCGGGAGGGTTGGCCTATCAATCATAAGCGAGTCTATCGCCTGTACTGCGATATGGGACTGCAAATGCGCCATAAAACGCCCAGGCGGCGAGTCAAGGCCAAGTTGCGGGAAGATCGACGACCGGCCGAGCAAATGAACGACTGCTGGAGCATGGATTTCATGGCCGATCAGACTTTCGACGGCAAGAAGCTCCGGGTCTTAACGATAGTCGATAACTTTAGTCGTGTGAGTCCCGCTATCGGGGTACGCCGCCAATATACTGGATACGACGTCGTCAGGACGCTGGAGTGGGCAACGAAACGATACGGTACACCGCAAGCTATTCGGGTCGACAATGGTCCGGAGTTTGTATCGAAGGAGCTCGATCTATGGGCCTATGCCAATGATGTCACGCTCGACTTCTCCCGGCCTGGAAAGCCCACGGACAATGCGTTTATCGAGTCTTTCAATGCACGAGTAAGACAAGAATGTCTGAACCAGCACTGGTTCCTTTCGATGCCGGATGCCCGGCTAAAAATCAATCGATGGCGTAAGGAATACAATGAAGATCGGCCTCATAGTAAGCTTGGATACATGACGCCATACGAATATGCTGAAAACCAGAATTTGAAACCAGATGACGAACCAAATTTAGGTCAGATTTTCGCGCCTGCCGTGGTCTAGTTTTTGGGGTAGGACCATTATAGGGAAATCCCACATTTAGGGTGGCTCGAATTACGGGGGTACGGTCAGGTCGACTCCCGCCGTCCAGCCCTGAAATCTGAGCGTCAGCTTTCTGAAATTCTGAAAATCTGCGGCCACATACGATCCAAACTGCGACCCAAAGACACATAGCCCCCGGTTCCATGGCTCAAAATCACCGTAACTAATTGATTCCGAAAAGGAAGGATGGTGGGCCCGGCTGGACTCGAACCAGCGACCAATGGATTATGAGTCCACTGCTCTAACCAACTGAGCTACAGGCCCCCTGACGCGTCTTTTTGACGCCATGCTGCGTTGGAATTGTCGGCCGCTTGGTCGCGTAGCATTAAGCTACGCTCCCGGCAACGGCCGCCAATTCCGCCTTGCCTGACGCCAAAAATCCGGCGTCAGGGTTTTCGGGCGATAAACCCGTTTGGCTTTTTCCCGCCATGCTGCGTTGGATTTTGAAAGTGCTTGGTCGCGTGGCATTCAGCCACGCTCCCGGCGACACACGCCTCTTCCGCCTTGCCTGGCGCGAAAAATCCTGCGCCAGGGCTGCCTGACGCAGGATCCGGCGTATTCTACGACATTCCCGAGCCATCGGGAATCCTGCTGGTGTCTGAAAAGCGAGAGCCCCGCGTAGCGGGGCCCTATGCGTATTACGGCTATTTGAAACGTTAGTCGGCGTCGATGAAGCTGCGGAGCTGCTCGCTGCGCGAGGGGTGGCGCAGCTTGCGCAGGGCCTTGGCTTCGATCTGACGAATCCGCTCGCGGGTGACGTCGAACTGCTTGCCGACCTCTTCCAGGGTGTGGTCGGTGTTCATGTCGATGCCGAAGCGCATGCGCAGCACCTTGGCCTCGCGCGGCGTCAGGCTCGACAGAATCTCGCGGGTCGACTCGGACAGGCCGGCGTTGGTCGCGGTGTCGGCCGGCAGCAGCACGTTGGTGTCCTCGATGAAGTCGCCGAGGTTCGAATCCTCGTCGTCGCCGATCGGCGTGGCCATCGAGATCGGCTCCTTGGAGATCTTCAGTACCTTGCGCACCTTGTCCTCGGGGAGGTCCATGCGCTCGGCGAGTTCCTCGGGCTGCGGGTCGCGGCCGAGTTCCTGCAGCATCTGCCGCGAGATGCGGTTCAGCTTGTTGATCGTCTCGATCATGTGCACCGGGATGCGGATGGTACGCGCCTGGTCGGCGATCGAACGCGTGATCGCCTGGCGAATCCACCAGGTGGCGTAGGTCGAGAACTTGTAGCCGCGGCGGTATTCGAACTTGTCGACCGCCTTCATCAGGCCGATGTTGCCTTCCTGGATCAGGTCGAGGAACTGCAAGCCGCGGTTGGTGTACTTCTTGGCGATCGAGATCACCAGGCGCAGGTTGGCCTCGATCATTTCCTTCTTCGCGCGCCGCGCCTTGGCCTCGCCGATCGACATCTTGCGGTTGATTTCCTTGATGTCGTGGATCGACAGGTGCGTATCCTTCTCGATCTTCTTGAGGCGTTTCTGGTAGCGCTGGATCTCGTCCTTGCTGGTCTCGAGCGCCTTGGAGTACTTTTCGCCCGCCTTGATATGACCGTTGATCCAGTTCAGGTTGGTCTCGTTGGCCTTGAAGGTCTCGATAAAGGTCTTGCGCGGCATCTTCGCCTGGTTGACGCACAGGTCGAGGATGGTGCGCTCATTGCTGCGGATGCGGTTGATCACATCCTTGAGGTTGATCGCCAGGCGGTCGATGAACAGCGGCAGCAGCTTGATTTCCATCAGCTCCTTGACCGCGCGGGTCATGTTGCGCTCGTAGCCTTTCTCGTCGTTCTTGGCGACGCATTTCATCGCCCGGTTGAAGGCGCGCTCGATGGACGTGAAGCGCTTTTCGGCTTCCTCGGGATCGGGGCCCGAATCGTCGACGTCGGCGTCGTCGTCGTCGCTGGACTGCGCCGAGGCCGGCATCGGGATCGCGTTGGGGTCTTCCTCGGGGTCGACGAAGCCGACCAGCAGGTCGCTGAGCTTGGCTTCTTCCTCGCGCACCTCGTTGTAGCGCTCGATGATCAGGCGCATGGTGTCGGGATAGCGGGCCAGCGAGCTCATCGCCTGGTTGAGGCCGTTCTCGATGCGCCGCGCGATCTTGATTTCGCCCTCGCGGGTAAGCAGCTCGACGGTGCCCATTTCGCGCATGTACATGCGCACGGGGTCGGTCGTGCGGCCGAATTCACTATCCAGTGACGCCAGTGCGGCGGCGGCTTCCTCGGCCGCGTCCTCGTCGGGCTCGGTCTCGGTGTCACTGAGAATGTCGTTGTTTTCGTCGGTGGGCGCCGATTCGTGGACCTTGATCCCCATGTCATTGATCATGCGGATGATATCCTCGATTTGCTCGGGCTCGACGATGCCGTCGGGGAGGTGATCGTTAACCTCCGTATAGGTCAAAAAGCCCTGTTCTTTGCCTTTGGCAATAAGCTCTTTTAACCGGGATTGCGGGTCTTGGTCCATGGTGCCTCGATTGGTCAATGGTGCGCGGGTAACACCCCAGTATATAAGACTTTTTTTCCTTTTTCCAAGTGGGTGCCGTGCGCTAGTTCTGATTGGTGAACAATTTCCGATGTTCGAGCTTTTCGGACTCGGTGAGCGCCTCGCCGGACTGCAGTTTGCCGATCAGTCTTTTGCGTCGCTCGACAATATACTGTTTTTGCAATTGTTGTAAACAGTCCGCGAACATCCGCTCCAGGCTCTCCTCCTCGGCGGGCGGTTCCATTGCCGCGAGCTTGTAGAGGTGGCCTTCGTGCTCGTCGCCCTTGAAGCGGTCGAGCAGGTTCTGGGTGGTAATATCGGGGTCGTCGTGGATCCGATCAAGGATCTTGAGCAACAAATCGACCCCCGGGATGCCGCTTTCGCCGAGCGCGTCCTGGCTGCCGACGCCGAGCGCCAGCGACGGTTTCTTGAACAGCAGGTTGATCGCCAGCCGCGTCGGGGTCCAGTGCTGCTCGGGCAGGCGCCTCGTTTCCTCGCGGGCGGGGCGCTCGGCGCCGAGCAGGCGCAGCATGCGGCCGTCGACCTTTTGGCCGAGGCGCTGTTCGACCTCGGCGAGGATCTGGTCCTTGAGGCTTTGCAGCGGAATCTGGCCGAAGTAGGGGCGCAGGCGGTCGAGAAACTCGGCGCGGCCCTCGGGGCTCCTGATATTGCACTCGGCGAGCAGGGTTTCGAACAGGTACTGGGTCAGGGTCGAGGATTGCTCGACCAGCTCCTCGAAAGCGGCCTTGCCGAATTCGCCGACGTAGCTGTCCGGGTCCTGGCCTTCCGGGAGGAACAGGAATCTCGCCAGCCGGCCCTCCTTGAGCGAGGCGAGACATGCCTCGAGCGAGCGCCAGGCGGCCTTTTTGCCGGCCGCGTCGCCGTCGAAGCAGAATACCAGGTGCCGGCAGACCCGGAACAGGGACTCGATCTGGCGGTTGTTGATCGCCGTGCCGAGCGTCGCCACCGCGGTTTCGACCCCGTGCTCGGCGAGCGCGACCACGTCCATGTAACCCTCGGTGATATAGATGCGCTCGATGTTGGTGACCGCCCGGCGCATTTCATACAGGCCGTAAATCTCGTCGCTCTTGTGGAACAGCGGCGATTCGGGCGAATTCAGGTACTTGGGATTGTCCTCGGGGTCGATAACGCGGCCGCCGAAGGCGATGGTGCGCCCGCGGCGGTCGCGGATCGGGAACATCAGGCGGTTGCGGAAGCGGTCGTAGCGGTTGCCGCCGTCCTTTTGCACCAGCATCCCGGTCTCGATCAGCAGTTTTTCGTCGCCTTCGAGGTTGTTCCAGCCCGGCGGCGCGTAGCCGATGGTGAAATTCTTCGCGGTCCGGCCGCTGATACCGCGGTTTTTGAGATAGTCGATCGCGGTCTGCGATTTCTTGAGCTCGGCCTCGTAGAAGGCCGCGCATCGCTCCATCGCCGCGTACATCGGGTCGAGGCCGGCGCTCGTCGACTTCGGCGGCGGTCCGCCCTGCTCGTAGGGGATTTCCATGCCCTGGGCGCCGGCCAGGGTCTCGATCGCCTCGACGAATTCCATGTGGTCGTAATCCATTAAAAACCCGATCGCGTTGCCGGATTTCTGGCAGCCGAAGCAATGGTAGAACTGTTTCGCGGGGCTGACCGAAAAAGACGGCGTCTTTTCGCCGTGAAACGGGCAGCAGGCCCAGAATTCGCGGCCTTTCTTTTTCAGCGGCACGCGGCTGTCGATCACCTCGACGATATCGACGCGGTTCAGGAGGTTGTCGATGAAGCTGCGGGGAATGCGTCCGGACATTGGCTCGCGGGTGTCGAAGGATCGGTTACAGGGCCGGGTATTTTCGCATGATTGATCGGCGATAAGTAGACCGTTCATCAGCGGCCGCGCGACGCCGAAAGCCCGTCATTCCGGGCTCGACCGATATCTCGGACCGCCGGAACCGTCGTCCGGGGGCGCGGTACTTACCCGGGCATACCCCGGCGATCGCCGGTGCCGGGCAATGGATTGCGCGGCCCGGCGTATCGGGTCGGGGGCTGCAATGACGGGGGACCGCGTCAGGCGGCGTTTCTTTGCAGGGTTTCCAGTAACGAGTCGAACTCGGCGGCCTTCGGCTTCACCATCCAGATCTTGCGCTTGAAATGGTTGAAGTTTTCGAGGATGTACTGGCCCCATTCGCTGCCGGTCTCGGCGACGAACTCGGCGATCGCGCTTTCGAGGTAGACGCGGTGGCTCTCCATCGATTCGTCGACGATGCGGTGGATATCGATGAGTTCCTTGTTGATGCGGTCGAAGAAATCGCGGTCGAGGTCGAGCACGTAGGCGATGCCGCCGGTCATGCCGGCGCCGAAGTTGTAGCCCGTGTTGCCGAGAATCGTGATGATACCGCCGGTCATGTACTCGCAGCCGTGATCGCCGACACCCTCGACTACCGCGTGGGCGCCCGAGTTGCGCACCGCGAAGCGTTCGCCGGCGAGCCCCGCGGCGAGCAGCTTGCCGCCGGTGGCGCCGTACAGGCAGGTATTGCCGATGATGCTCGCATCCTGGGACTTGAAATGGCTGCCCGCGGGCGGGCGAATCACGACCCTGCCGCCGGCCATGCCCTTGCAGACGTAGTCGTTGGCGTCGCCCTCGAGATGCATGTGCAGCCCGCCGGCGTTCCAGACCCCGAAACTCTGCCCGGCCGTACCCTGGAGCCTGAGGGTGACCGGATTATCGGACATGCCGTAATTGCCGTGGATGCGCGCGATCTCGCCCGACAGGCGCGCGCCGATCGAGCGGTGGGTATTGTTGATCTCGTATTCGAACTCGCCGCCGGTTTTATCGCGGATCGCGGGCATGCAGTCGGCGACCATGCGCTCGGCCAGCTCGCCCTTGTCCCAGGGTTCGTTGCGCGGTTCGGTGCAAAAGCGCGGCCAGGACGGATCGACGCCGCCGTCGGAGAGCAGCGGCTGCAGGTTCAGGCCGCGCTGCGCCGGCGTCTTGCCCTCGATGACTTCGAGCAGGTCGGTACGGCCGATCAGGTCCTCGAGGCTGCGCACGCCGAGCCCGGCCATGATTTCACGCGTTTCCTCGGCGACGAAGCGGAAGAAGTTCTTGACCTTTTCGACCGTGCCGACGAAATGGCGCTCGCGCAGCTGCAGGTTTTGCGTGGCGACGCCGGTGGCGCAGTTGTTCAGGTGGCAGATGCGCAGGTACTTGCAGCCCATGGCGACCATCGGGCCGGTGCCGAAGCCGAAACTCTCGGCGCCGAGGATCGCGGCCTTGACCACGTCGAGACCGGTCTTGAGGCCGCCGTCGGTCTGGATGCGCACCTTGCTGCGCAGCTTGTTGGCGCGCAGGATCTGGTGGGTCTCGGACAAGCCCAGTTCCCAGGGAGAGCCCGCGTACTTGACCGAGGTCAGCGGGCTCGCGCCCGTGCCGCCGTCGTAGCCGGCGATGGTAATCAGGTCGGCGTAAGCCTTGGCGACGCCCGCGGCGACCGTGCCGACGCCGGCCTCGGCGACCAGCTTGACCGATACCAGCGCCTCGGGGTTGACCTGCTTCAAGTCGAAGATCAGCTGGGCGAGGTCTTCGATCGAATAGATATCGTGGTGCGGCGGCGGCGAGATCAGCGTCACGCCGGGCTCGGAATGCCTGAGCCGGGCGATCATCTCGTTGACCTTCTTGCCGGGCAGCTGGCCGCCCTCGCCGGGCTTGGCGCCCTGGGCGATCTTGATCTGCAGTACCTCGGCGTTGACCAGGTAATGGGGGGTGACGCCGAAGCGGCCCGAGGCCACCTGCTTGATCTTCGAGGTCCTGTCGGTGCCGAAACGCGCCGGATCCTCACCGCCTTCGCCGGAATTGGAGCGTCCGCCGAGCTGGTTCATCGCCTGGGCGAGCGTCTCGTGGGCCTCGGGCGAGAGCGCGCCGAGCGACATGCCGGCCGAATCGAAGCGCTTGAGGATTTCGCTCACCGGTTCGACCTCGTCGATATCGATCGGGGTCTGGGTTTTGAGCTGCAGCAGGTCGCGCAGCATCGACGGCGGGCGGCCGTCGACCACGCGCGAGTATTTCTTCCAGTCCGCGTAATCGCCGCTGTTGACCGCGGCCTGCAGGCTGTAGACCACGTCGGGGTTGTAGGCGTGGTATTCGCCGCCGTGGATGTATTTCAGCAGCCCGCCCTGGTCGACGGTCTTGCGCGGGTTCCAGGCGATCCTGTTGAGCGTGCGCTGTTCGGCCTCCAGTTCGTCGAAACCGATGCCGTCGATGCGGCAGGTGGTGCCCGGAAAGCACAGGTCGACGACCTCGCGGTGCAGGCCGACGATTTCGAACAGCTGCGCGCCGCGGTAGCTGGCGATGGTCGAAATGCCCATCTTGGAAATGATCTTGTACAGCCCCTTGTTGATCCCGCGGCGGTAGTTCGAACCCGTGTTCGGGCATTGCAGTTCGGGCAGTTCGCCGGTGCGCGTCATGCCGACGATGCTCGCGTAAGCCATGTAGGGGTAGATCGCGGTGGCGCCGAAACCGAGCAGCACGGCCATCTGGTGGGAGTCGCGCGCGGTGCCGGTCTCGACCACGATGTTGGTGTCGCAGCGCCCACCGCTGTTCGACAGCCGATGATGCACGGCGCCGGTGGCGAGCAGGGCGTGCACCATGAGCTGATCGCGCGGGATATCCTTGTCGGACAGCACGACGATGACGATGCCGCGCCGCGATGCCTTTTCGGCCTGGTCCTGGATGTCGACGATCGCCTGTTTGAGGGACTTCTTTTCCGGATCGTAGCCGAGGGAAATCTTTTCGTGCGCGTAACCCTTGTCGTGCCAGGCCAGCAGGTCGACGAATTTCTGCTCCGACAGGATCGGCGAGGAGACGATCAGTCGGTTGGCGTGATCCTCGGCTTCGTGGAAAAGATTGTGCTCGCGGCCGAAGCAGGTTTCCAGCGACATCACGATTTGTTCGCGCAGCGGGTCGATCGGCGGATTGGTGACCTGCGCGAATTGCTGGCGGAAACTGTCGTAGAGCGAGCGGCGCTGCAGGGACAGCACCGGCAGCGGCGTATCGTCGCCCATCGAGCCGGTGGCTTCCTGCGAATCCTCGGCCAGCACGCGCAGGATCTGGTCGCGCTCCTCGAAGCTGATCTGGAACTGCTTTTCGAGCCGGGTCAGGGTCTCCTTGTTCATCGCCAGCGCCGAGAATGGCGAGTTGACCGGGTTGGCCGACAGCCTGACCAGGCGGTCGCGCATCCACATTTCGTAGGGATGGCGCTTCATGAGGATTTCATCGATGTCGTCGGACATCAGCAGTTTGCTGGTCTTGGTATCGGCGGCGATCATCTGCCCGGGCTTGAGACGCCCCTTGGCGATCACGTCCCCGGGCTTGTAATCCCAGACGCCGATCTCGGAGGCCAGCGTGATATGGCGGTCCTTGGTCATCACCCAGCGCGCCGGGCGCAGGCCGTTGCGGTCCATCACGCAGCAGGCGTGGCGGCCGTCGGTGAGTACGATGCCGGCGGGCCCGTCCCAGGGCTCCATGTGCATCGACGAGTATTCGTAAAAGGCGTGCAGCGCCGGGTCCATGTTGTCGACGTTCTGCCAGGCCGGCGGAATCAGCAGGCGCACCGCGCGGAACAGGTCCATGTCGCCGGAGAGTAAAAAGTCGAGCATGTTGTCGAGCGAGCTCGAATCCGAGCCGGACATGTTGACGATCGGCTTGATCGCCTCGACGTCGGGCAAATGCTCGGATTTGAACTTGTAGGCGCGCGCGTTGGCCCAGTTGCGGTTGCCCTGGATGGTGTTGATCTCGCCGTTGTGCGCGAGGTATCGGAACGGCTGCGCGAGCTTCCACTGCGGCCAGGTGTTGGTCGAGTAGCGCTGGTGGAACACGCAGATCGCCGATTCCAGCGTCGGGTCCTGCAGGTCCTTGTAGAACACCGGCAGGTTGGCCGGCATCACCAGGCCCTTGTAGGAGAGCACGTCGTTGGACAGGCTCGAGATATAGTAGTAATCCTCGATGCGGCGGTTGTCCTGCGCCTCGAAAGCCTTGCCGGCGGCGCGCCGCGCGAGGTAGAGCAGGCGGTTGAAGTCGGCGCGCGACATGTCTTCGGGCGCGTTGACGTAAACGTGGTAGATCGCCGGCAGCGACTTGAGGGCTTCCTCGCCGCAGGCGCTCGGGTCGGTGGGCACCTCGCGCCAGCCCGCGATCTCGAGCCCCTGGGCCGCGATCCTGTCGGCGATCACCTGTTGCGAGGCCTCGGTCTCGCCCTCGAACGGCGAAATGAATACCAGCCCCACGGCATAGCGCCGCGCGCAGTGGATGCCGAGTGCCTTCGCCTGGGCGCGCAGGAAATCGTCGGGCTTCTTCAGCAGCAGGCCGCATCCGTCGCCCGACTTGCCGTCGGCGGCGACCGCGCCGCGGTGCGTCAGGCGTGCGAGCGCCTCGATCGAGGTCTTGACCAGCCAGTGGCTGGGCTTGTCGTCGATGTTGGCGATCAAACCGAAGCCGCAGCTGTCTTTCTCGAAGCCGGGTTGGTAAAGGCCTGTCAGTGGTGGTTTCGCGTTCATTGATTCAGTCGGTTACCCGCGGCAAAAACCTGCCGCTGCGGTTCTTTTGTGCGCCGAATTAGATGCGCGCAAAAGGCCAGATAGTATACCTGCGCGCCCGGCAGAGATAAATCGATTCGATAGTGCGAACCCTGTATGCACCGAAATAGTGCATCGTGTCCGAAAGCCTGGACTTCAAACCGAATTCGGGGGACACAATACCCGACTACCGTAACTTTCTTCCCGGCGGTGGAGAGGATTGCGGCGGTCCGACATATAAGCTGGAGCCCGAAATGACGGCGTTTTCCAGATTCCCGTCATTCCGGGCCCGACCTGGAACCCATATCACTCTGGCAGCGTACCTTCCCCGGCGAAGCCCGGCGATCGCGATAATCGATGCAGACCGATCCGCTCCGAATCCGGGTTTTCAGGTGATATGCCCCGTTTTCAATTAGGGTAATTGGGTATTGTGTCCCCCGAACTGGGTTTTTATTGGGGCAGGGTTTGCAGCAGCTTGTCGCGGTCGTAGTCGCTGCTGACGAAGGCCTCGCCGAGCGCGCGCAGCAGCACCAGCTTGATGTTGCCGTCGAGCGCCTTCTTGTCGATCGCCATCGCCTCGAGAAATTGCGCGCCGCTTATCTCGCCGGGCGGCGCCACCGGCAGCGCCGCGCGCTCGAGCAGGGCGGCGGCGCGCTCGCGTACCGTCTCGTCGACCAGGCCTTCGCGAATCGACATGTCGATCGCCATCATCATGCCGGCCGCGACGGCCTCGCCGTGCAGCCAGTTGCCGTAACCCATGACCGCCTCGATCGCGTGGCCGAAGGTATGGCCGAGATTGAGGATCGCGCGCAGGCCGGCCTCGCGCTCGTCGAGCTCGACCACGCGCGCCTTGATGCGGCAGGAGACGAGCACCGCCTCGGCCAGCAGGTCGGCGTCGCGCGCGACCAGGGCGTCGATGTTTTGCTCCAGCCAGGCGAAAAAATCGGCGTCGTAAATCAGCCCGTACTTGATCACCTCGGCGAGTCCGGCCGAGAGTTCGCGCGCGGGCAGGGTGTCGAGGCTGCCGACGTCGGCGATCACGCAGCGCGGCTGGTAAAATGCGCCGATCATGTTCTTGCCGAGCGGATGGTTGACGCCGGTCTTGCCGCCCACCGAAGAGTCGACCTGCGACAGCAGCGTGGTCGGCAGCTGCACGAAGTTGACTCCGCGCTGGTAGACGCTGGCCGCGAAGCCCGCGATATCGCCGACCACGCCGCCGCCGAGCGCGATTACCGTGCTCTGCCGGTCGTGGCGCGATTCGATCAGCCGGTCGACGATGGTTTCGACCGCGGCCAGGGTCTTGTATCGCTCCCCGTCTTCGAGGATCACCGCGTCCTGGCGCGTGCCGTTCGCGTCGAGCGCCCGTTGCACGCCTTCGAGATAGAGCGGCGCGACGGTGGTATTCGACACTACCAGCGCCGAGCTGCCGGCGATGTGGCGGCCCAGCGGGCCGCGTTCGTCGAGCAGCTCGCGGCCGATGTAAATCGGGTAGGCGCGCTCGCCGAGATCGACCTTGAGCTCGTGATTGATCTTCATGCTTATTTCAGGTTGTCGGGCAACTGGTTGATGATATCAGCCGCGAGCCGGCGCGCCACGCGTTTATCGGTTTTCACCTGCAAATCCGCGAGGTCGACGTAGATCGGGTGGCGCGCCTCGAACAGCGCCTCCAGCCGTTCGCGCGGGTTCTCGGTTTGCAGCAGCGGCCGCTTCTTGTCGCGTCTCAGGCGCTGCAGCTGTTGCTTCACCGAGGTATCGAGGAAGACGATGAAACCCTTTTGCTTGAGTAGCTGCTGGTTTTCCTCGCGCAGCACCGAGCCGCCGCCGGTGGCGATGACGCGATTGTTCTGGCTCAGCAATTCCTGCAGCGCGCTGGATTCGCGGTCGCGAAATCCCTGCTCTCCCTCGATGTCGAAGATGCGCGCGATGTCGACGCCGGTGCGTTTCTCGATGTATTGATCGCTATCCTGGAACTCCCGGTGCAGACGCTTCGCGATAATATTGCCGATCGTCGACTTGCCGGAGCCCATCGGGCCGATGAGGATGATGTTACGGTGGCTCATGCCGCTATGATAACCCGAAGACTCAGGAATCTCTGCAGTCTGCAGAGATTCCTGCGGCACAGGGATGTGCCGCCATTTTTCGATCGATTAAGCGATCGAAAAATGAAGAAAAGCGCAAAATCGCATTTTGCGCTTTTCGTGCTCTGCTAAGCCACGGAGGGCTTATGCAGGGCTTTACAAAGAGAAAAGGCAGCCGCGGGGGGCTGCCTTTTTATGCTTGCGAGTCGCGCCTAGCGAATGTCGAGATTCGCGCCCTGCAGGATTTTCGGGGTGACGAAAATCAGCAGCTCGGTGCGATCGTCGACGTTGATCGACGACTTGAACAGGTTACCGACCAGCGGCAGATCGCTGAAGAAGGGCACGCGGGTCACCTGCGTGGTCTTGGTGGTTTCGTAGATACCGCCGAGCACCACGGTCTGGCCGTTGTCGACCAGCAGCTGCGACTGTACTTCGCGAGTATCGATACTCGGAGCCGCGAGACCGGCGCCGAAAGAAACCAGTTCGCCCTGGCTGTCCTTGTGCACGTCGAGATCCATGATTACCCGGTCGTCGGGCGTGATCTGCGGCGTGACTTCGAGCGACAGCACGGCCTTCCTGAAATTCAGCGTGGCGTCGCCGTCGGAGAGTTCGAGGTAGGGGATTTCGACACCCTGCTCGATGCGCGCGGTATGCGCGTCGGCGGTGATCACCCGCGGGCTGGAAACGACTTCGCCGCGACCTTCTATCTGCGCCGCCGAGAGTTCCATTTCCAGCAAGGTGCCGAGCGGCAGCTTGGCCAGTGCCAGCGCGAAGGTACCGGCCGGGTTCTGTACCGGCAGGTTGACGTTGAGGCCGTCCTCGGCGTTGAAGGTATTGTTGTTGACCAGGTCGGTAATACCGTTCAGATTGCCGGCGGTGACCGCGCCGGTTTCGCCACGGGTAGTCGGGCCGTCGGTGAAACTGTCGTTGCTGACGCCGAAACGCACGCCCAGCTCCTTGCTGAAGTCGTCGTTGGCGATAACCACGCGCGATTCGATCAGTACCTGGCGGACAGGAATGTCGAGTTCGACCAGCAGGTTGCGCACGCTCGCCAGGCTGGAATTGGTATCCTTGACCAGCAGCGTGTTAGTGCGCTCGTCGACGCTCACCGAGCCGCGCGGCGACAGGATCGCGTTACCCTCGAGCTTGAGCAGGTCGGCGATATCGGACGCCTTGGCGTAGTTCACCTTGATGAATTCGGTACGCAACCGCTCCAGTTCCTCGACTTGCTTGCGCGCCTCGAGTTCGAGCTTTTCGCGCGCCGCGATCTCGTCGGTGGGCGCGATCAGGATGACGTTGCCGGCCTGGCGCTTGTCGAGACCCTTGGTCTTGAGGATGATATCCATGGCCTGGTCCCAGGGCACGTTCTTCAGGCGCAGGGTCAGGTTACCCTCGACCGAATCCGAGACCACCAGGTTGAGGCCGGTGAAGTCCGCCAGCAGCTGCAGTACGGAGCGCACCTCGATATCCTGGAAGTTGAGCGACAGGCGCTCGCCGGTGAAGCCGAATTTCTCCTTGCGTTTCTTTTCTTCCTCTTCCTTGGAAATCGGCGCGACCTCGATCGTGTAAACGCGATCGGTCTGGTAGGCGAGGTGCTCGAAGTCGCCGTTGGAGGCGATTTCCATGCGGATGTTGGCGCCGTCCTGGACCGCGTCGATGTATTCGATCGGAGTCGCGAAATCGCTGACGTCCATGCGACGCTGAAGTTCGCGCGGCAGCTGGGCGCCGATCATTTCGACATTGACAGTGTTGTTTTCGCGCCAGACGTCGGTGTTGATGGCGGTCGACGTCAGGTCGATGATGACCCGTCCCTCACCGTTCGGGCCGCGTTTGAAATCGATCATCGTCACACCCTTGGCAACCGCAGACACGGCAGGCTTGCTTGCGTTGCTGCTGGTGGCAACCGTGCCCTCGACGATGCCGGCGTCCTCGTCGTCGGAGACGGGCAGGGCGGTGCCCTGGGCGGAAGCGCTCGCCAGGGTCAGCGTAACCTGGTTGCCGCTGACGTTGGTGGTGTAATTGGCTTTCTGGGACAGGTTCAGAACCACCCGGGTACGGTTCTTGGAAGCGGCCGAAATGATGCTCTGCATGGCGCCGATGCCGACCTGCATGTTGCGCTGTTCCAGCTTGTTCTCGGTGTCGCCGAAATCGAGTGCGATGCGCGCCGGTTGGTCGATGGTGA
>JASFKL010000047.1:0-16239 GCA_050118655.1 Gammaproteobacteria bacterium | reverse complement strand
GGCCGGCCACTCCCTGCGGCTGAATACGGCCGGAGCCGGCAGGATCGAATTCCGCGACGGGGTCTTCGGGGATTTCGCCATGGACCTCGAGCGCGAGGCCGGCGATTTCGTCCTGCGCCGTGCCGACGGCATCTACGCCTACCACCTCGCGGTGGTCGTCGACGACGAGCTACAGGGCGTCGACGAAATCGTCCGCGGCGCCGACCTGCTCGAAAATACCTGCCTGCACATCTACCTGCAGCGACGTCTCGGTTTCGCCATTCCGCGTTACCTGCATATCCCGCTGGTCAACAATATCCAGGGGACAAAGCTCAGTAAGCAGACCGGCGCCGATGCGATCGACGCCGCCAACGCGCCGCAACTGCTCGTCGCCGCGCTCAACCATCTCGCACAGCAACCCGAACCGGACTTGCAGACGGCGAGCCCGCAAGAGATCCTCGCCTGGGCGATAGCACACTGGTCGCCGGCTTCGATTCCGGCGCGTCCCGCCGCCAGCGCGGAAATTTTCGAAAGCTGATCAATCCCCGAGATAGTCGACCACCGCGTCGACCACCGCGCGGTTCCTGAGAATCCGGTTGTGCCCGAGCCCTGAAGTTTCGTGGGCCCTGCCCCGCTCCCAGTTGACCAGAATCTCCTCGAAGTGTTCGCCGGGCACCTCGGGGTCGGCCCGATCGTAGACCAGTAGTCCGGGCAACGCCGTCTCGCCGAGCAGGCGGTCGGGCCGCAGGACGACCCAGGGATCTTCGTGGTCGAGCAATTCCTCGAGGCGCGCGCCGATCATCTCCCGGGCGAGGCGCGCCAGCGGCGGGCGAAGGCGCAGCAGGTCGCGGTAACCGTCGAACAGCACCTCGGCGTCGAGTTGCGGCGCGATCAGTACCGCGCGTTCGAATCGCAACCCGAGCCGTTGCGTATACAGGCTTGCCATCGCGCCCAGCGAATGCGCAACGAGAGTATCGATGCCGCCGAGTTCGCGCTGGATCGCGAGCAGGGTCGCGCCGGATCGCAACATGTGCGTTTGCCGGCCCGAGTCGCTGCCGTGCTCGGGCGCGTCGAAACATACGGCCGTGTAGCCGGCTTCGACCAGGGGCCCGATGAACTCGCGGAACTGCCATCCGCTGCCGCTCCAGCCGTGCATCAGCACCACCAGCGGCCCCTGTCCCCAGCAGTGCACCGCGACCCTGGTCTCTTCCACCGCCACCTCGATACGCCGGTCGGCGCCGCGCCAGAACTCCGCGACAGCTGCTCCGGGACGGGTTTTGAAAGTCCTGAACCAGAAGCGGGTCAGCAATTTCGCCGCCGATCGGTTGTGCAGCCGCGATAACAGGTTGAAGCCGATACCCGATATCTGGACCGCGAGCGGGACGACTCGCTTCCGCCTGTCCGCCGAACCGTTCGGATTCGCGCGGCGCGGCGATTTTCGCTGGGTATCCATTTGATAGTAGAATATCGCATTGCAATCCGATCAACACAAGGCAGTATCCATGCTCAAGTCATCCGACGAACTAATCCGCGAAGCGCAACAGCACATCGAATGTATCGATGCCGCGACCGCGAAGAAACTTTATGACGAAAACCCGGACGCGGTGATTATCGACGTGCGCGAAGCACACAGCGCCGACGAGTCCAAGCTCGAGCAATCGATCAATATCTCGCGCGGGGTGCTAGAGTACGCC
Organism: Gammaproteobacteria bacterium; assembly: GCA_050118655.1. Lineage (GTDB taxonomy): Bacteria > Pseudomonadota > Gammaproteobacteria. The sequence continues at coordinate 14,566 of JASFKL010000047.1, read as the reverse complement.
GTACACAAGCAATGCCCCGAGGCGGACACGGTCATCATCACGCACTGCGCCGGAGGCGGGCGCGCCTCGATGGCGGCACACACGCTCAAACAGATAGGCTACCTGCAGGTTTACGCGATTTGCGCGCCTTACGAGGAAATCAAGAAGACCTTCGACGAGGCGCCTATTTGACCCGGTCGATGGTCAGGGATAACTGCTCCGGCGGGTTGGCGCTGTCGACGGATTCGACCTCGGTGTAGAAATCCCCGCTTTGCGCAATCGGGTTGCCGCTCGGCGACACCCGTGCGCCGACAATTACCCGATCGAAAGACGACAGCTTCATCGACGGTATCATCGCGTCGCCGTCGCCGAGCTTCAGACTGGCCGGCAGATCCGCGACCCGCAGGCGCTTGACCGCCAGCGGCATCGGCGGCCCCTGCATCGCCTTGGCATAGACGAATACGGTGGTATTCGGATCGGCCCGCGAGCGGAGTTCGGCGTCTATATCGACCGTCAGATTCAATTGCGGCGTGCCCGCACTGGCCATTTTCGGCGTGCCGGCCTTGTCCGCGAGACTATCCGCTTCGCCCTTGACCCGGTCGATGGTCAGGGATAACTGCTCCGGCGGGCTGGCGCTGTCGACGGATTCGACCTCGGTGTAGAAATCCCCGTTCTGCGCTATCGGGTTGCCGCTCGGCGACACCCGCGCGCCGACGACCACCCGGTCGAACGAAGACAGCTTCATCGACGGCATCATCGCGTCGCCGTCGCCGAGCTTCAGACTGGCCGGCAGATCCGCGACCCGCAGGCGCTTGACCGCCAGCGGCATCGGCGGCCCCTGCATCGCCTTGGCATAGACGAATACGGTGGTATTCGGATCGACCCGCGAGCGAAGATCATCGCTTATATCGACGCTCAGATTCAATTCCGGCACGACGGCCGCATCCGCGGCACCGGCACTGGCGAGCGTCGGGTCCCGCTTCTCCAGCATCGCCAGCAGGGAACGAATTTCGCGCGCCGAGTCCGGATTGTCCCCGACCAGCGGCAGCAGTAGCGACCAGTAGCGGTGCGCCGCCGCGAAGTCCTTGCGCTGCTCGGCTGCCATGCCGGCCAGCCAGAGCCCGTTCGGAAACCGCGGCGCGATTTCGAGCCCCCGCTGAACCAGTTCCTCGGGTTCGCCGAGCAAGTTGCCGTTATTCTGCATCGCCAGCGCGTCGGCGAGCGCGAACAGTATGCCGGGTTCGTTCTGCATCAGGTCGTTACTGCGCTGGAAGGCGGTAACCGCCTGGTCGAATTGCCGCTTCGCCATCATCGTGCGGCCGAGCATGAACCAGCCCTCGGCATCCTCGGGATTGTCGCGCAGCTTTTCCTTGAGCGCGGTTTCCATTTCGTCCAGCGTCATCTGCGGGGCGGTTCCCGCCTGCCCGCCTGGCGGGGCCTGCTGGGCGAGCGCGGGATTCTCGACCACGCGGTAATCGCCCAATTGCATGTAGAGCGCGATACTGGCCAGCGGAATGGCGAGCACGACCACCAGCGCCATCCACTTGCCGCGCGCCTGTTGACGCGGCGCTTCGCCCTGCTCGAGTTCCAGCGCCAGCGCGGTTTGCAAATCCAGGTAGGCGCCGTCGAATTCGGCCTGGTCGATTTCGCCGGCCGCGAGCTGTGCCTCGAGCTGCTGCTTTTGCTCTTGCGCGATCTGGATATTCTGCGACTGGCGCCGGTCGCCTTCGAGGTCGCGGCCGACACGCAACAGGGGCAGCAACAAGATGACCAGCGCGAGCGCCAGCAGCGCGGCGACGAGGATCCAGAAACTCATTTATGCGTCTCGTCGCTTTCCAGCAGTTGTCGGGCCCTGGCCAGCCTGTCGGCGTCGACGTCGACCGGTTTGCCGGCCGCGCGCATCCTGCGTATGACGTAGACGAGCGCCCCCAGCAATAACAGGAATGGCCCCAGCCACAGCAGGTAGGTCGTGGTCTCGAATCGCGGCCGGTAAAGTACGAATTCGCCGTAGCGAGCGACCATGAAATCGACCACTTGCTCCGGGGATTTTCCCTGTTGCAGCATTTCGTAGGTTTCGCGCCGCAAGTCCTTGGCCAGCGCGGCATCGGAACCGGCCAGGTTCTGGTTCTGGCACACCAGGCAGCGCAGTTCCTCGATGAGATGCTTGTATTCGGCTTCCATCTTCGGCGAATCGAATTCGTAAGCCTCGATCGCGGCTTGCGCCGACAGGCAGAACGAACTCAACAACAATGCGATCAGAATTGATTTCAACCGAGTAACTCCCTGATAGCGGGCAAAACTTTTTCTTCCAGCGACTTGTGGGTAACCGGGCCGATATGCTTGTACTTGATGCGTCCGTCGGCGCCGATTACGAAGGTTTCGGGCACCCCGTAAACGCCCCAGTCGATGCCGACCCGGCCGTCGCCGTCGATCAGGCTGACCGCGTAGGGATTGCCGAACTCGCCTAGCCAGCGGGTGGCGTCGGCGGGCTTATCCTTGTAATTCAGGCCGACTATCGTGACCAGGTTCTTGCGCGCCAGCGAGGTAATCACCTCGTGTTCGGCCCTGCAGGAAACGCACCACGAGGCCCAGACGTTGAGCACCCAGACCTGTCCCGCGAAATCGGCGGTGGACAGCTTGCGCGACGGGTCCTCGAGCATCGACAGCGAAAACGCCGGCGCGGGCTTGTCGATCAGCGGCGACGGCACGCGCTTCGGATCGAGGCGAAGACCGTAGGCGAGCAGCCCGACCATCAGCACGAAAATTCCCAGCGGCAGGACGTACCGAATCACTATGCTCGCTCCAGCGCGTCGCTCGCGGAACTCGTGCTGCGCGCCAGCCGCCGGTAGCGGCGGTCGGTGGCGGCGAACAGGCCGCCCAGCGCCATGATGATCGCGCCGAGCCAGATCCAGCGAATGAAGGGCTTGTAGTAAATCCGCACCGCCCAGGCGCCCTGATCGTCGAGCGGCTCACCGAGCGCGATGAACAGGTCGCGGGTGAGACCGGCGTCGATGGCCGCCTCGGTCATCGGATTGGTCTGTACCAGGTAGATGCGTTTTTCGGGGTGCATCTCGGTCGCGAAGCCGCCGTTCTCGCCGCGCACGTCGAAGGTCCCGCGCGTGGCGACATAGTTATCGACATGCATCTGGCGAACGCCCCGAAAGGTAAATTCGTAGCCGGCGACCGAATAGGTTTCGCCCGGCGCCATGCGCAAATCCTTTTCCTGGGTATAAATGCTCGTCAGGGTGACCCCGACGATGAATACCGCGATACCGAGATGTCCGAGCAGCATGCCGTAAAAACCGGCCGGCGTGCTGCGCAGCGCCGAGGCCAGCGAGCGGTTTTGCAGGCGTTCGCGGATCGCGACGATCACGGTCAGCAGAATCCATACGGCCATCGCCAGGCCGGCGTACGCGGACCAGTGCCATTCGGGCAGCAGCAGCGCGAGCCCCGCGGCCAGCACCACGGCCAGCAGTGCCGGCAACCAGAGTTTCGCCTTCAGGCGCTCGAGACTGTCGTGCTTCCAGCGAATCAGCATACCGATGCCGATCAGCACACCGAGCGGCGCGGTCAACGCGACGAACATCAGGTTGAAATACGGCGGGCCGACCGAAATCTTGCCGCCCATGGCGTCGATCGCGATCGGGTAGAGCGTACCCAGCAGGATCGCGGCGGTGACCACGGCCAGGAAGATATTGTTCAGCAACAGCGCGCCGTCGCGGGACAGCACGCTGGTCTGCGCGGCGCTCCTCAACAGCGGCGCGCGCCAGGCGTATAGCGCCAGCGAGCCGCCGACTACCAGCAACAGGAAACCGAGGATGAAAACACCGCGTTCCGGATCGCTGGCGAATGCATGCACCGAGGTCAGCACGCCCGAACGTACCAGGAAGGTGCCGAGCAGGCTCAGCGAAAAGGCGAAGATCGCCAGCAATGCAGTCCAGGCCTTGAAAGTGCCGCGTTTTTCCGTGGTCGCGAGCGAATGCATCAGCGCGGTGCCCATCAACCAGGGCATGAAGGACGCATTTTCGACCGGATCCCAGAACCACCAGCCGCCCCAGCCGAGCTCGTAGTAGGCCCACCAGCTGCCGAGCGCGATACCCAGCGTCAGGAACAGCCAGGCGACGTTGGTCCAGGGCCGCGACCAGCGCGCCCAGGCAGAATCCACCTGGCCCGAAATCAGCGCCGCGATCGAAAACGCGAAGGCCACCGAAAAACCGACGTAACCGAGATACAGCATCGGCGGATGAATCGCGAGCCCGACGTCCTGCAGCAGCGGGTTCAGGTCGCCGCCCTCGGCCGCGGCCGGCAGCAGGCGCTCGAAGGGGTTCGAAGTGATGATGATAAACAGCAGAAAACCGCAGCTGATCAGGCCCATCACGGCGAGCACGCGGGCGCGCATCACGCGCGGCACGTTGGGCGTGAACAGGGCCACGGCGGCGGTCCACAGGGTCAGCACCAGCGACCACAGCAGCAGCGAGCCCTCGTGCGATCCCCAGACCCCCGAAATCCGGTAAAGCAACGGCAGCGCGCTGTTCGAATTCTTCGCCACGTAGAGCACCGAGAAATCGTGGCTCAGGAATGCCCAGGTCAGGCAGCCGTAAGCCACCGCGACGAATAGTAATTGTGCCAGCGCGGCCGGAACCGCGAGCGCTACCCAGCGTTGCACGCCGAGCGAGGCGCCGGCGAGCGGCACCAGCGCCTGGGTGATGGCCACGCAGAGCGCGACGATGAGCGCGAAATGGCCGATTTCTGGGATCATTGCGTTTCTCCGTTCTTATGCATGCCGGCCAGTTCCGGCGGCATGTAGTTTTCGTCGTGCTTGGCGAGTACTTCCTCGGCCACGAAACGACCGCTGCCGTCGAGCCGGCCGTTGGCGATTATACCCTGCCCCTCGCGGAACAGGTCCGGGAGAATCCCGGTGTAACGCACGGTCACCTGCTGCTCGTTGTCGGTCAGGTCGAACTGCACGGTCAGGCCGTCGCCGGGCCGGCTGACGCTGCCCTCGACGACCATGCCGCCGACCCGAAACAGCCGATCCGTGGGTGCCCGGCCGGCATGTACCTCGCTCGGCGTCAAAAAGAACATGATGCTCTGATTCAGCGAGCTGAGCGCGAAACCAACCCCGACGGCGACGCCGGCGATCATCAATACGACCAGTGCGAGTCTCTTCTTTCTTGCTGGCGTCATTAGCCCTCCACCTTGCGCCGCCTTTTCAGCTGGCGCAATACCTTCTCATGCTGCTTGCGCGGAATATACCAGTTTAGCCATAGCACCAATGCCGCCAGACCGTAACTCGGCCAGACGAATTGCGCATAACCACCCATATAGAAAAATTCTGCCAATTAAAGTTCCTCAACCCACTTGCTATTGCGTTCGCGCAGCAGCAATTCGGCGCGGCATTTGTAAAACAGCGCCAGTACGTAATAGACCTGGAACGCGAGCGCCATGATCAAGATCGGCACGTACATGCTCGGCGGCATGGACGGCTTGTCGAATTTCGACAGCGACGCCGGCTGGTGCAGCGAATGCCACCACTCCACCGAATAGTGGATAATCGGGATATTGATCACGCCGACGATGGTCAGGATCGCGACCGCGCGCGCGGCGATCCGCTTTTCGTCGATCGCATTATACAATCCGATCACGCCGAGATAGAGGAACAGCAGGATCAGTTCCGAGGTCAGGCGCGCGTCCCAGACCCAGTAGGTGCCCCACATCGGCTTGCCCCAGAGCGAGCCGGTCACCAGCGCGAGGAAGGTGAAACTGGCGCCGATCGGCGCGCTGCTGATCAATACTACCTCGGCGAGTTTCATCCGCCAGACGACGATCACCACGCCGCAAACCGCCATCGTCATGTAGATGAACAGCGACATCCAGGCCGCGGGCACGTGTATGAAGATGATGCGATAGCTCTCGCCCTGCTGGTAATCGGTCGGCGCCTCGATCAGGCCGCCATACAGGCCGGCGGCGAGCAAGACGACGAAAATCCAGCCCAGCCAGGGTATCCACTTGCCGGCGATACGGTAGAAATGAGGCGGTGAGCCGAGTTTGTGAAACCACAGAAACATATTTATCTCTTCAACTTGCCGACATCCTCAGGGCCGCGGCCGTTGCCCATGGCGACAGCGACAGCGATAGAAACAGAAAGGCCAGCAGCATGTACATCGGTGCGGAAACATCGAATCCCTGGGCTGCATTGTCGACCGCACTGGCCGCGAAAATCAGCACCGGCACGTACAGCGGCAGCACCAGAAGCGACAGGATTATACCACCTTTTCTGAGGCCTACGGTCAGTGCGACACCGATCGCGCCGACCAGGCTCAGTACCGGGGTGCCGAGCAGTATGGTCAGCAGCAGGACGGGCTGCGCCCTCGCGTCGATGCCGAGCATCTCGGCCAGCAGCGGCGCGACGATCAACAACGGCAATCCGGTCACCAGCCAGTGGGCGCCGACCTTGGCCAGCACCAGCACACCGACCGGATGGGCGCTGAGCAGAATCTGTTCCAGCGAGCCGTCGTCGAAATCGGAGCGGAAAATACTCTCCAGCGACAGCATCGATGCGAGCAGCGCGGCGACCCAGATAATCCCCGGCGCGATCCGCTCGAGCAGGAGAGGCTCGGGCCCCAGCGCCAGCGGAAACAGGGTGATCACGAGTACGAAGAACAACAGCGGTACCGCGTACTCGCCCCGATTCCTGAGCGCCAGCAAGAGGTCCCGGCGGAGCAGGAAAACGAAAGCCTGCAACAGCGAAAGCCTGGCGCTCATGCCCGCGCTCCGAGGTCCAGGTGCCGCACCGCCCGGGTCGGCAGATCCATTTCATGGTGCGAGGTAACGACGATCACGCCGTCGGCGAGCAGGTGCTTCTCGAACAATCCCGCAAACAGCTCGATGCTGGCCCTGTCGAGCGAGGTGAAGGGTTCGTCGAGTATCCATAACAGGGACTCGGTTGCCAGTAGACGCGCCAGTGCCAGGCGGCGCTTCTGCCCGGCCGACAGGCTGCCGACCTCGGTTTCGCCGTAGGCGTAGAGATTGACCCGCTCCAGCACATCGTCGAGATCCTCTCGCGAGGGAATGCCCATCGCCCGCGCCAGGCGAAGATTCTCGAGACAGGACAGCTCGAGCTTGACCCCGTCGTGATGACCGACGTAGGCTACCTGCTCGTAGTAATCGCCGGCCAGGCGATCGATTGCCTCGCCGCGCCACAGCACCTCGCCGCCGTCGGCGAGCCTGAGGCCGGTCAGGATGCGCAGCAGGCTGGTCTTGCCGCTGCCGTTGGGCCCCTCGACGACCAGCATCTCCCCCGGCGAGAGCGCAAAATCGAGATTCTCGAACAGGAGTCGGTCGTTACGGATACAGCTGAGGTCGCGGGATTCGAGTAATGCGGTCGTTGACATGCAATGGCCGGAATTTAAAGTGCCCGCAGATTAGCCTCGGCCCCGGCCGCGATCAACCCATTTTTTTGATATATATCAGCCAAGACGACATAATCGGGGCGTAACCTTGTTCATGGCTCCAGGAGAGATTTTTAATGACCACCAAAGAACAATTGATCGAGCAGCATATTCGCGAATACGAGTCTCGACTGAAGCATATCGACGAACTTTACCAGCGCGCGCAACAGGCGGCGAATCATCCGGATACGGCCGCGGAATCGGCTTCCGAACTGAAGGAACTCGAAGCGCACCTGTCGCTGCTGCGCGAAACCACCGAAAAAGTCAAAGCCATGCCGCTGGACAAGTGGCGCTCGGAAACCGCGCGCAGCGCCGGGCCGATGGCAATCTGGGATGTAGTCGCGCAGAAACTCGAAGACTTCCTCGAACGCCACGAATAAGCGGGCGAATTTCCCGGCAGACCCGTCCTGAATATCGACGCGGGCCCGTATATCAGCCGGGCTGCGGGAACTTGTTGGAGCGCTTCCCGGCTTCGACGAACACACGCTTGATCTGCGGGTATTTTTGCCTGATCACCTGGTTGATCGAGGCGATATCCGTTTCGACTTCGTGAGCGCTGATGTGGTCGGCGAAATCGACGCTGATCGTGGCGAGGATGTAATCCGGCCCCATGTGCATGGTCAATATCTCGTTGATGTGCTCGATATTCGCCCGGGTTTGCAGGACTCCCCGAATATCGCGGATCACGGCCTTGCTCGCACTTTCGCCGATCAACAGTCCCTTGGTTTCGTAAGCCAGCCAGATCGCGGTGCCGACCAGGATCAGGCCGATGATCACCGAGGCGATGCCGTCGAAGATCAGGATCCCGGTCAGCTGGGTCAGGCCGATGCCGGCCGCGGCGACCAGCAGGCCCAGCATCGCGGCGCTGTCTTCGAAAAGCACCACGAATACCGACGGATCCTTGGCACGCTGAATCGCCTCGACGTATCCCCAGCGCCCCTTGACGCGGCTGAACTCGCGAAACGCGAAATACCAGGCGGCGCCCTCGAACAACAGGGCCAGGGCAAGCACCACGTAATTGACCAGCGGATTGCTGATCGGCTCGGGATGCTGAATGTGGCCGATGCCCTCGTAGATCGATATCCCCCCGCCGAGCGCGAAGATCAGGATTGCGACGATAAAGCTCCAGAAGTAGACTTCCTTGCCGTAGCCGAACGGAAAATTTTCGTCTGCCGGTTTGGCGGCCCGTTTCAGGCCATAGAGCAGTAATATCTGGTTGCCGGTATCGACGAGCGAGTGGATGCCCTCGGAGAGCATCGCCGAACTGCCGGTGATCGAGGCGGCGACGAACTTGGTGATCGCTATCAGCGTATTGCCGGCCAGCGCCGCGAGAATGACCAGCTTCGAACCCGATGCCATGCGTTTCTCCAGAAAATCTCGAGGCTACTATAGCTCATTCGGCTACCCCATTAAAAAATCCCGAACAAATTTGGGTCAGAGTAAAATTTCCAGGGCACCCTCGAGGTCGGGACGATCGGGATCAGAACGAAAATTCCGCGAGTAGTTTTGCTAAATCACTGCTGGCAGGGGAAGTTTTGCCCTGATCCCTAAAAGGGAGCAAAACGACCCAACCCCGTATTCGTGCAGACGACGGATTAATTTGCGAAATTTTACTCTGACCCAAATTTAGGAGGTTAATTTTACTCTGACCCAAATTTGGGGGTTAGCCGCGGAGGTAGGAGTTGTCGGGGTCGAACAGCGGCTTCGAGTAGAGTTTCGCGGGGATCATCTCGCCGAGGATTTCGATTTCTACCTCGCGTCCCTCGCTGGCGAGTTCGGTCGGCAGGAAACCGAAAGCGATACTCTTTTGCGCGTAATGCGAGTAGCCGCCCGAGGTCACGAAGCCGACCACATCGCCGCCGTGCCAGATCGGCTCCCAGGCGACCGCGTCGGCGTCCTTCGCTTCCAGCTCGAAGGTGCACAGGCGGCGCGGCGCGCCCTGCTCTCTTTCCGCCAGCGCCGCGGCCTTGCCGATGAAATCGGCGGGCTTGTCGTAAGCCACGAAACGATCGAGCCCGGTCTCCAGCGGCGTATAGTCCGGCTTGAATTCGCGCATCCAGGAACCGAAGGACTTGTCGAGGCGCAGGCTCATCATCGCGCGCATGCCGAACGGCCGCAGCCCGAGGTCGCCGCCGGCCGCGGCCAGGGTCTCGTAGAGCGCGACCTGGTGATGCCAGGGCACGTAGATTTCGTAGCCCCGGTCGCCGGTATAGCTGACGCGCTGCACGATCGCCCGGCACTGCCCAATGTCGATTTCGCGCACCGCGAGGAACGGCAGCGCCGCGCTCGTCACGTCGGCGAGCGTCACCCGCGACAGTAATTCCTGCGCCTTCGGGCCGGCAATCTGGAATCCGATGCGGGATTTCGACACATTCTCGAGCGCGACGCCGGATTCCGGCAAATACCGCTCGAACCAGCGCATGTGGTAAGCCTGGGCGCCGTAGGATGCGGTCACCTGGAATACGCCGTCCCTGACTTGCGCGACCGTGAAGTCGCCGATGATGCGGCCTTTCGGACTCAGCATCGGGTTGAGGGCGAGGCGACCAACCGCCGGAACCCGGCCGGCCATGATGCGGTCGAGAAACTCGTGCGCAGCGCTGCCGGTAAATTGGTACTTGCCGAAGTTGTGCACCTCGTTGATGCCGACGTTTTCGCGCACCGCGCGCACTTCCTCGGCCACGGCCGGAAATGCGTTAGAACGCCTGAAGCTCGGTATTTCGTAGGGTTTCTCGCCCGCGGGCGCGAAGTAATTGACGTGCTCCATGCCGTACATATTGCCGAACACCGCGTTTTGCGCCTTCCAGATGCCGTAGGCCGGGGTCGCATCGAGCGGCCGCGCGGCCGGCAATTCCTCGTTGGGATAGGATACGCTGAAACGGCGCTGGTAATTCTCGCGCACCTTGAGGCGGGTGTAGGACGGCGTGCAATAATCGCCGAAGCGTGCCACGTCCATCGCGAAAACATCCCGCGACGGTTCGCCTTCGACCATCCACTCGGCCAGTGTCAGGCCGACGCCGCCGCCCTGGCTGAAGCCGGCCATCACGGCGCAGGCCGACCAGTAATTACGCAGCCCGGGCACCGGGCCGACCAGCGGATTGCCGTCGGGCGCGAAGGTAAACGGGCCGTTGATGATTTTCTTGATGCCGGCCTCGGCCAGCACCGGGTAGCGCTTGAAGGCGAATTCCATCGAATCGCCGATGCGATCGAGATTCTCGTCGAGTAATTCATGGCCGAAATCCCAACGCGTACCTTCGACCGCCCAGGGGACGCAATTCTGCTCGTAAAAACCGATCACCAGGCCGCGGCCTTCCTGGCGCAGATAACTCTCGCCCTCGGGATCCATGACATGCGGCAATTCCCGGTCGTGACCGTGAACCTCGGCGATGTCGTCGGTAGCGAAATACTGGTGCTCCATCGGGTGCAACGGCAGGTATATTCCGGCCATCGCGCCGACCTCGCGCGCCCACAGCCCGGCCGCGTTGACCAGTTGCTCGGCGACGACGGTGCCCTGCTCGGTAACCACGTCCCAGCCGCCGTCGGCGCGCGGATTGGTTTCCAGCACAGGATTGCGCAGGATGATTTCGGCGCCCTGCATCTGCGCGGCCTTCGCATAGGCTTGGGTGGTACCGGACGGGTCGAGGTGGCCGTCGAGCGGATCGTAGAGCGCGCCGAGCACGCCGTCGGTATTGGTGATCGGGCTCAATTTACGGATTTCCTCCGGCGTGATCAGCTCGGTATCGAGTCCCATGTGGCGGTGCATGGCGCGCGCGGACTTGAGGAAATCGAGGCGCTCGGGGGATTCGGCCAGGGTAATGCCGCCGACGTGATGCAGGCTGCAGGACTGGCCGGTGATTTCCTCGAGCTCGCGGTAAAGCCGAATCGTGTATCCCTGCAGCGCCGCCATGTTGGTATCCGCGTTCAAGGTGTGAAAACCGCCGGCAGCATGCCAGGTCGAGCCCGAGGTCAGCTCCGAGCGCTCGATCAAAACCACGTCGCGAACGCCGAGCCTGGTCAGGTGATAGATGACGCTGCAACCGACCACGCCGCCGCCGATGACTACTACCTGTGCATGATTTTTCATATTCGTGTCTCGAAAAGTTCGTTTTTAGTTAGCAGATCCCGGACAGCAGTTTCGCGGCTTCCGGGACGACCCCTTCGGGGTCGAATGCAGTCTGCCAGAGCGCGGTCACTGCCGGGTCCTCTTCAGCAATGCCTGCAGATAATCGCGTATTTCGTGCGGGTGTACCGTCGCCAGTCGAATCAAGTCGTCGAAACGGTCGATCAGCTTGCGTATATGGTCGATGCTGTTGACGATGACATGGAGATGGCCGAGAAACAAGGTTGCGCGCAACGGCCCGAAAATCGTGAATGAAGACGAGTAGGTCTGCTTGCCGTCGAACAGATACCAGCGGAAACCCGGATAAAGCTCCTCGTTGAGTTCGATCATGCGCTCGAGTTGATCGCGCCGGTCGGCGAGCGGAAATCCTTCCCAGATCCCCTGCCCCAGGGCGAAGCTTTCGAGGTGCTGCAACGGCATGCAGGTTTCGAGTTCGCTGCCGGGATGACGCTGTTGCAGCAACAATAACTGGTTGTCGCGCACCGACTGGTCGACCTTGCCGGCGCCATAGCGATCGAACTCGTGCTCGGCCACGGCCTCGGTTTTCAGCAGGTCGGGCAAGGTCGTCGGCACGTAGCGGATCTTGTATCCGAAAGCCTCGCGATGCCATTCGAGGTTCTTGTCGAATATTTTGGTCGAATAGTCGTCGACCTGCACCGCCTCGGGCAGAATATTGGCGCCCATCGCGCCCTGCTGGGTCAGGCCCAGCAGCCAGTCGATACTGACCTGGTGCACCTCGGCGATCGAGGTCACGGTATCGGCGCGTGGCAGGCGTACGTTGTCGGCGGCGAGCAATTGCGACAGGGTCGAGCGATCGACCCGGATCGAGGCCGCGAAGGCCGAGCGGTTGAGCCCGCTGTTGCTGATCACCTGTTGCAGGCGATCCTGGAACAGCAATACCCGCTCCTGCAGTTTCACCGCGCGAGCTCCAGTTCGCGGCGTCGCTCGTCGACGTAGGCTTGCAGAGACTCGCGAACGCCTGCGTCGACTTCCGGCGGCCGGTAGTCGGCGAGCCGTTGCCGGTAGATCCGGTTGGCGCGTTCGAAAGCGGTCAGGGAACCGTTCTCGCTCCAGGTCTCGAAATTGCTCCAGTCGGAAACCAGCGGTTCGTAGAAGGCGCTGGTATAGTGCTCGAGCGTGTGCGCGGTGCCGAAAAAATGCCCGCCGTGTCCGGCCTCGCGAATCGCGTCCAGCGCCAGCGTCGATTCGTCGATCTGCAGCGGGGTCAGGGTTTCGCGCATCATCTGCAACATGTCGACATCGATGATGAATTTCTCGAACGACGCGCACAGACCGCCCTCGAGCCAGCCGGCGGCATGCTTGACGATTTGCGCATGCCCCATGACCGCGCCCCACAGCGACATTTGCGATTCCCAGGCGGCCTGCGCATCGACGCAATTCGACGCATTGGTGTTGGACGAGCGGAACGGCAGGCGGTAGCGGCGCGCGAGCTGGCCGCTAGCCCAGGCGGCGCGCGTATACTCCGGCGTGCCGAAAGCCGGCGCACCGCTGCGCATATCGGCATTCGACGTAAAACCGCCGTAAACCATCGGCGTGCCCGGGTTGACGACCTGTGACAGCGCGATCACGCCGAGCGCCTCGGCGTTTTGCTGTGCCAGCGCGCCGGCGAGCGTGATCGGGCACATCGCACCCGACAGCGTGAACGGGGTGACGATCACGGGCTGGCCGTACTCTGCCATTTCGATCAGCCCGTCGAGCATCGGTCCGTCGACCCTGAGCGGCGAGTTGGTATTGACGACGCTGTTGATGCTGGGCTCGTTCTTGAGCGTTTCGAGATCGACGCCGCGCGCGATCGCGGCCATACGGATTCCGTCCATGACGCGCCCGCCGCCGAGGCAATAGAGCGAAAACGCGCGGTCAGTGAGCGTATAGGCGGCCAGGCTCGCGTCCAGGTGCCGCGTGTCGGGGTGCAGGTCGATGGGTTCGACCGGGTAACCGCTGAAAAAATCGATGACGTCGAAATCCTGGGCGAGGCGCAGGAAGTTGCAGTAATCCTCGAAATTACCGGTGCGCCGGCCGCCTTCGAGATCGGAACAGTTGGGCGCGCTGGCGACGGTGGTGAAATTGATCGCGTTGCGGCCGATCAACCGGTTACGCACCGGGTTCGGCGCATGCAGCGTGAATTCGGAGGGTACCGTCGCGATCCTTTCCATTACCCGGTTGCGGTCGAGGTAGACCCGCTGCAAGTCCCAGTCGACGCGCGCCCCGTCCTGCTCGTAGAGGGCCAGCGCCTTTTCGTTGAGAATCTCGAGCCCGATATCCTCGAGTATGCGCATCGATGCGTCGTGTATCCTGTCCAGCGCCTCGCTGTCCAGGGCTTCGATCGGCGCGTAGGGATTGAACAGTTGAGTGGCGAGCGGCCGGGGCGGCGCCGCGGATGCCGGGTTGCGTTTACGCGCTCTTCTTCGGGTCATGGCAGGCTCCAGGGCAGAGAAGGTCGATATTATTCGAGCCCCGCTGCCTTGTCTATCTAAGTCAAAGATGCTTTTTTAAAACAATAATGTTGATTAAAGTAAACAAACGCGCGAAGCAAAAGAGACTGGTTTTCGGCGCCCGGCCGGGCTACCTTGCGCGCATGAGCAGCGAAAAATTCATCGCCTTCGGCATGTACACTCTGAGCCCGGAGCTGCAACGCGCCTGGCAACGGTTATTCGACCGCTTCAAGCCGCTGATCGAGGTCGACGGCGAACTCGTTTTCGACAGCAACGAAACCCTGTTGCGCGACCCCGGACTGCTGTTCGGCCACACCTGCGGCTACCCGTTGATGACCCGGTTGCGCGATGCGCTGACGCCGTTTTGCGTGCCGGTATTCGACGTTCCCGGCACCGAGGGCAGGCTCTATCGCAGCCGCTTCATCGTGCCGGCGCTGTCACCGATCGAGACTTTGCAGCAATGCCGCGGCCGGATCGTCGCGGTCAACAGCCGCGACTCCAACAGCGGCATGAACGTATTGCGTCACGCGCTCGCGCGGGTCGGCGCGCGCCCCGGCTTTTTTGCC
>JASFKL010000046.1:0-16282 GCA_050118655.1 Gammaproteobacteria bacterium | reverse complement strand
TACCCGCCCAATACACCGTCATCCCCGCGCAAGCGGGGATCTTGTAATGGTGGTGCGATATTAAGATTCCCGCCGGGCGACCTACGGCTTGCACGGGAATGACTCGAGGAGGCGAGGGAGCGACTCGAGGGGTGCGGTTATCGGGTCTGCGGCGGCACCAGGTTGTGGCGGCCGAGGTTTTCGATCAGCCGCTCGCCGCACAGCGCCATGGTGGTGTCTAGCTCGCGGTAGATGATATCGAGCGCCTGGCTGACGCCGGCCTCGCCGCGCGCGCCGAGACCGTAGATGAAGGCGCGGCCGATATAAGTACCCTTCGCACCGAGGCAAATCGCCTTGAGCACGTCCTGGCCGGAGCGGATGCCACTGTCGAAGTGCACCTCGATATCGCTGCCGACCGCGTCGACGATTTCCGGCAACGCGTCGATCGAAGAGCCGACGCCGTCGAGCTGGCGCCCGCCATGGTTGGAGACGACGATCGCGTCGGCGCCGGTTTTGGCCGCGATTCTGGCATCCGCCGGATCGAGAATGCCTTTCAGGATCAGCTTGCCGCCCCAGCGCTCGCGGATCCAGTCGATATCGCGCCAGGTCAGCGTCGGGTCGAATTGCCGGCTGGTCCATTCGGCCAGCGAGCCGATATCGTCGACGCCGGAGACATGGCCGACGATGTTGCGAAAGGTATGCCGCCGCGTCTTCAGCATGTCCAGGCACCAGCGGGGCCTGGCGAGCAGTTGCAGCAGGCTCGCCGGGGTGAATCGCGGCGGGGCGCTGAGGCCGTTGCGCAGGTCGTTGTGCCGCTGGGCGAGGATTTGCAGGTCGAGCGTCAGCACCAGCGCGCTGCAACCGGCATCCTTCGCGCGGTCGATCAGGCGGCCGACGAAGTCGCGGTCGCGCATCACGTAGAGCTGGAACCAGAAGGGTTCATTGGTGTTCTCGGCGACGTCCTCGATCGAGCAGATACTCATCGTCGACAGCGTGAACGGCACGCCGAATTGCTGCGCCGCGCGCGCGGCGCGGATTTCGCCGTCGGGGTATTGCATTCCGGTCAGCCCGACCGGCGCCAGCCCGACCGGCATCGATACCGGCTGGCCGACCATTTCGCTCGAGACCGAGCGCTCGGCTACATCCACGGCGACGCGCTGGCGCAGCCTGATGCCGGCGAAGTCCCGCTGGTTGGCGCGGTAGGTGGATTCGGTCCAGGATCCCGCGTCGGCATACTCGAAAAACATGCGCGGCACGCGCCGGCGCGCGAGCTTCCGCAAGTCCTGGATGTCGCAAATAACAGTCATGGTCGCCCCCGGGATTCGGGTCAAGTTTACTGCAATGCGCCGGCAATTCCATCGCCCGGCCAAATCTCGATATTGAGTATTGCGGCCGCGGAAATTCGGTTAGCATTGGCGCTCCATGTTGTCTATCGCCAATCTCCGCAAATCCTACCGCTACGAGGACGTCACCCAGCAGGTGCTCGACGGCCTCGATTTCGAAATGGAAACCGCCTCGTCGCTCGCATTGCTCGGCGAAAGCGGCAGCGGCAAGTCGACCCTGTTGCACCTGATCGCCGGACTCGACCGTCCCGACAGCGGCGAAATCCTGTTCGCCGGGCAACGTGTCGATACCCTTTCCGAATCGGCGCTCGCGGCGCTGCGACGTTCGGAGTTGAGTCTCGTGTTTCAACAATTTCACCTGATTGCAACGCTGAACGTGATCGACAACCTGCGATTTCAGGCCGCGCTCTGCCGGCGATTCGACGCGGATTACGAGGCCGAGCTGGTCAGTCGTCTCGGACTCGGGGAACATCTGTCAAAGTACCCGCAACAATTGTCGCGCGGCCAGCAGCAGCGCGTCGCGATCGCGCGCGCGTTGCTGCACAAGCCGGCGCTGGTGCTCGCCGACGAACCGACCGGCAACCTCGACGAGGCCTCGAGCCTGGAGGTCATGGGCTTGTTCAGCGATCTGGTCAAGCAGGCCGGCAGCGGCCTGCTGATGGTTACCCACAGCCGCGCGATGGCCGAATTCATGGACCGGCGCGTCGAGTTGCATAACGGCAGACTCGCGGAAATCGAATGAAGCCCGGGTTTCTGTGGATCCTCAAGGCCCTGCTGAGTCATTACTGGCGCCATCCCTGGCAGGCCCTGTTCCAGGTCGTGGGACTGGTCGCCGGCGTCGGCCTTTGGTCGGCGGTACAAATCATCAACCAGCACGCCGAAAACAGTTACCGCGAGGCGCAGAATCTGCTCGGCGCGCAGGCCAGTTACTGGATCCGCAGCCGCGGCGACGAAGGTATCGAAACCACCGACTATACCGCGCTGCGCCGCGCCGGCTTCCGGCAGATCTTCCCGCTGGTGGAACTCGAGGTCAGTACCGCCGACGGCGTGTCGCTCGAGATCATCGCCACCGATTTGCTGGCGTTGCCGGCCGGCGCGAGCGGTACTGCCGGAGAAGAATTCGCCGACAGCTGGCTGGCGTTCGTCCAGCCGCCCTACGAGGCCTGGGTGCCGCGCATACTCGCCGACGAACTGGATCTCGACGAGGGCGAGCGCCTGGTGCTGCGCGACGGCAGACGGCTGCCGCCGGCGCGCATCCGCGCCCACGAGCAGCAGGGCCGGCGCATCTTCATGGATATCGGCGCGGCGATGGCGCTGGCGGGCGATCCGCGCATCGATTACCTCGCGGTCGGTGCGATCACGCAGTCCGAGTATCGGCGGCTGGAGTCGATTCTGCCGGCCGGGCTCGAACTGGTCGAGAATCACCAGTATATCGATTTGCGCGAGCTGACCGCTTCGCTGCATACCCATCTGACCGCGATGAGCCTGTTGTCGTTCGCGGTCGGCCTGTTCATCGTCTTCAATGCGGTACGTTTTTCGCTGTGGTACCGGCGCGCCACGCTGCTCGATCTGCGGCTGATGGGTTGTTCGGCGCGGCAGTTGACGCTGTCCATCCTGCTCGAAACCCTGGTCTGGAGCATGCTCGGTGCCGGGTTGGGATTCTGTCTCGGCGTATTGCTCGCGCAGGTGCTGCTGCCGGGGCTCGGCGCCAGCCTGCAGAGCCTCTACCACGCGACCGTGGAAGCCGAGCTCGATCCCGGCGCCGGCAGCCTGCTCAAGGCCTGGTTACTGACCCTGCTGGGTCTCGCCTGGGCCCTGGCCTGGCCGCTGTACCGGCAATTGCTGCAATCCAGCCTGCAGGCCGGCAGCAGTCTCGGCCTGTACCGCGACGAGGCGCGCGTGCGCCTGCGCCTGGCGGTCGCGGCCCTGCTGCTCGCCGCGATCGCGAGCCTGGCATACGGGCGCATCGAAACCCCGGCACAGGGCTTCGTGGTGCTCGGGCTGATGCTGTTCGCTGCGGCCTGGCTGTTGCCGATCCTGCTCGCAGCCGGGCTTCGCGCGGCCGCCGCGCTGCTGCCGCGACGGCAGTTGATGGTGCGCTGGATGGTCAGCGACGGCTGGTCGCAATTGCCGGCTTTTCGCAGTGCGATGATGGCCCTGTTACTCGCGCTGACCGCGAACCTCGGCGTCGGTACGCTGGTCGACAGTTTCCGCGATGCCTTCGTCGGCTGGCTCGAAGTCAGGCAAAGCGCGGATATCTACCTGCGCACGTCGCGGATCGACTACCGGGAACTGCAGCCCGCGCCCGAAAACGCGGCCTGGCTCAGCGACAGCCACCGCCGCATCGGCGTCAGCACCCGTTGGGGCGGTCGTCCGGCGCTGGTGCGCGGGATCGATCCCGGGGCCCCCGACAGCCTCGAGTTGCCGCTCTCCCTGTGGCAGGGCGATTCGCCCGAAGCGGCCCGGCTTATCTGGCGCGAGCAACCCGGCAAGGTGCTGGTCAACGAACAGGTTCACTTCCTCGCCGGGGTCGAACTCGGCGACCGTATCGCGCTCGAGACCGATACCGGCTCGCGGAATTATGAAGTGGTCGGCGTTTTTTACGACTACGGTAACCCATACTTTCAATTCTATTTACCTGCACGGGTGCTCGCGAGCCAGTGGAATCACTACTACTCGCGCGGAATCGCACTCTGGCTCAACCCGGAAAACAGGCACGCCATGCAACAGGCCGAGGCCGAACTCACCGCGCTGGGGGCGCAGCCCGGCGACTGGATATCCCAGTCGCAGGTACGCCGCCTGTCGGTCGGCATATTCGACCGTACCTTCGCGATTACCGCGGCGATGAACCTGCTGACCCTGCTGGTGGCGGCAATCGCGCTGCTGGCTTCGCTGCTCGCCATCCTCCAGGAGCGGCTGCCGCAGTTCGCCCAGTGGCGCGCGCTGGGGGTTCGCCAGGGCGAGCAGATACTGCTCGTCGCGGTGCCGTTGATGATATTCTGCGTGCTGGCCTGGTTGCTGTCGATTCCGCTCGGCGCGCTGCTGAGCTGGATACTGATCCACAAGATCAATATCATCAGCTTCGGCTGGAGCATGCCGCTGGTCTGGAAATTCGCCCCGGCCGTGCAACTGGCCGGCGTGGTGGTGCTGGTATGTACTACCACCCTGATGCTGGTGTCCTGGCAATGGCGTCGCAAGATGCCCCAGGCCCTGGCACAACTCGGAGAAACCGTTTGAAACGATTACTGATCCTGGCTTGTTGCCTGTTTACGAACCCGCTGCTGGCGGCGCATAGCCCCGCCACCGACGGACTTTCCGACGATGTACGGCTGGTATCGGTCGATGGACCGGGTTACTCCGGCGATCCCGCGCTACCGAATTACCGCACCGAATGGTGGTACCTGAGCGCGAACCTCGCCGACCGGGAAGGCAGGCTGTGGGAACTCGAGTGGACCCTGTACCGGCAGGCGCCGGGACCGCAAGCGGTCGGCGACCGCGGGCGGGACAGCAGCATGATGCTCGCGCACGCCTCGATTACCACCCCCGGCGGCGCTTATCACGAGCAGCGTTTTACGGGCGGCGGCGGGCTGCAGGCTGCCGGCGGCGAAAAACTCGCCGATGGCGGGACGAGCGATTGGCAATGGGTGTCCCGGGATGCGGCGCTTTTTCCTGCTCGGCTCAGTTTCCGTATCGGCGATCGCGATCTCAATCTGTTGCTGGAAACGACCGGCGCGGCGATCGCCGGGAAAATCGATAGCGGCGGGCGGACCGCGGCGCGGCATTACGCGAGCCAGCCGCAGCTCCGGGTGCGCGGCTTCGTCGATCGCGGCGCCGACAAGACTTACCTGCGCGGCGCAGGCCGCTTCGACCGGGAATGGAATTCGCCCATGCTGGCCGACAACATCGCCGCGGAGGACCTGCTTTCGTTGCAGGCGGACGCGCCCGTCTCCGGCGCCAACCGGCTTGCCCCACGGCACGCGCGGCAATCCCCGGCCGACTGACCCGCGGTCTCGCCCGCGCCGGGCGACGCCGCTAATATCCTCGATACGGATTCGTGAACCCAGGGCATGGGGCCGCGGGGCTGTTTTGGTGTATCATCGCGGGCTTTCGATACCCGGGGGAATTCTCTCATGTACGTGATAGTCGATATATGCGTGGTGCCGTTGGGCGTCGGGGTTTCGGTCTCCGAGTACGTGGTCGAGTGCCAGCGAATTTTCGAAGCCGAGAACCTGAGCCACGAAATGCATGCTTACGGCACCAATGTCGAGGGCGAGTGGAACAAGGTCATGGCCGCGGTCAAGCGTTGTCACGAGAAAATGCACGAAATGGGCGCGCCGCGCTGCACGAGCTCGATGCGTATCGGTACGCGCACCGATCGCGAGCAGAGCATGCGCGACAAGATGGACAGCGTTTACGAAAAGATGGCGATCTAGCCTGGCCGGCACCTCGTCTACAGGGCGTGATGCGCGGCCGCGTGCTTGAGCGCGGCCTCGATCTCGTCGGAAAAGCACGCGAAGACGACCGTCTCCACGCTCTTGCATCCGTGTAACGCCTCGAGCGTCGCTTCGATCGCGACGGCCGCCGCCTGCTCGAGCGGATAACCGAAGATGCCGCAGGAGATCGCCGGGAAGGCGATGCTCGCGAGGCCGTGCTGCTCGGCCAGCTGGATGCTTTTGCGGTAACAGCTCGCCAGTAATTCCGCCTCCTGCTGATCGCCGCCGCGCCAGACCGGTCCGACCGCGTGGATCACGTGGCGAGCGGGCAGGTCGTAACCGGCGGTGATCTTTGCGTCGCCGGTCTCGCAGCCGCCGAGAGTGCGGCATTCGGCCAGCAACCCGGGACCGGCAGCGTTGTGGATCGCGCCGCAGACGCCGGCACCGTCGGCGAGCCGGTTGTTGGCGGCATTGACGATTGCGTCCACATCGAGGCAGGTGATGTCGGCCTGCCGAATGTCAATCTGCGGCATCGGTTTCCTCCTCGCTCAGCCAGAAAGCCGATAGCGATTGTTTCAACGTTTCGGGATCCTTGCAATATTCGAGCCGCCAGTGCGACGGCAGGTGGTTCGCGTAGCCCGGTTCCGCGAAGCGGCGATCGAGCAGTACTACCACGCCGCGGTCGTTCTCGTCGCGAATCACCCGTCCGGCGCTTTGCTTGACGCGAATCAGTCCCGGGAAGCGGAAGGCGTAATCGAAGCCGTCCAGGCGTAGCGATTCGAAATCGTCGCGGATCAATTGCTGTTCGCGGCTGGCCTGCGGCAGGCCTACGCCGACCAGGATCGCGCCGATCAGCGCGTCGCCGCGGTAATCGATGCCCTCGGCGAAACGGCCGCCCATGATCGCGAAGCCGAGCCGGTTCTGGCCCTCGAAGAACGCGGCGAGAAAATCCTCCTGGGCGGACTGGTCGAATTCGCGCCGTTGCAGGCAGGTTTCGATCTGCGGATGCGAGCTTGAAAAGCGCTCGTAAACCTGTTGCATGAAGTAGTAAGCCGGGAAAAACACCAGGTAATTGCCGGGCCGGGAGCGGTAAACCACGGCGATCGATTCGCAGATCGCATCGATATGCCGTTCGCGCTCCCGGTAGCGCGTATCGATATGTGTGCCGATCAGCACGCCGAGCCGATCGGCCGCGAAAGCGGGTTCGAGGCTGAGGCTCTTGCAGTCTTCGCCGAGACCGAGCGCCTGGCGAAAATAAGCCGGCGGCGACAGGGTCGCCGAAAAACCGCAGATCGTCTCGAACAGTGGAAAGCAGTCGCGCAGGTATTCGAAAGCGTTGAGGCACAATAGCTTCGCTTCCCGGCCCGGCAGCGACTTGCTGCCGAGCAGGCGGTGATGATCGCCGAACAATTGCGCGATGACCTGGAAGCGGAAGACCTCGCGGGCGAAATCGAGGATTTCGCGCGCGATTCGCTTGTTGGCGAAGATTTCGTCGCCGATGCGTTCGCCGAAGCGCTGGCAGGCTCGAAGCAGGCCGGCCGGCGGCATATCGGCGATCGCGTAGTCTTCTGCCTGCGCGCGTAACTCGCGGTCGAGTGCCTGCTGCATCGAATGCAGCGCGGACTCCACCCGCTGGCTGTTGGCGGCGGCCAGCGCCTGGCGGATTTGCGCCCGCGACAGTCGCGCCGAGTACATGCCGCGAGCGCGGTCGACGAGGTTGTGCAATTCGTCGATGAGCAGCAGCTTGCGGCGCGCATCGGCGCGAAAGTAGCCGAGCTGCACCAGCGGGTCGAAGACATAATTGAAATCGCAGATCACGATTTCGACCCAGGGCAGCATTTGCAGCGACAGTTCGAACGGGCACAGGCCGTGCTCGTCGGCACAGCGGCGAACGTCGTCGACATCCATGCGCCCGCTTTCGAACAGCGCCTCGCGCGCCGCCGGCAGGCGATCGAAAAATCCGCTGCAGCGCCGGCAGCGGCCGTCGTCGTCGACTTCCAGCGGATCCGTGACGCAGGGACAGCTGCGTGCCCTGGCCTGGATCACCAGCCAGGCCGCGCCGGTCGGCATGCGCTCGAGGGCGGCGACCGCCTGGCGCTGACCGGATACCTTGGCCGACAGGTAAACCACCTGTTCCGAGCGTCCTTCGCCGATCGCCTTGAGCGCCGGAAACAGCGTGCTGACGGTCTTGCCGGAACCGGTCGGCGCCTCGACCATCAGCCGACCGGCATTGCCGGCCGCGCGGTAGACCTCGGCCGCGAAATAACGCTGCTGGGGACGAAACCCGGCGAACGGGAAATCGAGCGCGCGCGCCCGTTCGCGAATTTCCTCGCGCTTCGCCTCGACCCGGCGGTGCCAGCGCAGGTAGCGCCGCAGCGTTTCTTCGACGAAGTCCTCGAGCACGGGGCGCCCGAACAGTTCACCCCGGCGCCGTTCGCGGCCCGTCGACAAGATCACCCGGTTGAGGCTCAGATGAATTTCGTCGAGTTCGTGCAGGCGCGCGTAGCAAGC
The DNA here is from genome assembly GCA_050118655.1 of Gammaproteobacteria bacterium. Classification (GTDB taxonomy): domain Bacteria; phylum Pseudomonadota; class Gammaproteobacteria. The sequence continues at coordinate 8,016 of JASFKL010000046.1, read as the reverse complement.
CCCGTAGCATTTCAGTTGCGCCCAGTGCAGGTCCTGTTCGTCGTCGACGGCCTGCGCCTGCACGGTCTTGATTTCCTCGATGCGCGGCGGCGTTTCGTCGGCGAACAGCAGGTCGATGCGTCCGCCGAGCTCGACCTCGATATCGTCGATCCGCCAGGTGGTTGCCAGCGCGACCTCGGCGTCCGCCTGTTTTCGATAGCGGTGCTGGATCTTTTGATGGGTGCGCAAGCCCTCGATCGCCCTGATGCCGGGGCCGCCGTCGTGGCCGAGGTCGCCGCCGCGGCAGCAAAACTCGACCAGTTCGCGTATCCCGAGTTTCAATTCCCGCGCCATGCGACCCGCGCGAGCCGGTGCGGTATATCGTGCTGCCGGAAGTATTGCATCCAGCGCTGCTGGTTTTTCTGCAGACTGTCGCCCGGGCCCTTGACCTCGACCAGGCAATAGCCGCCCGCGGCCGGAAAGTGCAGCAGGTCCGGGAAACCGGCGCGGTTGTTACGCAGGTCGGCGAGGATGCGCGCGAAGATCGCGCGCCAGTGCCGATACTCGATACGCTCGAGCGCGAGTTCGATAACCTCTAGATCGAGCGCCTGCCAGTTGACCAGCGGATTCATGATACCGTGCTTGTCCTGCCATCTCGCCGTGACGATACGCCGGATATCGTCATTGTCGCGGATCGAGTTCCAGATGTCGTCGAGCAGATCGCGGCGGCGGTGGCAAAAATCGTGTGCGTAAAAATCGCTGGGCCGATACTGAAACGGGTTGTAGAAGGCGCCGGGCAGGGGCGCGAACACGGCGTCCCAGATCAGCAGCCCGAGCACGCCGTTGAACAGGCTGTTCTCGAGATAGTAACAGCGCTCGTCGTCGGCGAGCGCGTCGAGGTAAGCGGCCACGGCGAGTTCCACCGACTCTTCGAATTCGAGTTCGAGGTCGACGATCTCGGGCTGGTGACTTTCAGTCGCCGCGTCGAGGGACGGCGGTAAATCGAGCCCGTGGCGCCGGGCCAGCCGGGTGGCGAAAGCGCGCGCGAACTGCAGCTCCGATTCGTCGAGCGGATCCCCGGCGATGCGCAGGCACTGGTCGAGCGCATCGCGCTGCTCGCCGAGCCGGTCGCGGATGCGCGCGATACGCTCGCGGCTCGGCGGCAGCCGGCATTGGCGGTAAAGCTCGAGCGCGGTTTCGCATTCGTCGAGGCGTTCGTACTGGCGCGCGATTTCGTAGCGCAGTCGCTCGCTGCGGCGGTATGCCGGCGCCTGCGGGTCGATATCCCCGGGGATCAGGCGGGCGATCTCCGCGAGCAGGGCAGGATCGTCGCCGGGATCCATGTCGAAGAGGATTTCGAGCTGATAAAGCAGCCAGTGCTGGCGGATTTCGAGCGCATCGCGGTAGGGGCGGTGGCCAGCGTCGATAGTGTAGTTCTCGTACTGGTTGAGGCCGAGATCGCGCAGCACGAAATCGGTCATCGACTGGTTCAGGTTGCCGAAGAAAAGCATCTGGCAAATCAGGTATTGGTCGCCGCGCAGGAGTTCGATGATGTGATCGCCGGCGCGCAGACGCCGGAAAAAATCCGCGTCGCCGCGTTCGAGCAGCTCGGCTTCGAGATCCGCGCGGCGCAGCTTGCGCAATCCCGCGTCGTCGCCGGCGCAGGCCAGCAATTCGGCACGGGTGTAAAGCGTCATCAGGTCCTGCGCATCGATGTCGCCGTCGACCTCGATGAAGCCGGCAGCATGCAATGCCTCGACCGAAGTCTCGAGATCGCCGATTTCGGCGTAATCGAGCTTGCCGAGCCGGAAACGGTCGTGGCGGCGGTTGAGCAGACGGATGCAGAGCTTGCGGGCATCGTCTTCGAGGGCTTCGAAATCGGCCAGGAAAGCGAGCGTGTCGTCGTCGAGGATGTCCGCATAGAGCCCGGACACGTGCCTGAACAGGGTCAGCACATTGTCGAGGTAGTAGGTTTCGGGCAAATCCGGCTGCATGGGGCTTGATTCTACACGTTAATACAACAATGTTGCATGCAACAGTGTTATATATTATATTCGATTCATGCAATCGCTCACCGAAATTCAGCAAGCCGTTTATGACTATACGCGCCAGGCCCTGAGGCAGGGGCAGCCGTTTCCATCGTTGCGGCAGATTGCCGACCGTTTCGGCTTCCAGCATACCACGGCTCGCTTCCACCTGAAGGCGCTGGAGAAAAAGGGTTACATACGCCAGCGCTCGCAGCGGGTGTCGGATTATATGCTCGCCGACGACCGCGACGACCGCGACGACAGCTTAGACAGTTTCGACCTGATAGCGCGAATCCCGGCCGGCGCGCCGCTGCCGGTATTCGATGAAACCCGCGAATCCTTCGCCGTGACACACGATTTTTTCGGCGGCGGCGACATCATCGCGATCCGCGTGACCGGCGACAGTATGTCCGGCGACGCGATCGCCGATGGCGATATCGCGATCATCCGCCGCCAGCAGGAAGCCAGCAAGGGCGATATCCTGGCGCTGCGCATCGAGGACGAGATTACTCTCAAGCGGCTGCAGCTCGACGGCGAGAAGGCAAGGCTGATGCCGTCCAATCCCGAACATGCCGTGCGCCTGGTGCCGGCCCGCCATGTCGAGATTCTCGGCAAGCTGGTCGGTATAGTCCGCAAGCTCTAGAACTCGCGCAAGGTCATGGCCTCAATCCCGCTGCAATTCACCGACGCCAGCCTGCAACAGCAACTGCAGTCGGCGCGTACGCTCAAGCAGCGGCTCGAAACCCAGTCGCAAACCCTGCATTCCGGCATCCAGGCGCTCGACGAATGTTTCGCCGGCATCGGCCCCGGCGACCTGGTCGAGTGGGGCATCCCGCCCGGCCTCAACGGTCGCCTTATCCCGCTGCAATTGCTCAAGCAGCAAATTCCGCTATGCCTGTGGATATACCACCATCACGGTCTCGGCGTGTTCGCATCGAGCTGGATCAGCCATGGCGTCGATCTGCAGCGCCTGTTTTTCATCTGCTCGGATAACCCCGTGCGCGAGTTGCGGCCGGTGTTTCTCGAGGACACTTTCAAACGCATCGTTATCGACGCTCCTCGCCGCTTCAGCACCGGAGACATGGCCTTCGTCAGCCAGCAGGCGCGCAACCAGGGACAGATCGTTTTCCTCATCCGGCATTATTTTCTCAGTCCCGGCAACGGTAACCCCCACGCCAGCCTGAGGCTCAATACCTGGCAAAGCGGCAAGCGCGCATTCGCACTGCAAGTCGTCAAGGGATCTGCAACCGGCAGGATAAACCTGCCCTACGGTGCCGTGGCAGAGGATCATGGACGTTATAACTAACCCGGCGCCACGCATCATCGACCTCGCCGAGTTGCGCACCGGCGACGATTTTCCATCCTGGGCGGCGGTGTATTGCCCCGGCACGGCAAGACCGTTCGTACTGTCGCCCGCCGCTATGCGCTGGCGCGAGGATGTCTTCCTGTCACGACCCGGCGAGTGCAGCAGTTTCTGGCTCGAGCGGAAAAAAAAACTGCGCTGCAACCTCGGCGACCTGTTCGCGCCGTTGCTGCAACACCACTTTGGCGACGATTACATTGCCGTGCTGGGCAACCATCCCTGGCAGTGCCTGTGGTACCTCGAATACCAGCGGCGGCAACAGGCGCGCGGCCTGTTCCTGTTGCAAAGCCCGCTCAACCGGAATATCTACCGCCGACTCGGCTGGGATTGCTGGTTCGACCTGCAGGGGCAACTCGCCGATCATCTCGAGGCGATAAACGCGCGCGGTTTCCAGCGCCAGCGCTTTGCGTCGCGCCAGGCGCAGATGCGGCGTTTTGTCGACCGCGGCGATATCGACAGCCCGTCCGCGATGCGCGAAGCCGACGCCAATTCGATCCAGCGACGCTTCGGCAGTTGGCTGGCACGGGTCTGGCAGTGGAGTTTTACCGCGCATGACGATCTGCAGGGATTTCCGTGGCGCGCTTATGCAGAGCGCCCGGTGCCGGGCGTGCACCGCGATCTCGAATACCCGGTCAACCAGTGGTCTTATATCGAGTTGTTGCTGCGCGAGGATCTGTCCCGGCTCTCGGAGCAGGTCAGGGACGACGATTGCGAGCATATCAACCGCATGGACTGGCAAGTCACCCTGTTCAACGACGAGGTAGTCACCGTCGAACTCGACTTTCGGCACCCTTATTCCCTGCATCGCGACCGGCCCGGATTCGATACCGCGCTGTACCAGGCCCGCTATATTTTCGACGACCTGATGCGCAAGCTGCGCGCGCGGGACTCCGATCTCGATCTGCCTGCAAGCATGCCGTTTTGCGCCTGGCGTCTCGAAATCCGCGAGCGCGTCGTGCTGTCGCCGCAGCTCTGGGACCTGTTTGCGGCTGAAACCTCCGAACTCGATTACGAGCGGGTCAGGACATTGCAAAACAAGCTGCCGCTGGCCTTCGAAAGCTATCGGCCCGCGGCGAGTTTCACCGCGGAGCAATCCTTCGCCGCCTGCGTTGCGGGTGAATCCGCGCCGCAGGACTTCGATTACCTCGCCTGGTCTTGTGGCGCCGCCGACAAGCCGTTGTTCTACAGCCCGACCCCGGAACCGATCGACAGCCCCGATCAGCTGCAGAAAATTTTCCTCGAACGTTCCTCGGAACAATGGTGGCGGGACGGGCAGGCGCTGCAGGCGATGCGCGACTACTACATTCTCAGGGACCGCGACGGCAGGTCGATATGGGCATATCGCAGCCTCGACGGCGCCTGGTTCAAGCAGGGTGAATACCACTAATCCGTGGCCGTTATAACCCTGTCATGTTCAGCGACTTCGACGAATGGCTCTGCAAGACCAACTTCAGCTTCCTGCACGGCGCTTCGCACCCGCGCGACCTGATCCAGCGCGCCGATGCGCTCGGCTACGGCTCGTTGTGCGTCAACGACTTCGACGGCGCCTATGGACTGGCACGCGCATACCGCGAGCTCGAATACTTGAGGCAGCAGGGAAGGCACCGCGGCCTGGTATTGAATTACGGCGCCGAGATACACCTGCAAAAAGATCATCGCCTGCCGCTGCTGCAACAGCAGACGCTGGCCCTGGTGGCCTGCGACCAGCAGGGCTATACCAACCTCAACCGGCTGTTGAGCCGCGCGCATCGCGATACCAAACACGATGCCAGCCTCGATTTCGACACCCTGCTCGACAGCGACGTCGACGGTCTGTTCGCGATCCAGCCGATGCGCGGCGCGATCCGACTCCGCGGCGGCGGCGAGCGTCACGGAGAGCTGCGCGAACTGTTTCAAGGGCGCTACTATCTCGCCATCAGCCGGCACCTGCATCCCGCCGAGGATCGCTGGATCAGGGTCGCTCTCGAGGACGCACGCCGCCACGGGCTCGAATACCTTTTGAGCCAGGATGTTTTTTTCCACGATCGCGGGCAGAAATGCGTCAGCGATCTGCTACAGGCCATTCGCTGCAACCGCCGCTTCGAGGAATGCCAGGCCTATTACTTTCCCAACGCCGAGCGCTGCCTGCACCGCGACGACGAGCTCGCCCGCCTGTTCAGCCCGATACCCGGCTTTCGTCGATCGCTGGGGCTGGCACGCGAACTGCGGCAAAGCTGCCGATTCAGCCTCGCTCAATTGCGTTACAGTTACCCCGCGGAAATGATTCCCGCGGGCCATGATTCGCAATCCTGGCTGCGAATACTGGTACTGCGCGGCGCGGCGGAGAAATTCGGCGGCCGGGCACCCGACAAAGTGCGGCGGCAGCTCGAGCACGAACTCGGATTGATCGAGCAACTCGGCTTCGCCGATTATTTTCTGACCGTATGGGATATCGTCAGCTGGGCCCGCGGACAGGATATTCTCTGCCAGGGCAGGGGGTCGGCGGCCAATTCCAGCGTTTGCTACGTGCTCGGCATCACCTCGGTGAATCCCGAACAGTTCGACTTGCTGTTCGAGCGTTTCGTCAGCATGGAGCGCGGCGACCCGCCAGATATCGACGTCGATTTCGAACACGAGCGGCGCGAGGAAGTCATCCAGTACATCTATCGCCGTTACGGTCGAGAGCGCGCCGCGATGGTCGCCAACGTGATTACCTTCCGCGGCAAGGGCGCACTGCGCGCGGTCGGCAAGGCGCTCGGCGCGGACGACGACTTGCTGCGGCAAATGTCGAAGATCGCCTCGAGCCGCTACTTCCGCGGCGCCGGTACCGAGAATATCGTCATGTCGCTGAAGCAGGATTACGAGCAGCAGAATCCCGGCGCGCGCCGCATCAGCTGGCGGTTATGGGTGGAACTCGCCGACCGTCTGCACGGTTTTCCACGCCACCTGGGTATCCACTCGGGCGGTTTCATGCTCGCCGACCGTCCGCTCGATTGCCTGTTGCCGCAGGAGCCCGCGACCATGGCCGGGCGCAGTGTGATCCAGTGGTGCAAGGAAGACATCGAGGCGCTCGGTTTTTTCAAGATCGATCTGCTCAGCCTCGGCATGCTGTCGGCGCTGCGCAAATGTTTCGACTACCTGCGGCATTATTACGGGCGGACCTTGCGGCTGGACACGATTCCAGATGACGACCGGCCGACCTACGCGATGATCCAGCGTGCCGATACCGTCGGCACCTTCCAGATCGAGTCGCGTGCGCAAATGTCGATGCTGCCTCGGCTCAAGCCGGCCTGTTTCTACGATCTCGTGATCGAGGTCGCGATCATCCGTCCCGGGCCGATCCAGGGCAAGGTCATCCACCCCTATCTCGCGCGCCGCGATGGCCTCGAGCCCGTGACCTATCCCGACCAGCGCCTGCGCCCGATTCTCGAACGCACGCTCGGGATCGCGATATTCCAGGAGCAGGCCATGCGCATCGCGATCGCGGTGGGCAACTTTACTGCCGGCGAGGCCAACGAACTGCGCAAGAAGATCGGCGCCTGGGGAATCAAGGATTTCGATCGCGATTTGAAGCCCCTGCTCGCCAGGCTCGAACGGGGCATGCAGGATAACGGCGTTGCGCCGGAATTCGCCGAACAGATTCTCGGGCAGATGAAAGGTTTTGCGGAGTATGGTTTTCCCGAGTCGCACGCGGTTTCGTTTTCGCTGATCGCCTACGCATCCTGTTATCTGAAATGCCACTTTCCTGCCGCATTCTATATCGCGGTGCTGAATTCCCAGCCGATGGGTTTTTACTCGCCGCACGCGCTGTTGCAGGCGGCGCGGCGCGAGGGTATCCGCGTGCAGCCGATATCCGTCAACAAATCCGACTGGGACCATCGGCTGGAGAGAGCCACGGCAAAGGATGATTACTCGATACGTCTCGGGTTTCGGCTGATTCGCGGGCTGTCCCAGGGCTGCGTAGAGCGCATTCTCGACTGCCGCGAAGAGCGGGGCGTATGGCGCAGCTTCGAGGAATTCAACCGCGACTGTACGCCGGCGCGCGACGAAATCACTGCGCTTGCGGCGGCGGGAGTATTCGCCGAGTTCGGCGAGTCGCGCGCGGATGCGCTCTGGCAGGCCGAGGCATCGCCGTCGGTTCCTGTCCTCGACCGGGTCGACGATCGTATTGCCTGGCCCGCGGAAAGTAGCTTAGATACTATCCGTAAGGATTTCCGGGCTTTCCGAACCAGTCTCGGCCAGCACCCCGCGGCGGTGCTCAGGCGGGAGCATTGGCCTTACCCGGTTGCGGCCGAAAAAATCACTCCCGCCGAACGTCTCGCGGGGCTACCCGCCGATATCGACGTATTCGCTTTCGGCATGGTGCTGGTCAAGCAATCCCCCGGATCGGCCAAAGGCATGGTCTTCGTCACTCTCGAAGACGATTCGGGTTTCATCAATCTCGCTTTCACCCCCCGGGTGTATGCGCGTTTCCATCGCCTGGTCGACCAGCAGCCTTTCCTCTGCGTGGTCGGGCGGCTGCAGAGGGTCAACGAGTCGCATTCGATCCTGGTCAAGCGGGTGTTCGACCAGCGGGATGACGCGAACCTGTTACCCTTGCGCAAGTCGAAGACGGCTGCGGCCGAGCCGGTAACCCCCGAACTGGTCAAGCCGCGCGCATTCCGCTAG
>JASFKL010000045.1:0-16608 GCA_050118655.1 Gammaproteobacteria bacterium | reverse complement strand
GCAATTTTTCCTGCATCCACAATGGCGTCCGGGCATTCGGGTCGATCCCGCGGATAACGCGCCCGACATAGCGCGGACAATGCGCCGGGGCCTCGAGTTCGATCGGGAACTGGTCGTCGATGACGGGCTCGACGCCGCCGTTCGCAGGCGACTGCAGCGGCAGCGCGTTGATCGCCGATACCTCGCGCGCGACCCCGGCGATGCACAGGCAGTCGCCACGGTTCGGCGTCAAATCGATATCGATGATCGTGTCGGCCAACTCCAGGTATTCGGCGATCGGCATGCCCTGCGGCGCATCTGCGGGCAGTTCGAGTATGCCGTCGGAAATTTCCGCGAGCTCGAGCTCGGCCGCGGAACATATCATGCCCTCGGAAACCACCCCGCGGATCTTGCTCTTCTTGATTTCGAATCCCGGCAGCTTCGCGCCGACGCGCGCGAATGCCACCTTCAGACCCGCGCGCACGTTGCCGGCGCCGCAGACGACCTTGAAACCGGCCTCCCCGTCATTGACATCGCAAAGGCTCAACTTGTCCGCGTGCGGATGTTTTTCGACCGCCAGGATCTCGGCGACCACGACTTCCGGCAGCGCGGGTGCGGCGGAGCGCGAACCGCCGACCTCGAGTCCGGCCATGGTCAGCTGGCTCATCAGTTCTTCGCTGTTGACCGGCGGGTCGACCCATTCGCGCAACCAGTTTTCGCTGATTTCCATGGTTAGCCCTGGCCGAACTGTCGCAGAAAACGCAGATCGTTTTCGAAGTAGAGACGCAGGTCGTTGACGCCGTAACGCAGCATTGCCATCCGCTCCACGCCGAGCCCGAAGGCATAACCGGTATACTTTTCGCTATCGACGCCGGCGTGGCGGAAAACTTCGGGATGTACCATGCCGCAGCCCAGTATTTCGATCCAGCCGGTATGGCTGCAAACCCTGCAACCCTCCCCGGCACACATCACGCAGCTGATATCGACTTCCATCGACGGCTCGGTAAACGGGAAATAGGAGGGCCGGAAGCGGGTTTTCAAATCTTCCTGTTCGAAAAACATCTTCAGGAATTCCTCCAGCGTGCCCTTCAACACCGAAAACGACACGTCCACGTCGACCAGCAAGCCCTCGACCTGGTGGAACATCGGCGTGTGGGTCAGATCGGAATCGCAGCGGTAGACCCGCCCCGGTGCGATCACTCGCAGCGGCGGTTCCCGGTTTTCCATCACCCGGATCTGCACCGGCGAGGTATGCGTGCGCAGCAGCCTGCCGTCGCCGAAGTAAAAAGTATCGTGCATCGCCCGCGCCGGGTGGCTCTCGGGGATGTTGAGGGCCTCGAAATTGTGAAAATCGTCTTCGACCTCGGGACCCTCGGCGACGTCGAAGCCGAGCTTGCCGAACATCTTGTCGATTCGATTCATGGTCAGCGTGACCGGGTGCAAGCCGCCGGCGGCTGTGCGCCTGCCCGGCAGGCTGACATCGACGGTTTCGCTTTGCAGGCGCCCGGCGATCGCCGCCTCGCTGAGCGCCGAACGGCGCGATTCGAGCAATTCCTGGATCTCGAGCTTGACGCGGTTGATCGCCTGTCCGGCCGCCGGACGCTCGTCGGGCGGCAACTGCCCCAGGTTTTTCAACTGCGCGGTAATTTCGCCCTTCTTGCCGAGGTAGGCGACGCGCACGGCATCGAGCGCGGCCATGTCGTCGGACTGGCTGATCGAGCGGGAGGCTTGCTCCAGCAGAGTGTCTAGATCCTGGGTCACGTATCGGGATTTATATCGACGGCGACAAAGCAGGCCTTGCCGCCGCCTTTAAATCGCAAGCTACGCGGTTTCCAGGCTGGCCCTGGCTTTTTCGACCAGAGCCGTAAACGCGGGTTTGTCGTGCACGGCGATATCGGAAAGCACCTTGCGATCGATCTCGATCGAGGCCTTTTTCAGACCGTTCATGAAAACGCTGTAAGACATGCCGTTTTCACGTGCGCCGGCGTTGATACGCGCGATCCACAACGCGCGAAACTGGCGTTTGCGCTGGCGGCGGTCGCGGTATGCATACTGGCCCGCCTTGGTGACGGCCTGCTTGGCGACGCGGAAAACCTTGCTGCGAGCGCCGCGGTAACCCTTGGCTTTATCCAGCACCTTCTTGTGGCGAGCGTGCGCGGTGACGCCTCTCTTGACTCTTGGCATGACGATTCCCCCCTAAGAATACGGCAACATACGACGTACCTGCTGCACGTCGTTTTCGTGGACTTCGAGCTTTTCTCCAAGCTGACGCTTGCGCTTGCTCGACTTCTTGGTGAGGATATGGCGCAAGTGCGATTGCTTGCGCTTGTAGCCGCCCGCCGGCGAGCGCTTGAAACGCTTGGCGGCGCCACTGACTGATTTCATCTTTGGCATCTTAAACTCCAGTTTAAATATCAAATAATTAAAAATCCCTGGACGCCGGAGACGCGTCTTCGGGTATTGGCCGGCCGTTTCCGGCTAGCGTTTTTTCGGCACCAGCAACATCGTCATCTGGCGCCCTTCCGACTGCGGATACTGATCCACGGTCGTGAATTCACTCGTGTCTTCCTCGACCCGCTTGAGCAATTGCGTGCCCAGCTCCATGTGGGCCATTTCCCGGCCGCGAAAGCGTACCGTCACCTTGACGCGGTCGCCGACCTCGATGAATTCGGTCAGTTTCCGCAGCTTGACCTGGTAATCGCCTTCCTCGGTGCCCGGTCGAAACTTGATTTCCTTGATATGCACCTGGCGCTGCTTCTTGCGCTGGTCGTGCAACTTCTTTTTTTGCTGAAACTTGAATTTGCCGTAGTCCATCAGTCGACAGACGGGCGGCTCGGCATCGGGAACCAGTTCGACGAGGTCCACGCCGGCTTCCTCTGCCATGGACTGGGCCTCTTCCAGAGGCAATATACCTCTCTGTTCGCCATCTTCGCCGATAAGCCGGACTTCCGGCGCTGTTATTTCATCGTTCAGACGGCTCTGTTTATTGTCTGCGATTGGTTACTCTCCCGCTAAACCAGCGTTTTCAGTTTTCTGCAAAAATTAATCCGGTCATACAACCGGATTACTGACGTACCATGTCGACGAATTGGTCGACAGCTAATGAGCCCAGGTCTTCGCCGCCCAGGCTACGCACCGCGATACGCTCTTCCGACACCTCGCGATCACCGACCACGATCATGTAGGGGATGCGCTGCAAAGTGTGCTCGCGAATTTTAAACCCGACTTTTTCGTTTCTCAAGTCGGAAATCGCCCTGATCCCCTGATTTTTAAGCATTTTTTCGACTTTTCCGACATACGGTGCCTGTTTGTCGGTGATATTCATGACCACCGCCTGCACCGGCGCCAGCCAGACCGGAAATTTGCCCTCGTAATGCTCGATCAGAATACCGAAAAAACGCTCCAGCGAGCCGAACAGCGCGCGGTGCAGCATGACCGGCCGCTGGCGGCTGCCGTCCTCTGCGACATAGGAAATATCGAAGCGCTCGGGCAGGTTCATATCGACCTGCAGGGTTCCGCACTGCCAGTCACGGCCGATCGCGTCGCGCAGCACGAATTCGAGCTTGGGTCCGTAAAACGCGCCCTCTCCCGGGAACAATTTATATTCCCGTCCCATGGACTCGAGCGCGCCCTCGAGCGCGCCCTCGAGCTTGTCCCATACCTCGTCCGAGCCGATGCGATTGTCGGGACGATCGGAAAACTTGATGATCACGTCATCGAAACCGAAATCCTTGTAGATATCGAGAATCAGCTCGATCACGTCGATACACTCCTGCTCCATCTGCTGCTCGGTGCAATAGATATGCGCGTCGTCCTGGGTAAAGTGGCGCACGCGCATCAGGCCGTGCAGGGCCCCGGACGGTTCGTAGCGGTGCACCTTGCCGAATTCAGCCATGCGCAGTGGCAGGTCGCGGTAACTCTTGAGACCCTGGGCGAACATCAGCACCGAACCCGGGCAATTCATCGGCTTGAGCGCGAACACGCGCTCGTCCTCGGTTTGCGTGGTAAACATGTGTTCGCGGTAATTTTCCCAGTGTCCCGAGGTTTCCCAGAGGCTGCGATCCATGACGTCAGGCGTATTGACCTCGATGTAGCCGGCGCGCTCCTGACGATCGCGCATGTAAGCGATCAGCTTGTTGAACAGGGTCCAGCCTTTCGGATGCCAGAATACCGAGCCCGGCGCCTCCTCGTGCAGGTGAAACAGGTCGAGCTGGCGGCCGAGCTTGCGGTGATCGCGTTTCTCGGCTTCCTCGAGGCGATGCAGGTAAGCCTTGAGCTGCTTCTTGTCCGGCCAGGCAGTACCGTAAATACGCTGCAGCATTTCATTGCGCGAATCACCGCGCCAATAGGCGCCGGCGACCTTCATGACCTTGAAACCGTTACCGAGCTTGCCGGTCGACGGCAGGTGCGGACCGCGGCAGACGTCGAACCAGTCGCCCTGGCGGTAGATCGAGACTTCCTCGCCCTCGGGAATGATGTCGTCGATGATTTCGACCTTGTATTTTTCGCCGAGCTCACCGAACACACGCTTGGCCTCTTCCCGGTCCAGCACTTCGCGCTCGATCGGCAGGTCGCGCCTGACGATTTCGTGCATGCGCTCCTCGATCGCGGTCAAATCTTCGGGGCTGAAGGGTTCGTCGCGGGCGAAATCGTAGTAAAAGCCGTCCTCGATCGCCGGACCGATGGTCACCTGGGTGCCGGGATAAAGTTCCTGCACCGCCTGCGCCATCACGTGCGCGGCGTCGTGGCGCAGGAGTTCCAGCGCCTCCTCGTCGCGGGCCGTGACGATCGCGACCTCGGCGTCGCGATCGACGATATGAGCGGCATCGACAAGCCTGCCGTCGACCTTGCCGGCGAGCGTGGCTTTGGCGAGGCCCGGGCCGATGTCAGCAGCGATATCGAGGACCGATATCGGCTTTTCAAATACGCGCCGGGAACCGTCAGGGAGGGTAATTTGAGGCATTTCTTTTCTCCAGTGGTGACCCCTACCAAAGGCCACTTGATAAAGTTTGGTAGTCGCGAGCGGATTGGCTCGGGCATCCTGCCCTCGGTTCCTCCGGCCGGCCTTTGGCCGTCCGGCAGGACCGCGCTGCGCGCGCCGCAAATTCGCTCCCGGCGAATTTGTCGAACCACCGCACCTCGGCCACTCGCGCCAACCATCTTAAAGATGGTAGTCGCGAGTGGATTCGAACCACCGACCCCCACCATGTCAAGGTGGTGCTCTAACCAACTGAGCTACGCGACTATATAGTGTACGAAAAAATCAGGCCGGCTATTCTACCGCAGAAATCGAGTTAATCAACCATTCCCGAAGCCGCCCGGCGCATCCTGTAAACGGTCTGTGGCCGGCGGCTATTCGGTTCTTCCGGCATTTTCCTGACCCCGGTTTCGCGCCATTTCGATGCTTACCGGCATGGTTCGAGTACCGCTTGCCGTTACCCCGAAAAAGCCGGCCGCGTCTGCCGCCGCGCCTGTCGCCTGTCAGGACCGGTAAAAAGCCGACAACTCCATCCGCCCTGCTATACTCAATTTAACAGAAACTGACCGCAATACCCTGAATTCGCGAACAAAACTCAGCCGGTACGCAATGCGGCCACGGCAGCGCATACATCCGTCCTGGAAACCGGAACGGTAGCCAGGGGATCGCGCCGAAACAGACAAAGGAACATCCTTAAATGCGACTATCTCAACTCATCCCCATTCTCGAGCAGGAACTGCTGAGCGCCGAGAATGGCACACACACCCCGGTGATGCTGTGGGGACCGCCGGGGGTCGGTAAATCCCGTGTCGTCGCCGAGCTGGCGGAAAAATTTTCTACGCCGATGATCGACCTCCGGCTGTCGCAAATCGAGCCCAGCGATCTGCGCGGCATACCCTACCGGATCGACGACGGCGTCGAGTGGGCCGTGCCTCGCCTGCTGCCCAACGCCGAGCGTCACGGCGACAGCGGCATCCTGTTCCTGGACGAAATCAACGCGGCTCCTCCGAGCGTTTCGGCCGCCGCTTACCAGCTGATACTGGATCGCCGTCTCGGCGAGTACCTCGTGCCCGAGGGCTGGGCCATCTTCGCCGCCGGTAATCGCCAGGGCGACCGCGGTGTGTCTCATGTCATGCCGACCCCGCTGGCCAATCGTTTCACCCACTACGAAATCGAGGTCGACCTCGAAGACTGGGTTACCTGGGCGCTGCGGGAAGGCATCGACGAACATGTCATCGGCTTTTTGAGATTCCGGCCCGAATTGCTGTTCGAATTCGAGCAGAGCGAAAATCCGATCGCCTTCCCTTCGCCGCGCACCTGGGAATTCGCGCACCGCGCTCTGCTCAAGTTTTCCGATCAGCCGGAATTGCTGAGCGCCGCGCTGGAAGCCTGTGTCGGCGAGGCCGCGGGTATCGAATTCATGGCTTACCTGGAGCATCTCGAAAGACTGCCGGATATCGACGCCATCATCGGCGGCGAATGCGTCGAACTGCCAGACGAGGTCGATTTGCAATACGCGGTCGCGGCTGCGCTGACGCGGCGCGCGAAGACCCTGAAGCCCGACGTCGGCACCGGCAAGCAGGCGCTGGAAAATATTCTTTCCTTCGCAACCCAGTTTTCACAGCGCGAAATCGGCGTGATGCTGGTCAGCGATCTGCACCGCATTCTCGAGGGCGAACTGTTCAAGCTCCAGGGCTTCACCCACTGGGCTGAAGAAACCGCCGGTTTACTGGTCGACTAGCCCGCAGATTGCATGAGCCGGTTGAGCGCCCTCAAGGGCTTCATTGGATGATGTACGTAATCCAGGTTCTATGGAAATAATTATCAACCTGTTTCCGGCACACAACCTGTTCCGGCGCCCTGCAACAAACGTCCAGCGCTGCCATCCGGAATGTTCATACGATCTTCGGGTCGCGCAGGTACTAAATTGAAAGACCTGCGCGAGTCCGCTATCAGCCGCCTGACCGCGGCGCGCACGCGGCTGATCATGGAGTTTCCGTTCCTCGGCGTGCTCGCCCTGCGCCTGCCGTTACAGCCGGCCGACCCGGGCTGGTGCCCGACGGTGGCGACCGATGCGAGGTTTCTCTATTTCAATATCGCCTGGGTCATCTCCCTCAAAGAATACGAGGTGCGTTTCGCGATTGCCCACGAGGCGATGCACTGCGCGCTGGCCCACTTCGTACGCCGCGGTGCGCGTGACCGCAAGCGCTGGAACCTGGCCTGCGACCTGGCGGTCAACGGTATCCTGATGGAGGCGGGCATGGCGCAGCCGGTCGAGGCTATCTACGACCGGCGCTTCGCCAAACTCAGCGCCGAGGAAATCTACAATGCGCTGCCCGACAATTTCACCGGGCGCACGCTCGATACCCATCTCGATACCGCGCCCGAGGAAGAGGAACCCGAACGGCCCGCCGAAGACGTCGAGGGATCCGGGCAGGACGAGACGCCGTCCGATCTCGCGCCGCGGCCTCCCCCGCTAAAGCACGCCGAGATGGAGGCGCTCGCCCGGCAGTGGAAACAGCGTATGGCGACGGCCGCACAGCACGCCTTGCGCACCAGCCACCTGAGCGAACACATGAAGCGCCTGATCAACCGGCTGCTCAAACCCCGGCTCCCGTGGCGCGCGATCCTGTCTCCCTACTTCCTGTCGCTGGCGCGCGGCGATTACAGTTACGAGCGGCCGTCGCGCCGCGAGGGCGATATCATTTTCCCGCGCCTCGCCAGCCGCGGCTCTATCGTGCACGTGGCCATCGACAGCAGCGGTTCGATCCGCAAGAAGGAACTCTCCGAGTTCATCAGCGAGGTCAACAGCCTGAAGTCGATCGTCGGCGTCGACATTACGCTGCACGTCTGCGACATGAAACTGTCGGCCGACGGACCCTGGCATTTTCCTGCCTGGCAGGCGATGGAGATACCCGAACAAATGCCGGGCGGCGGCGGCACCGACCTGCGGCCCGTTTTCGACTGGCTGCACCGGCACAATACCCGTCCCGACCTGATGATATATTTCACCGACGCCGAGGGCCCGTTCCCCCGTTATCCGCCGGACTTCCCGGTGATCTGGGTGATCAAGGGTTCGCGCAACGTGCCCTGGGGACGGCGCATCGCATTGAATTGATCCCCGGGATCAGCCCGCCACGAATATTAATTGGGGGGACACAATACCCAACTACCCTGATTGTATTGTGGTAGTCAGGTATCGTCTTCCCTGGTTAAGTATCAGCGCAGCGGGCCGAGGGCCACGCGCATGCTTTCCGACAGGCTGGTTTTCTGGCTGCCGTCGGCGGCGAAATTGGCGTCGTTCAGCCAGTTCTCGAAGGCCGCTTTCGCGGCCGGCCATTCACTGTCGATAATCGAATACCAGGCGGTGTCGCGATTGCGTTGCTTGTAGATCGTCGCCTGGCGGAAAATTCCCTCGAAGGCGAATCCGAGACGCTGCGCGGCCGAGCGCGACGGCCGGTTCAACGAATCGCATTTCCATTCGTAGCGGCGGTAGCCCCAGTTCTCGAAAACCTGGCGCATCATCAGGTACATGGCCTCGGTCGAAATCGGCTTACCCTGCATGCGCGGTGAAAAATGAATATGCCCGACCTCGATAACCCCGACGCCGGGCTCGATACGCAGGTAACTGGCGAGGCCCACGGCGCGCCCGTCGGCCGCATCGATGACGCTGAAAAAGCAGGGATCGTCACCCAGACAGGCCGTGCTCAGCCAGTCGCGAAACGCATCTTCGCCGGAAAACGGGCCGTAAGGCAGATAGGTCCAGTTGCGATGCTCCCGGTCTTCGCCGAAAGACCGGAACAGGTCGCTCGCATGGGCCTCGACATCCACCGGTTCGAGACGGCACAGCCTGCCCTGCATGCGCGCGCCACGCGGGTGTTCGCAAGGTTGCCAGTCGGGCACCGGAAAACCGATCGGCTGGCCCAGTTCGTTGATATGTTCGGCCACTCGCTTTTCTCCCAAAATTGAATTGTTAATGAGGGCGCGATTTGAGTACACTCCACCACCCTGACAATAATGAAGGAGTCTAGCGCCTGTCGGGGCCCCGGGGAAAGATCGCATGTTGATGCTCGATGCCGACAAATTGCTGAATTGCCTGCCGTTCGCGACGCTGGTCGACGAACTCGAGGCGATGCATCGCGAGCCCATCGGCCTGGTGGATGAAATGCTGATGGAATCGAAGGACGATGCCGGCAGTATCAACCATTTCTTCATTCGCAGCGGCTGGCAGCCCGAAAAAGCGGTTGGCGCCAAGGTCATCAGCATTTTCCCGCGCAATAACGAGACCCGGGAATGGCCGTCGATCCAGGCGGTATACGTACTTTTCGAGGGCAAAAACGGCACTCCCCTCGCCTGCCTCGACGGCACCGCGCTCACCTGGCTGAAAACCGCGGCCGACTCGGCGCTCGGCAGCAAGCTGCTGTCGCGCGAGGATGTCCGTTCGATGCTGATGATCGGCGCCGGCCAGATGGCGCCGCACCTGGTATCGGCGCACTGCGAAATCAGACCGTCGCTCGAACGGGTGCGCGTCTGGAACCGCAGTACCGAAAAGGCGCAGGAACTCTGCGAAAACCTGTCAAAACGGTTTCCACGCATCGATTTCGGCGTCGAAACCGACGTCGAGACCGGCGTGCGCGCGGCCGACCTGGTCTGTTCGGCGATCGGCCGGGCGCAACCGATCATCGAGGGCGCCTGGCTGCAGCCGGGCACGCACGTCGACCTGATCGGCGCCTACACGCCGGAAATGCGCGAGGCGGACGACGAGGTGCTGCGGCGCGGCAGCCTGTTCGTCGACGCGCGCGAGACCACGATCGAGCACATCGGCGAGCTGATGATCCCGCTGGCCGCGGGGGTGATTTCCGAGAGCGACGTGCTCGCCGATTTCTCGGACCTGTGCCAACAACGTCATTCTGGACGCCGCTCGGCAGACGAAATCACCGTTTTCAAAAACGGCGGCGGCGGTCATCTCGACCTGATGTGCGCGCGCATTCTCCACGACCACTGCCTGCAGTCATGAGTCAGACCGAAATCCAGCTCGGCGATATTCAGGCGGCCCGGCAACGCATCGCCGGCCGTATCGTCCCGCTGCACGTCTCCGCATCGACGTCGCTGTCGAAACGCTTCCCGGGCGAGATCCTGCTGGCGCACGAATACCTGCAAACAACCGGTGCCTTCAAGCTGCGCGGGGCGATGAACGCGGTGCTGCAGCTCGAACCCGGAACCAGCGGCGTGACCGCGGTATCGACCGGCAATCACGGCCGCGCGCTCGCCTACTCGGCCCGCCAGGCCGGCGTCCCCTGCATCATCTGCATGTCGGAACTGGTGCCGGGGAACAAGCTCGAGGCGATACGCGATCTCGGCGCCGAAACCCGTATCCTCGGCAAATCCCAGGACGAGGCGGAGGTCGAAGCCAGGCGGCTGGTCGAGGAGGAAGGTTATACGATGATTCCGCCATTCGAGCACCCCCACGTGATCGCGGGCCAGGGAACGCTCGGCCTGGAGATACTGGAACGAGTACCCGACGTCGACACCGTGCTGGTGCAAATTTCCGGCGGCGGCCTGATTTCGGGTATCGCGCTGGCGATCAAGCTGCAACGTCCCGAGGTGCGCGTGGTCGGAATATCGATGGAGCGCGGCGCCGCGATGCACGCCTCGCAAAAAGCCGGCAAGCCGGTCGAGGTCGAGGAGTTACCGACGCTCGCCGATTCACTCGGCGGCGGCATCGGCCTCGACAACCGGCTGACTTTCGGGATCGTGCGTGACTATGTCGACCAACTGGTATTACTCACCGAGGAGGAAATCGCCGAGGGCATCCGTCACGCCTATTTCAATGAACAGATCATCGTCGAGGGCGCCGGGGTGGTCGGCGTCGCGGCGCTGCTGGCCGGCAAGGTCGAGCCCGGCGGCAAGACCGTCGCCCTGCTGAGCGGCAAGAATATCGACATGGAGCTGCACCGCAAAATCATCAATCACGAGAACTACGAGCTTTAAATGCCAGATATCAGAATCCTCACCGAGGCCGAGTTACGCAGCCAGATTCAGCTCGACCTGGCCGCCGTCGAGTGCGTCGAAAACGCGTTCCATGCGCTGGCCACCAAGTCGGTGGTAATGCCGCCGATCATGCGTCTCGACATCATCGAGCACAACGGCGAAATCGACGTCAAGACCGCCTACATCCCCGGGGTCGACAGCCTCGCGATCAAGATCAGCCCCGGCTTCTTCGATAACCCGAGCCTGGGACTGCCCAGCGTCAATGGACTGATGGTGCTGTTCAGCACGCGCACCGGGATGGTAGAGGCCCTGTTGCTGGACAACGGCTACCTGACCGACCTGCGCACTGCGGCAGCGGGCGCAGTGGCCGCGAAATACCTGGCGCGCGCCGACAGCCGCTGCGCGGCGATTATCGGCGCTGGCGTGCAGGCCGGACTGCAACTCGAGGCGCTGACCCTGGTACGCGACATCGATTCGGCGCGCATCTGGGCCCGCGATCCGTATAAGGCCGCCGCCACCGCCGACAACCTGAGCCAGCGCCTGGGTTTTCCGGTCAGCGCCTGCGACGAGGTCGCCGCGGCCGTCGAAGGTGCCGATATCATCGTCACCACGACACCGGCCGAGCGTCCGATTCTGCTGGCGGAACACCTCCAGCCCGGCCAGCACGTCACCGCGATGGGCTCGGATTCCGAGCACAAGAACGAGATCGACCCGGCTATCGTCGCCGGCAAGGCGCGTTATTTCTGCGACCGCCTGGCGCAGGTGAAGGTACTGGGAGAATTGCACCATGCGATCGAGCAGCATCTGGTTCCGGCCGAGGCGGAGTTTGCCGAACTGGGTCAGATCATCGCCCACCAGCGCCCGGGACGCGATACCGGGAAAGACATTACCCTTTGCGATCTGACCGGCACCGGTATCCAGGATACCGCGATCGCGACCCTGGCGTTTCAACGCTGCCAGGAGCGACGGGCCGGTACCAGTTTCGCCACCTAGAGGCACAGATCATGCCCAGAGACGCGCACCTCAATTTTACTTTGCCCGAGTACGAGCAACGGCTCTCGGCGACTCGCGAAGCGATGGCTTCGCGCAATATCGATTGCCTGGTCGTCTGCGATCCGTCCAACATGGCCTGGCTGACCGGCTACGACGGCTGGTCTTTCTATACGCACCAGTGCGTGATCGTACAACACGACCGGGAACCCGTCTGGTGGGGACGCGGCATCGATGCCGCCGGCGCACTGCGTACCGTCTACCTCGCCGAGGACAATATCATCGGTTATCCCGACCACTACGTGCAGTCGACAGAACGCCACCCGATGGATCACCTCGCGCAGCTACTCGTCGATCAGGGTCACGGCAAGTCGGCGATCGGCGTCGAACTCGAAAACTACTATTACTCCGCGGCCGCGCACCAGGCACTGCAAGCCGGCCTGCCCGGGGCAAAGCTGGTCGACGCAACCGCGCTGGTGAACTGGCAACGCCTGGTCAAATCGGACCGCGAAATCGAGTATATGCGCGCCGCCGCGCGCATCGTCGAATCGATGCATGCGGCGATCTACGCAATGATCGAGCCGGGACTGAAGAAGAATCTGCTCGCCGCCGAAATTTTCCGCAGCGGGGTCGCCGGCACCGACGATTACTGGGGCGACTATCCGGCGATTCTGCCGATGCTGCCCACCGGCATGGACGCCACCGCGCCGCACCTGACCTGGGACGATTCGGTGCTCGCCGCCGGCGACATCACTTTTTTCGAGATCGCCGGCTGTTACCGGCGCTATCATTGCCCGCTTTCGCGCACCATATCGCTGGGTAAACCGCCGCAGAAATATCTCGACGCGGAAAAAGCCGTCCTCGACGCGATGGCCGCGGGTCTCGACAATGCGAAACCGGGGAAATCCGCGCAGGATATCGCGATCGCATTCTTCGACACGCTCGAAAAACACGGTTTCAAGAAAGACAACCGCACCGGTTACTCGATCGGCCTGTCCTACCCGCCCGACTGGGGCGAGCGTACGATGAGTCTGCGCCGCGGCGACGAAACCGAACTGAAACCCAATATGACTTTCCATTTCATGCCGGCACTGTGGCTCGACGACGGCGGGCTCGAAATCACCGAGTCCGTGGTGATTACCGATACCGGTTACGAGTGCCTGGCCAACGTCGAGCAAAAACTGCTGGTGAAATAATCATGGCCAACCCGATTTCAGCAACCATCGATTTCGACCGCGAGGGCCTGCAGCACGGCTTCCTCCATATCCCCTACTCGCGCAACGATTCCGCCTGGGGCTCGGTCATGCTGCCGATCACGGTGATCAACAACGGTACCGGCCCCGGCGCGATCCTTTCCGGCGCCAACCACGGCGACGAGTACGAGGGTCCGATCGCGCTGCACCATCTGGCCAATAATATCGACGTGAGCAAGGTCAAGGGCCGCATATTCATCATCCCGGCACTGAACTTTCCGGCCTTTCAGACCGCCACCCGCGTCTCGCCGATCGACGGCCTTAATATGAACCGGATCTTCCCGGGCGATCCGACCGGCACCGTCAGCCGGCAGATCGCCGATTACATCACCAATACGCTGCTGCCGATGTGCGACTTCGTGCTCGACATTCACTCGGGAGGCAAAACCCTCGAATTTCTGCCCTTCGCGGCTTATCACGAGCTCGATGACAAGACCCAGCAGGCGGCCTGCGAGGCGGCCACCCACGCCTTCGGCGCCCCTTATTACCTGAGCCTGATCGAGATCGACGCCGGCGGCATGTACGATACCCAGGCCGAAAGCATGGGCAAGGTATTCGTTTCCACCGAACTCGGCGGCGGCGGCACCACCACCCTGGAGACGGCCGGTATCGGCAAGCGCGGAGTGCATAATTTTCTCGTCCATGCCGGAATTCTCGACGAGGAGCCGTTGACCTCGGGCGAATCGCCGGTCAAACTCGACATGCAGCAACCCAACGCCTACGTATTTTCGCATCACAACGGTCTGCTGGATCCCTGCGTCAAACTCGGCGATCAGGTCAACAAGGGCGATTTGCTCGCTCGTATCTACAACATCGAACGAAATGGACTGGAGCCGGTCGAATACCGGGCCCAGAGCGACGGCATTATACTCGGCCGTCATTTTCCTTCCCTGATCAAGACCGGCGATTTCATGAATGTGATTGCGCGGATCGTACAGGATTAACCTCAACCCCAAGGATATTTAAATGAAATTGAAATTACTCGTGCCGTGCGCACTCCTGTTGACGCTGGCCGCCTGCGACAAAATGAACCAGTCGCAATCGAGCTCCGAAATCAGCGTCACGACCGACGACGACAAGTTCAGTTACGGGCTCGGCATGGTCATCGGTGAACGCGTGCTCAAGCAATACGGCGACGTCAACTATGAAGTTCTGCTCGCGGGCATGAAGGCCCAGCACGGCGACCAGGAAACGCTGCTCACGCTGGAAGAAGCCGGCAACGCGATCAATGCGCGGATGGAAAAAATGTTTGCCGAGCAAACCGAGGCCAACCGCAAGCGCGGCGAAGAGTACCTGAAGAGCAACGCCGAAAATGAAGGCGTACAGGTCACCGATTCCGGGCTGCAGTACAGCGTGCTGACCCAGGGCGACGGCGCCAAACCCTCGGCCAGCGACAACGTCACGGTTCACTACCGCGGTACGCTGATCGACGGTACCGAGTTCGACAGTTCCTACTCTCGCGGCGAACCCACCAGCTTCAGGCTCGACCAGGTCATCCCCGGCTGGACCGAGGGTTTACAATTGATGAATGTCGGCAGCAAGTATCGCTTCGTGATTCCGGCCGAACTGGCTTATGGCGAACGCGGCGCCGGCGGCGCGATCGGCCCGTTCGAAACCCTGATCTTCGAAGTCGAACTGCTCGAGGTCAATCCCGCGGAGGGATAGGCCGGCAGCGGCCCGAATCTGCAGGGCATGCCGAATCAGGCATTGGTATTGCGCTTCGCGCCGCTGGTGTTCGTGTCGTTGTGGAGCACCGGCTTCATCGCGGCCAAATACAGCATGTGGAACGCGGATCCGTTCGTGTTCCTGTGCCTGCGGTTCTCGATTACCGCGCTGGCGCTGGTACCGATATTGCTGCTGCTCGGCGGCGAACTGCCGCGTAACCCGTGGCGATTCAGGCACGATATGATCACCGGAGCGCTGCTGCACTGCGGCTATCTCGGCTTCCTGTTCTGGCCGATCAAGAACGGGATGCCTTCCGGCATCGTCGCCATCATCATCGGGGTGCAACCGATTCTGACCACGGTGCTGGCGACGCTCTACATCGGCGAGCATCTCGATTTTCGCAAGATCGCGGGCCTCGCGATCGGCTTCGTCGGTATCGCGGTCGTGATCGTCGGCAAGTACGGTCTGTCCCTCGGGCTCAATGGCGGTCTCGCGGCGGCCGATCTCGCCATGTGCCTGGTCAGCCTGGGATCGATATCCGTCGGCGTGTTTTACCAGAAGAAATTTTGCGATCAGTCGAAACTATTGCCGGGAACATTGATGCAATACGTTGCCGGCGCGCTCGCCACCGCGGGTTTCGCGTTGCTGTTCGGCGAGACCTGGCTCATAGACTGGACACCCGCATTCTCCACCGCGCTCGTCTGGCAGGTGCTCGGCCTGTCGATCGGCGCGGTAGTCCTGTTGTTGTATATCATCAATCACGGCGAGGCCGGCCGCGTATCCAGCATGTTCTACCTGGTACCGCCGCTGGTTGTGGTCGAGGCGCATTTCCTGTTCGGCGAAACCCTGGGATCGCTATCTATCCTCGGCATGCTGGTCAGCGTCATCGGCGTCTATATCGTCAGCCGCGCCGGGAAAAAATCCCGCCTCGAAGCACCGCCTGCGACTTAGTTCTACTGACCTTTAGTTGATACATGTCATACCTGCGGCGCGGTCCGCAGGGTAGCCTGTTCGCCTAGTAGAAGGGATATTCGGAATCGGGCCATATTCGCGGTCGTGATCAAAGTTCCGGCGGTCGAGTCTTTTCCCGCTGCGCGCCATCGCAGGAGCCGATTCCGATTGTCGATTCATTAACCGTCATCCATTGCCGATACATTCGAAGGACGCTCAAGATATGTCGATGAATGGCACCGATACCGGGCAGACCCCCATCGGCATGATCACCGAGGCACACGGCCCGGTCGCGGTAATCGAATGCGACCGCTTGCCGCCGTTGCGCCAGGCGCTGTCGGCGCGCCTCGACCAGGACACCTGTCTGTTCGAAGTTCACCAGCACCTCGACGAGCACCACCTGCGGGCGATAACCCTGCACCGCAGTTCCGGCCTGTACCGGGGCATGCCCGTGTTCGATACCGGTGCGCCGCTGCGTATTCCGGTCAGCCCCGATTGCCTCGGTCGCCTGCTCAATATATTCGGCGAACCGCTCGATGGCGGCGAACCGCTCGAGGCGGAAGAATTTCGCAATGTTCACAGTAACCCGCCGCCGCTGCGCGAGGCGGTCGGTGCGGGCGATGTCCTCGCAACCGGGATCAAGGTCATCGACTTGCTTTGCCCGTTCGTCAAGGGCGGCAAAACCGGCTTGTTCGGCGGCGCCGGGGTCGGCAAAACGGTATTGATCATGGAATTCATGAATGCGGTCGCCAACCTGCACAGGGGCCTGTCAGTGTTCGCCGGCGTCGGGGAACGCATTCG
>JASFKL010000044.1:0-16700 GCA_050118655.1 Gammaproteobacteria bacterium | reverse complement strand
CGCCGTGATCGGCGACGGATCGACGATCGGTGCAGGCTGCGTAATCGGCGAAGGCGTACGCATCGGCGAAAACTGCCGTTTGTATTCGCGCGTGACCCTGGAGCACGACGTGGTGCTGGGCAACCGCTGCATAGTGCACTCCGGCGCGGTGATCGGCGCCGACGGTTTCGGCCTGGTCGAGGACGGCGAGCACTGGATCAAGGTGCCCCAACTGGGCAGCGTGTCGATCGGCGACGACGTCGAAATCGGCGCCAATACGACCATCGATCGCGGCGCGATGGACGACACCGTGATCGAGCAGGGTTGCAAGCTGGACAACCAGATACAGGTCGCACACAACGTCCGCATCGGTGCGCACACGGCGATCGCGGCCTGTGTCGGAATCGCCGGTAGCGCGGAGATCGGTCGCTACTGTAAAATTTCCGGGGCCGCGGTCATTCTCGGGCACCTGCGAATCGCCGACGGGGTGACGGTAACCGCGATGTCGCTGGTAACCCGGAATATTCGCGAGGCGGGAGTATACTCGTCCGGCACGCCGCTGATGGAAAACAGCCTCTGGCATCGCAGTAATGCCCGCTACAAGATGCTCGAAGCACTGGCACAGCGCATAGCCGCGCTGGAAAAATCCCGGAACTAGTACCAATTCGGGCTATATACCAATATGAGGGGTTAAATTGGAACTTGATATAAGCAAGGTGATGGAGTTATTGCCGCACCGCTACCCGTTCCTGTTAATCGACCGGGTAGTCGAAATACAAGAAGGCAAGAGTCTGTCAGCGATAAAAAACGTGTCTATCAACGAACCTTTTTTTCAGGGCCATTTTCCGGGCCAGCCGATCATGCCGGGGGTGTTGATCCTCGAAGCGATGGCGCAGGCGACCGGATTACTGGCATTCAGCGGAATGGGCGACGCACACAAAATCAAGCTCTACTTGCTGGTCGGCATCGACAAGGCGAGATTTCGCGGCCAGGTAGCGCCCGGCGATCAACTGGTCCTGAATATTTCGCTGAAACGAAACATGCGCGGTATCGGCATGTATCGTTGTGAGGCTCTGGTAGACGGGGAGGTCGTCGCCGATGCCGAAATGATGTGCTCGGCCCAGGACCGCCAGCGATGATTCACGAGACGGCTATCGTCGATACGGATGCGAAGATTGCCGACGACGTCGATATCGGTCCTTATAGCGTGATCGGAGCGGGTGTCGAAATCGGCGCGGGAACACGGGTCGGTCCGCATGTCGTGATCATGGGCCCGACCCGTATCGGGCGCGACAATCATATATTTCAGTTCGCCTCCGTCGGTGAAGCGCCCCAGGACAAAAAATATCAGGGCGAACCGACCCGCCTGGTAATCGGCGACAGGAACGTGATTCGCGAGTATGTTACCCTCAACCGGGGTACCGTCGAAGGCAACAGCGAAACCCTGATCGGCAGCGATAACCTGTTCATGGCATACAGCCACGTCGCCCACGACTGTATCGTCGGCGACCATACCATCTTTGCCAATGCGGCTTCGCTGTCGGGACACGTCGCGGTCGGCGATCATGCAACGCTGGGCGGTTTTACCTCGGTGCACCAGTTTACGACGATCGGCAGCCGGGCTTTTTGCGGCCTCGGCTCGGTGATCACCCAGGATATCCCGCCGTTTTCGACCGCGGCCGGAAACCGGGCACGAGTCGTAGGAATCAACAAGGAGGGCCTCAAGCGCCGCGGGTTTTCGCCGGAACTTATCCGCGCGCTGCATAAGTCTTTTCGTGAACTCCTGAAATCCAGAGTGTCGAAGGAAAGCGCATTTGAAAACCTGAAACCATTATGTGATAAATTTCCCGAGGTCGACGAATTCGTCAATTTTGTCAGGAACAGTAAAAGGGGAATAGCCAGATAGCGAGCCTCCATTACGGGTCCTGAGATACAGGTAATATGCCTAAGGCCGTGATATATCAGGAGGCTTAAGAATATTTTGCAGACAAGATTCTACAGTTGGCTGCTTTTGGTGGTTTTGGCCGGCTTTGCTTCCGAAGCGCGTGCCCTCGAAATACTGCATTTGTATCAGGCGTCCGAATATGCCAGGGCACTGGGGCAGGCGAACGGTCTGAAAATTACCGCGGACGGCGTGGTGTACGTATCCAGTGAGGCAAACGGCTCGCTGCTGAAATTCGATGGCGACAAGGTCGATACTGTCAGTCTTTCGCCTTCGATATTCGAAGACAAGGGCCTCGCGGGTATAGACACCCTTGCCGACGGTCGTCTCGTTGTGCTTAACGAGGCATCCAGCAAGATTGCAATTCTCGGGCCTCAGTTTAATCCCGACAGGATTTTTT
Organism: Gammaproteobacteria bacterium; assembly: GCA_050118655.1. GTDB lineage: Bacteria > Pseudomonadota > Gammaproteobacteria. The sequence continues at coordinate 14,379 of JASFKL010000044.1, read as the reverse complement.
CTCGATCGGGAAGAGGTCCGGGCGAAATCGGCTATCCCCGGGCGGTGGCGGCATCCGCAAATAACTCTATCTACGTGGGTGATTTCCGCGGCCGACAAATAAGCGTATTCAATCATCAGGGCCTGTATTTACGGAGCTTTGGCGACGACGACCTGGGGGCGCCGACACAGGTCGGTATCGACGCCGAAGAAAATATTTATGTCCTCGATGAGTCGTCGCAGATTTCCATTTTCGATAGTGACGGACACTTGATCGAGCGCATAACGCCCAGGGAATTACAGCCATTGTTTGACCGGGTTCCCGAGTTTAGCGCCATGACTGCCGATTCCGGCGGCACGCTGTATCTCGCAAACAGGGTTAACGGCAGGGTTGCCGTGTTCGACTGGCGCAATCGTAAATTGCTGGCTCAATTCGGTAGACTGGGCCCCTCGAGAGGGCAGTATCTGGCAATCAGCCAGCTTTCGGTCAATGACCAGGGGCAGATAGCGATACTCGACAACCGGAATCAAAAAGTCGAAGTCCTGCAGTTGGAAAAAATCGAAACCGCCAGTCCCGTGGGACGGGATCGTTTCGAGTTTGTATCGGCTACCGAAGCCGCCTGCGATCTCCAGGCAAATTATGGCGAAAACGGATCGCTTTGCGTCAGGCCGGACGACGGGGGGATTGTAATCCTTTCCGACGAAGGCACCGAGTTGGGGAAATTTGCCAGCCAGGTCAAAAGTCCGGGAGCTCTCTATGTCGGTCGGCAGGCGGTGGCCATTCTGGAAGGTAACCAGTTGCACGGTTACTCGCTGAATGGCGACAGGTTGTTCACCACCGGTCGTTTCGGGATCGGGGCTGGGGCCTTCGAAAAGCCCGCCGACGTCTTCATCCACGGTGGCAAATACTATGTTTCCGACAAGGGTAATAACCGTATTCAGGTATTTTCTGCCGATGGCCAGTACATCGAGCAAATCGAGGGCCAGAAAAATGGCGAACGCCTGTTTTCCGAGCCCGGCGCGCTGGTCGTCGATAGCCAGGGAAATATTTACGTTGCCGATGATGACGGTAGCGGGGCAATACGCGTCATCGATAAACAACACCGGCTGATGGCTACGATCACAGGCGAAAACGGATCGCGAGACAAGATCGAACGCATTTACTCCATGGATATCGATTTACAGGACCGGCTGTACGTGCTGGCGGGGACGGATTTCAACGATTATGGGGTGCAGGTGTTCGAGCACCTGCAGCCTTATCGGTATTTCGGTGCCGAAGGCGACAACGACACCCTGGCATTTTTCGAAGAAGCAACGTCGATCTCGGTGTCGTCGGGGGCATCGAACAGCCTCGTGGTCAACGACAGTGCCCGTCGGAAACAGTTCCGCTTCAGACTGCTCGAATATCCGGATTCGGCTTTCGGCCTGAATGTTGCCGCGGACCGGAAGGAGATCGAGCTCAGTTGGAGCAGTAGCCAGTCTCCATTGATCGCCAGGTACGATATCGAGGCCGCCAGGGATCAGGATGGCCCGTTCCGGACCATAGCCACGAGTTCCGATACCAGTCTGACCCTTGATTTGAAGCAAGCGGGCGATTACGACTGGTTCAGGATAGTATCGGTCAGTGCGCTCGATCTGCGCGCAACCCCGTCGGCTGCCAGGAAAAACCAGTTCCGGACAATCGATGCCCTGTATAACAGGGGGGACTATACGCAGGCTGCAAAGCTGGCCGAAAAATTGCTCAGAATCGCGCCGTTCAACGGGGATGTGCGCGATCTGTTGGCGATGAGCCTCTTCAATCTAAAGGAATATACACGTGCCGTCGATGAGTTCGAACGGCTTGCGAAGGTCGAATCCTATCGCGACAAGGCGGTTCGCTACCAGATTCGCTCGCTGATCGAACTCGGGCAATTTATCGAGGCCCGGGCACTGGTCGAAGAACAGCTCGAGCGCAAATCGGCCGACATCGAAACCTATCTCGTCTGTACGCGCCTGGATCTGGAATTGTCCGACTACATCGATGCCGTCAACTGCGCCGAGGACGGGCTCGACAAGTATCCGCAGCATGCAGAATTGCGCTACCTGCTCGGCCGCAGCTATATCGCCGCGGGCCTTCCCGCCGACGGCCTGATCGCTTATCGGGCTATCGCCGAGAGCCACCCCGACGAAATTGATATCCGACTGAAAATTGCCAACGACCTTTATTCACTGGGCAGGTACGAAGACGCCCTCGGCCACTACGAGGCAGTCGCCTCGGCACGACCCGATCTCGGCGAAGCCTCGGTCGGCAAGGCGCGTGCGCTATTGAATCTCGGGCGTGATGAAGAGGCAAAATCAATTGCCTCGAAGCTCTCGGGTAATCGAGAGACCCGGTCCGAAGGATACTACCTGCTGGGTAAAATCGCGGCCAGGCAGGAAAAATACAAGGAGGCCATTCTGCGCCTTACGCGCTCGGTCAAGGAGAACCCGGGCGTGGCCGATGCCTGGTACTCCATCGCCAGCGCCTACGCGGCGATCAGTCAGCAAGCCAACGCGGTGGAAGCGCTGGCCGAGGGAATCGAACATAATCCCGATGCCTTCGATCTGTATCGATTGGCCGGCAAGATGGAACTCGAGCGCGAGCATTACACGGACGCGAGCAGCTATCTCGACAAGGCAGTCGGGCTCAATCCACAGTCATTACAGGCCCAGAGGCTCTACGCCAGTGCGTTGCTCGCAACGCGCAACTATCGCTCGGCAGCAATACATGCGGATGCGGCGGCCAGACTTGCGCCGAAAAATGTCGATGTGCTGGTGTTGCAGGCCGATATCGCCAATCAGCAGGGTAAGATCGGTTCGGCAATCGAGTACCTCAAGAACGCGATCGGCATCGATTCGGCATCCCCGGAGTTACAATACCGAATCGGGCGAGTTTATCTGGATGCCAACCTGTTCGATGCCTCGCGCAAACACCTCGAGCGCGCGGCCGCGATTCGTCCCGACTGGGCCGCTCCCCATATTGCCCTCGGCGATCTCTATAGCAAACGACGCCGTTTCGACGACGCGGTCGCGGCCTTCGAGAAAGCCGTGGAAATCGAGCCGACGGACGAAAACCGCGCACTCCTCAATGTGGCTTTCGCCGAGCGCAAGAAATCGCTCGAATTCAAAAACAATACGCCGCAGCTGCTGTTGTCGGATCTTAATTTACAGCGGGTATTTTCGGCGGCTTACAAAAAATACCAGGCCGAACCCATCGGCAGCATCAAGGTGAAAAACGTGGGGGGGACTGAATTTGGCAACCTGAGACTATCCTTCCAGATCAAGGAGTTCATGGATTTTCCGAGTACGGTCGAGATTCCGAAAATCGCTGCCAACGAGGTACTGGAAATCCCGATAAAGGCGACATTCAACAACCGTATACTGGAAGTCGACGAAGATACCGGTGTCCAGGTAGAGGTTCGGCTTGGCTATCAGCGCGACGGTCAAAAGGATGATATATCGCTAACCCAGGCAATGACGATCTACGGCAAGAATGCGATCGTCTGGGCGGACCCGAATATGATCGGATCTTTCGTGACCCCCAAGGACGATACGCTCAGGAATTATGTTCGCCAGGTTGTCAATACCTACCAACCCGAACCGGGCCCGCTGAACGACAAGCTGATCGCGGCGATGTCCTATTTCAGCAGTCTGACTGCATCCGGTACCAATTACATCGCCGATCCCAACACGCCGTTTGCGCAATTGCGCGACGACCAGATCGATTACGTACAATTTCCGCGGGAAACGCTGCGCCTGAAAAGCGGCGATTGCGACGACCTGTCGGTATTGATCAGCGCGGGGCTCGAGAACCTGGGTATCAGGACTGCATTTGTCGAGGTCCCTCAGCACCTTTTTCTGATGTTCGACACCGGATTGAAGGCCGAAGACGCCGATTCCATCAGTCACGATCACAGCCTGTTGGCGTTCAAGGACGGCCATGTCTGGATCCCGCTCGAAGCCACCATGATCAATACCAATTTCAACGAGGCCTGGGCCGAGGGCGCACGCAAGTACCATGCTGCCGAGGCCGGGAATAAGCTCGGCATCATCGATTTGCGGCAAGCCTGGAAAGAATACAAGCCGGTTACCTTGCGCAAGGCGAATTATACGATCGACTTACCGCAGCCGAGACGCACCGAGAACCTGGTCCGCCAGGCACGCCAGCGACTGCTGGCGAAGCGAGTCGAGCGTTTGATCTTGCCCTATCAGGCCATGGTCGCGAATAATCCGCAGAATATCGATGCCCGCCTGCAAATCGCGATACTCTACACCAGGTACGGGCTTTACGCGGATGCGGAAATCGCTTTCGAGGCGCTTAACGAACTGGCGCCTGAAAACAGTGCAGTCATAACCAACCAGGGCAATCTATACTTGTTACAGGAGAATTATGCCAGGGCGGCCGAAAATTATGCCCGGGCAGTGGAACTCGATGCCGACGACGGCGGTATCTGGATGAATTTGTCGATTGCGCAATACAAGGCGGGCGAATTGACGAAAGCGAGAAACAGTTTTAGAAATGCGGTAGAATTAGACGCTGAATTACAGCAAACCTACGAAGCGTACGGTAAGCTGTTGAACCAATAGGGATTATAAACGATGAAGAAATTTGGTATCGCGATGTGCTGCGCACTGGGTATCTCGCTGGCAGCACCCTTGCAGGCGCAGGACTCGACCGTAGTTGTCGAGACAAATTCCCATAATATTTTCAAAGGTTTGTTCCAGTCTGTCTGGGCACACCTCAGGGCCTTGAGCCCGGCGCAAGAAGAAACGGCCATAGCCAAAACGGAATACAGCGCCGGAATTCGGGGCGCGGAAGCCACGGATTCCCTGCTCAAGCCATACTGGAAGGGCGATTTGACACAGGATCGAGGATTTCAGGCCGAATTGGACAAGTTCAGCAAGGCGCAGGCAGAGATGGACCAGGGTCGTCTGGGCGCAGCTGTCGAAGACTTCAACGCGTTTCTGCAGCAGTACGCTGACAGCGCATTGAGGCCAAATGCGCTGTTCGGTAAAAGCATCAGTCTCGCCGGCCTTGGCGAGACGGCCCAGTCCCTTGCAGTCATGCAGCAGTTTATTGTCGAAAACCCGGCCCATCCGCTTGTCGGGGACGCGAAAAAGGTTATCGAGAACCTCAGCCTGAGCTAGGATCCGGCGTTCAGGTCGATTTATCGAGCGTGATTGCGAACGGCCGATCGAATCTGCAATGCAAGGGCAGAGGGAATAATCGGCCGTTGAAGGCAACCGTTTTTCCCTCAGGGTGAATATTCTCGCCATCGATACTTCCACCGAGGCCTGTTCCGCCGCGTTGCGGCGCGAAGACGGCGCGGTTTACGACCTCTTCGAGATCGCGCCCCGGCAGCATGCGCGTCTGCTGCCGGCGATGATGGCGCGGGTACTCGAGGACGCCGGCCTTTCCCGGAAGGCGATAACCCATTGCGCTTTCACCAACGGCCCGGGCGCGTTTACCGGTGTTCGCATCGCCGCAGCGCAGGCGCAGGGTATCGGCATCGCGCTTGCTATCCCGCTGCTGCCGATATCGACGCTCGCGGTACTGGCGCAGGTCGCCATCGACAGGATGGGCTGCAACAGGCCGCTGGCCGCGCTGGACGCACGCATGGATGAAATCTACTGGGCCGTATACGAACGCGACGATTCGGGCCTGGCGCGGCTTTGCGGCCGCGAGCGCCTCGACCGGGCAGTGGAGATCCAATTCGATGACGCGGTGGATGGCGGGATCGGCCACGGCTGGGTCGAGGCCCTGCGCGCGAGGGCCGGATTCGAGGTATCGCCGCGGCTGTTTCCGGATGCAAAATCCCTGCTCGGGCTGGCCGTGCCGGCGGCGCGCGACGGCCGCGGTGTCGATGCCGGCGCGGTCGGCATCAATTACCTCAGGAACCGGGTGGCGGAGAAAGCCCGCAATTGAATTCCGACAGTCTGCCTTACCCCTATGGTAGCCCTGCGATCGGCGGCAGGATCAAGTCCCGCGCCGAGGATTTCCGCGTCGACGAAGAGCTGGGATTCGAGCCCTCGGGAGAGGGCGAGCACCTGTTACTGCAGGTCGAGAAGCGGGGTTTGAGCACGCCCGAACTGGTCTCCCGCCTGTCCTCGGATTACGGCCTGCACCCGCGCCTGATCGGGTTTAGCGGTCTCAAGGATAAAAATGCCCTGACTACCCAGTGGTTGAGCCTGCACCTGCCCGGCAAACAGGAACCCGAGGCACGCCGGCCGCCCGATGGCTACCGTGTGCTGCGTGCCTCCCGGCACCGCGCCAAGCTGCGCCGCGGCACGCACAAGTCGAACCTGTTCCGGATCCGCATCCGTGAGGTCACGGATCTGCCGGAAACTACCCTGCAACAGCTGACCGGGCTCGCCGGGCATGGGATGGCGAACTATTTCGGCGCGCAGCGCTTCGGCCGGCGGGGCGACAATGTCGAACAGGCGCTGGAGCGACTCGCGAAACCCCGCCTCAAGCGGCAGCAGAAGAGCCTGCTGATCTCCGCGCTGCGCAGTGAATTGTTCAACCAGGTACTGGCGGAGCGTATCCGCATGGATTTCTGGCGCCGGCCGCTGGACGGCGACGTCTTCATGCTGCGCGGCAGCCACTCGATATTCAGCGAGCTTCCGGACGCCGCGTTAATGCAAAGATTCGACAGTCTCGATATTTCCAGTACCGCGAGTCTGTACGGTACCGGTCGCAGTCTCCTCGGCGGCGACGCGCTTGCGCTCGAACGCCGGGTCCGCGCCGCCAACCCGGAAATCGTCGCCTGCCTCGAACGCGAACAGTCCAGCCTGCAAATGCGCCCGCTGCGGGTTGCGGTCGAAGCGCTGGAATATCGGCTGGATAGCCGGGAAGGGGTACTCGAGCTGCAGGCGCGGCTGCCCGCGGGCAGTTACCTGACCAGCCTGCTGGGCCATTTCATGACTGAAATCGGAGAGGATCAGGCAGACTTGCGGTAAATGCAGAACCAGCCTTCGGGTTCGCTGTCGCGGTAGTAGCGGTCGAGCCGCTGACTCAGGCAAGTCGCGATACCCTGTTCGATCAAGGCGTCGAAGGCGGTTTTGAAGCCCATCGAATCCCACAGGTCGCGGTGTACGGTGCAGGCGAGTACCCCGCCGGGTTTGAGGATGCGGAATATTTCCTCCAGCGGCTCCGGTCCGACGTGGCCGTGGGTGAAGGTGCCGGTCGAGATGACCCCGTCGTAACTCGCGTCGTCACGCTCGAGTTGCTGGTTGACGTCGCCGACGAGCAACTCGCGGTAGATACCGCGCTGTCCGGCGACGCGCACCATGTCCGGCGACAGGTCGATGCCGTCGAGGTTTTGATAACCCCATTGGGCCAGCGGCAGGCAGGTCAGCCCGGTCCCGCAACCGATATCGAAAATGGCCGCGCCGGTATCGGGCAGGTGATGGCGCAGTTCTGCCGCCAGCATGGCCGGCGATTCGTAGCCGAGTTCGTCGAGCATCTGGTGGTCGTAGTCCGCCGCCCATTTGCGGTAAAACTCGACCATGCTGGCCTCGTCCTCGAGGTGGTAAGCCTCGTCGACGAATGCGCTCGGTCCCCTGGGTTCGGGCATCGCCAGGCCGCCTTATAGACTGGCGAGCATGGATTCCGCGTCGCTGACCTTGAATTCACCGGCCGCCTCGACGTTGAGTTGCTCGACCACGCCGTCGTTGACCAGCATCGAGTAGCGTTGCGAGCGAATGCCCATGCCGCGCGCGTCTAGATCGAGATCCAGCCCCACCGCCTTGCTGAAACGGGCGCTGCCGTCGGCGATCATCATCACCCGATCGTCTGCGTTGTGCTGCTTTCCCCATGCGTCCATGACGAAGGCATCGTTGACCGACAGGCACACGATCAGATCGATGCCCTTGCTTTTAAGGGCGTCCGACTGTACCACGTAGCCGGGCAGGTGAGCGGCCGAACAGGTCGGCGTGAAGGCGCCCGGAAGCGCGAACAGGGCAACCTTTTTTCCCGCGAAAAGATCGCTGCTATTTATCGTTTCGACTCCGTCTTTTCCCATGTACTGTAAATCGACTGCCGGGATTTTATCTCCTACCTGGATTGTCATTGTTTTCCTCTGCTGGTTAAATGCCGAATCCGTGATATTACATCGATTCACCCCAATTCCCAAAGCCAGGCCCGATCCGCGATGCCCAAAAATTCCCTGCTGCAAAACCGCCGTCACTGGATCTTCGATATGGACGGTACCCTGACCGTGAGCGCGCACGATTTCGAGCATATCCGCCGCGAACTCGGGCTGCAACCGGCGGCGCCGATACTCGAGGCCCTGAATGCGATGCCCGAGGAAGAGGCCGCGCCGCTGTGGGAACAGCTCAACGAACTGGAATTTTTCTATGCCGGCAAGGCCTCCGTAATGGAAGGCGCCACCGAATTGTTGCAAAAGCTGCACGACAACGGTTGTCGGCTCGCGATCCTGACGCGAAACACCCTGCCCGTGGTCAGGCAGACGCTGGATGCCTGCCGCCTGGCGCATTTCTTCCCGGTCGATCACATTCTCGACCGCGACGCCTGTATCCCCAAGCCGTCTCCGGACGGGGTCACGCGTCTACTGGAATTCTGGCATGCGCGGGCCGACGATACGGTAATGGTGGGCGATTACCTCTACGATCTCGAGGCCGGCAAGGGCGCCGGCGTGGCGACCGTCCATGTCGATACCCGCGGCGGCGTGTACTGGCCCGAATATACCGACATCCGGGTGCGAGAACTCGGCGAAATTATCGACTATCTTTAACAGTATGAAAAAATCGATCCTGATTGCGGTTGCGTTGCTCGCGCTTGCGGGCTGTTCGGAAAAAGATTTACGCCAGGCCTACGGGCTGGTCGACGCCGGTGCCGCGGAAGTGCCGCTGACCCGGGCGGAAGTCGTGGCCGGTCTGAAGGACTCCCTGGCCCGGGGAATTTCCAAAGGTGCGGCGCAGGCCTCGACTGAAAACGGTTACTACGGCGACTCGAGGCTGCGAATCCCGTTTCCTCCGGAGGTCGAAAAAGTCGAGCAGACCCTGCGCGATGTGGGTCTCGGCAACGAGGTCGACCGTTTCGTCAGGCAATTGAACCGCGGAGCCGAAAAGGCCGCCGCCAGCGCCAGGCCGATATTCATCAAGGCGATTACCTCGATGACCATAAGCGATGCATTCGAGATTTTGAACGGCCCCCCCGATGCAGCCACCCAATACCTGATGCGCACCACCGGCGACGATTTACGCGCCGAGTTCCGGCCCATCGTGCGCGACAAGCTCGAGGAAACCAGCGCCACGCGATATTACGGCGATATCGTCAGCACCTACAACAAGCTTCCCTTCGTCAGCAAGGTCGATCCCGACCTCGAGGCCTATGCTACCGACAGGGCTATAGACGGCCTGTTCCTGCTGATCGCGGACGAGGAAGCCAACATCCGCGAGAATCCGCGCGCGCGTACCACCGAACTGCTGCGGCGCGTATTCGGCAGCCTCGACTAGGCGAAGGTTATTCCTTGACCGCGAACGACCCCCGGGTCGGCTGTTCCAGTTCGAGAAAATCGGCGCATTCCATGCGCATGATCTGGTCGTGTGAGCCGGCGTTGAAGCACAGATCGTCGACCTCGGTGACCAGTTCGTCGACATAGACCGGAAGCCCGTACAGCGATCCGAACGGAGGCATTGCGCCGACCTCGCAATCCGGGAACAGCGACTTGAATTCGTCCTCGGTGGCCAGTCTGGCCTCGCCGGCGCCCGCCAGCCTGCGCAGCGCCTCGATGTCGACGTGCCGGGACGCGGGGACTATCGCCATGGCTTTTTCGCCATCCAGGTCGACGATGATCGTCTTGGCGAATTCGTTGCGCGGAACGAAGGTCGAAGCCGCGGTTTCGCGCGCCGTGTAGGCCGGCCAGTGGTTGATGCTGATATATTTGGTCTTATGCTCGTCGAGCATTTGCCTGAGTTTGTGCGCGGGCATGGCATGGATACTCCCTTCGATTGCTCGCCGAAGAGATACCGCAATTGGCAAAAGCTTTCCTGATTGGCGTCAAGAGATGCCGGATTTCCCGCGAATCTGCCAGGATCGCGGCCCGGCGCGTCAAACCGCCAGCTGGCGGATGATCTGCGCGGCGCATTCCCTGGGCCGGGCCTGCAGCAACAGGTGAGGTCCGTCGATATCGACGCAGCGGGCGTTGCGCAGGCCGCGTAGCAGGATATCGCTGTGCCTTGCCGCCACCACCCTGTCGCGGCGGGCCCGCAGGCAAAGCACGGGATTCTCGATTTTCGGCAACAGTGCGGTCACGTCGATGCGCTGCAGCAGCATGGCACGGTGCCTCATCGCCGCCGTATCGAAGTCCGGCATCAGGCGCATCGACAGCGCTCGTGCCCGGGGATAGTCGCCGCCGCCGAGAGCGTAAAAGTCGAGGCCGAGCCGGTAGAGCGGCTTGCAGGCCATCAGGCCGGACGGCAGGTAGCGAGCGGCGCGCGACAGCAGCGGCCGCGGCGAGCGGGCGAATCCCGCCGACAGCACGGCGCCCCTGATACGCGCTCCATCCTCGGCCATCAGCGCGAGCGCCACCGGCGAAGAAAACGATTCGGCGAGCAGCGCGACAGGACCGCTGTCCGGCAGAGCGGCGCGTGCGTGGCTCACGTAGTCGTCGAAGCTATCGAGATCCGGGTAACGGATAACGATGGTATCGAAATGCCTGTCGAGCAGGGGCAATAACGGCGCAAACAATTCACCGCTGCCGTCCAGGCCGGGCATCAATAACAGCCGGTTGCCGTTATTCAACGGTCGCTGTCCTCGAGCAGAAAGTTCCACCCGCGGCACGGTGGTCGCGCCCTCGAATCCTTTCGCGCTATCGCGAAGCGGACTAGAGCAGGTGGGCGATTTTCAATTGCTGCTTGCTGACCGCGTCGTAAGGCTCGTGCCGGGTCTTGTCATGGACCCGCATGCGATAGTGTACGAAGGCGTCCCGATCCTCGTAGTGCATGAAGGGATTGCCGTCGACCTGTTCGCCGATAGTCGCGGTCTGCTTTACCGAGTAGTTGTGTCCGGGATGAATCAGCATGTCCTGGGGCAGTTTTTCTTTCATGCTCTTCAGGGTTTCGAACATGTCTTCAGGGCTGCCGCCGCTGAGATCGCAGCGCCCGCAGCCGAACACGAACAGCGTGTCGCCGGTGATAATTTCGTTACCGAGCTGGTAACAGGCCGAACCCGGCGTATGCCCGGGAGTATGCAGGATGCGAATCCCGGTGTCGCCGAGCTTTAATTCGTCACCGCCGTGGTGCAGGCTGGGCTTGTCGAGTTCGTGGTCCCAGAATTCGTATTCCGGTTTCAGCAGGTGCACCTCGGCGTTGGCATGGTTCAATAATTCCTCGATGCCGTTGATATGATCGTGATGGCTGTGGGTCAGCAGGATATCGGTGATCGCGAGGTCGAGTTCGCGGGCCCGTTCGACGATTCGGCCGACTTCCCAGGCCGGATCGACCACCGCGCAACGGCGGCTGGCGACATCCTCGACCAGGTAGACGAAATTCTCCATCGGCCCGAGTTCCAGGGCGTGCACTTTGAATGCTGTGTCTGGCATATTGCCTCCATCGATTTTCACTCGCCTCATTATACCCGGGTACTGGATTTTTATGCGAATTCTGCAGACAATACCCACCTTTTTACGCCCGGTGTTCCGGGTTACAAGCTGGCGGAATACATATGAAAAAAGCATCGGTGAACAAGGTGGTCCTGGCCTACTCGGGCGGTCTCGACACGTCCGTGATCCTCAAGTGGCTGGAAGACGAATACGAGTGCGAGGTCGTCACCTTTACCGCGGATATCGGCCAGGGCGAAGAGCTCGAACCGGCGCGCGCCAAGGCCGAAAAATACGGGGTCAGGGAAATCTACATCGATGACCTGCAGGAAGAATTCGTGCGCGATTTCGTTTACCCGATGTTTCGCGCCAACACCGTCTACGAGGGCGAGTATCTGCTCGGCACCTCGATCGCGCGGCCGTTGATCGCCAAGCGCCTGATCGAGATCGCCGCCGAAACCGGCGCCGACGCGGTATCGCACGGCGCCACCGGCAAGGGCAACGACCAGGTGCGCTTCGAGCTCGGCGCCTATGCGCTGAATCCCGATATTCGCGTGATCTCGCCCTGGCGCGAGTGGGAACTGAATTCGCGCGAGAGCCTGCTCGCCTACGCGGAAAAGGCCGGCATCTCGATCGAGAAAAAGCACAACAAGGCGCCTTACTCGATGGACGCCAACCTGTTGCATATTTCCTACGAGGGCGGCGAACTCGAGGACCCGTGGTTCGAGGCGCGTGACGAAATGTGGTTGCGCTCGGTCTCGCCGGAGGTAGCTCCCGATACGCCTCTGTATATCGAACTCGGCTTCGAAAAGGGCGATATCGTCTCCATCGACGGCGAACGCATGAGCCCGGCGCGGGTACTGACGCGTCTCAACGAACTCGGCGGAGCGCACGGCGTGGGGCGACTCGATATCGTGGAGAATCGCTATGTCGGCATGAAGTCACGCGGCTGCTACGAAACCCCGGGCGGCACCATCATGCTGAAAGCCCATCGCGCGATCGAGTCGATCACCCTCGATCGCGAGGTCGCCCATCTCAAGGACGAACTGATGCCGCGTTACGCGACCATGATTTACAATGGCTACTGGTGGAGCCCGGAACGCAAAATGATGCAGCAGATGATCGACGCCTCGCAGGCCACGGTAAACGGCGAGGTGCGCGTCAAGCTGTTCAAGGGCGCGGTGACCACGGTCGGACGCAAGTCGGCGACCGACAGCCTGTTCGACGAGGCTATCGTCACCTTCGAGGACGATCGCGGCGCCTACGATCAGAAGGATGCCGAGGGCTTCATCAAGCTCAACGCGCTGCGGATGCGGATTGCCGGCAAGCGATGACCCGGAGTCCGCGCGGCGCTTTAATCGCCTGCCTGCTGGCCCTGTCGCTGGCGTCCTGCTGGTCCGACGAAGACAAGGTCTCGGACAGCCAGAAATATTATTTCCTCGAGTCGCTGAAACAGGTCGAAGAGGGCGGCAGGCGCCTGCGCACGCCGGACCTCGACCGGCAGGCGATGAACGAGGCGTTGGGGATGCTCGATCAGGGATTGCGCCTGGCTTTCGAGGTGGATCGCGAATTTCTCGACGGCCTGGACCTGCGCCTGGGCAAGAATTTCGAACGTTACTTCGTCAAGGGCGTCGAGAATTACCGGCTCGGTATCGAGGCCGGCGACGAACAGCAGCAGCGCGAGGGCCTGCGCCTGCTGGCGCGCTGGTCGGAATTCTGGCAAGCCGAGCAGGCCGCGATACGCAAGCGGCTGGAGCCCGGATAGGATGTCGGCAGGCGTCCGGCTCGTGGTCTGTATCAACCGGCGCCTCGGCAGCGGGCAGCGCTCCTGCGCCGGCAGCGGCAGTCTCGCGCTGATCGAGCGGATCGAAACGATGATCGAGGAACGGGGCATCGAGGCGCCGGTAGTGCGGCGAGAATGCCTCGGCCGCTGTGAACAGGGGCCGACGATGCGTATCGCCCCGGGCGGACCCTTGTTCACCGAAATCGACGAGGCCGCGCTCGCCGTCATCGTCGACGAACTCAGACTCTTTATCGACTCGCGGCATGGATACGGAAACTAGCATCAGGGGAACGGCGTCGGGCCGTGTGCAGGGAGTCGGCTTTCGTTATTTCGTGCTGCGCCACGCGGAGGCGGCAGGATTGCGCGGTTATGTTCGCAACTTGAGCGACGGTCGCGTCGAATTCCTGCTGCAGGGGACTCCGGCCGGGGTCGACAGCGTCATCGAGCAGATCCGGGCAGGTCCCGCGCACGCGCGGGTCACCGAAGTCGTCACCGCGGAAGATCCCGGCGCGGATGCCGGCAGCGGCTTCGTTATTCGCTGAACGCGGCCAGGCAGGAAGGTAGCGCGTCGTAATCCGCCTGCTTGAACCGATCGGCGGCAAGCGCGCCGTATTCATCCAGCAACAGGTTTTCGAGGCTCGCAACGAGGCTGCGGAAATGATCGCTCGAGGGCCACCGGCGGGCGGTCGTGCCGCTGAAAGCGATTGACGCGGGGGGCGGCATCGGCGACCTGGCGGGATTCCGGCCAGGGATCCACAATTGCAGGCGCGCCAGCATGCGCGGCGCGCAGCGTTCGAGCGCCGCATCCGGCGCCCCGGCGGACAGAAAACCCGGCGGGTTCGGGTCGCTGCCCGCATGGCAGTGCGCGCAATAGGGTTCAAGCAGGGCGAGATCGCCGCGCAGTCGCGCGCCTGCGCGCGCCTGCGGATTCGCCGGAGTAACTCCATTAGCAACCCAGGCAGGCGAATCCATGCCGAGTTCGAGCATCAACGGCTGCAATACCGATCGGCGATTGAAAGTCCCGCCGGCGAGACTG
>JASFKL010000043.1:0-16726 GCA_050118655.1 Gammaproteobacteria bacterium | reverse complement strand
CACGCCGATTACAGCTACCAGCAAAAATACGGCATCCGCGATTACCGCGGCGGCGGGCGCTCGTCGGCGCGCGAAACCGCGATGCGGGTCGCCGCGGGCGGCATCGCCAAAAAGTACCTGCGCGAGAAATGCGGCATCGAGGTGCGCGGCTACCTGGCGCAGCTCGGGCCATTGAAGCCCTCGGCTTTCGACTGGCAGCAGGTCGATGAAAACCCGTTTTTCTGCCCGGATGCCGGACTGGTAGCGGAACTCGAGAAATACATGGATGCGTTGCGCAAGGAAGGCGAATCGATCGGCGCCAAGGTATCGGTGGTGGCCAGCGGCGTGCCGCCCGGGCTCGGCGAGCCGATTTTCGATCGCATCGACGCCGAGATCGCGCACGCGATGATGAGCATCAACGCGGTCAAGGGTGTCGAAATCGGCGCGGGCTTCGATTGCATCGAGCTGAAGGGGACGCAGAACCGCGACGAAATCACGCCGCAGGGATTTCTCTCCAACCATGCCGGCGGTACGCTCGGCGGTATAACCTCGGGTCAGGATATCATCGTCAGCATCGCGCTGAAGCCGACTTCGAGTATCCACCTGCCGGGCAGGACCGTCGACATCGACGGCAAGGCCGTCGACATTCGCACCAAGGGACGGCACGATCCCTGTGTCGGCATCCGCGCCACGCCGATCGCCGAGGCGATGCTGGCGATCGTATTGATGGATCATTACCTGCGCAACCGCGCACAGAACGCCGATGTGGTCAGCAAAACGCCGATTATTCCCGCCAGCCCGGGCTAGGCGTTTGGTTTCCGGTTTCCCGACGCCGGGAAAGTTATACCAGTTCGTCGCTCCTCCCAAAAAGCTGAAAGGATCCGCTCGGAGCGACCTTCGGCCGCAGCCGGAGGAGACGGCGGCATGCATCGCGCTCTTCGCTGGGGACAGGGCAGCTGTCGGTTCCGACGGAGACAACAGGCGAACCCCGGCGACAGCTGTTCTCTCCCCAAGCCTCCCGACGTTGCGATACCAATCGACCAAGCATTGCCAGACTTTGCGAGTCCGGATTCGGTAATGCGAACGCTACGACTCGGTTCCCAGGGCCTGGAAGATTTCCTTGTAAAGTAGCCGCGCCTGCTGGGTTCGTTTGGCGTCGCTCGCGGCATTGCCGTAATTGCGCCAGAGTTGCCGCAGTTTTTGACGGTCGGCAGCGGGCGTCTCGTCGATCAGCGCATCGATAGCAGTACTGCCTTCTTCGACGATCCTGTCGCGCCAGTGTTCCGCGCGATGATGATGCCGGATCGATTCCCGCCCCTCGTGATTGATCTCTTCGAGCGCCGCGCGGATCGGTTCCGGATCGCGTGCGCGCAGCAGTTTACCGAGGAACTGGTAATGGCGCTTGAGCGCGCTGCGCTTGTTTTGCAACCGTTTCGCCAGTTCGATGGCTTCGAGTAGCGGCGCATCGAGCGGTATCCGGGCGAGGTGTTCCGCGGGTAGCGCCGCCAGTTGCTTGCCGAGCGCCTGCAGCGCCAGGCTGTCTCTTTTCAGCTGGCTTTTGCTGACGTGCTCGATTTCGTCAAACTCTGCTTCGTTTTGCGTCACGGTCTGCGATAAAATACGGGAATGGCAAATCAAACAGACAGCATACTAGCATTTCCGCAAGCGGATTCGTTGAAAAACATCGTTGCCGAGGCGATCGCCACGGCGCAGGCAAACGGCGCCAGCCAGGCCGAGGCGGGTCTCTCCGTGTCGCAGGGCCTGTCGGTCGCGACGCGCATGGGCAGTGTCGAAACCATCGAGCACCAGCAGGACAACGGGCTCGGCATCAGCGTTTACTTCGGTCGCCACAAGGCCAGCGCGAGCACTTCGAATCTCGACCCCGATGCGATTCGCAAGACGGTGGAATCCGCCTGCGAGATCGCGCGTTACACTTCCGAGGACCCCTGCGCGGGGTTGGCCGACGCCGAACTGATGGCTACCGAATTTCGCGATCTCGACCTCTATCACCCCTGGCATCTCGATCCCCAGGGAGTCATCGACCTCGCCCTGGAATGCGAAAACGCGGCGCTCGAATACGATTCGAGAATCGTCAATTCCGAAGGCGCCTCGGTCGACCTGAACGCCGGGGTCTCGGTGTACGGCAATTCGCATGGTTTCCTGCAGGCGCAGCACAAAACCCGGCACAGCATCAGCTGCGCGGTGGTCGGCAAGTCCGGGGACAATATGCAGCGCGACTACTGGTACGACGTCAACCGCGATCCGGAGTTGCTGGCCAGCGCGCGCAGCGTGGGCGAGACCGCGGCCCGGCGCACGGTGCAGAGGCTCGATGCCAGCAAGCTGAAAACGCGGCATGCGCCGGTCATGTTCGTACCCGAGCTGGCACGCGGCATCATCGGCCACTTTGCCTCCGCGATCGGCGGCGGCGCACAGTACCGCAAGGCCAGCTTTTTACTCGATGCCGCCGGCCAGCGGGTTTTCCCGGAATTCGTCGAACTGCGCGAAGACCCGTTTATTCCCGGCGCGCTGGCCTCGGCCAACTACGATTCGGAAGGCGTCGCTACGCGCGTCGACGAGCTGGTGGTCGAGGGCGTGATTCAGCATTACCTGCTGGACAGTTACTCGGCGCGCAAACTCGGCCTGGTCTCCACCGGGCATGCCAACGGCCTCCATAACCTGACCCTGTCCGACACGGGCAAGTCTTTCGACGAATGCCTCTCGGCAATGGATAGCGGTTTCCTGGTAACCGAGTTGATGGGGCATGGCGTCAATACCGTTACCGGTGACTACTCTCGTGGAGCAGCCGGCTTCTGGGTCGAAAAAGGCAAGATCGACCATGCCGTCGAGGAAGTGACGATCGCCGCAAACCTGCGCGATATGTTCAAGGGCATCGTCGAGATCGGCAAGGACCGGGATCTTCGCGGCGGTATTCGCAGCGGTTCGATTCTGATCGAAAAGATGATGATTGCCGGCAGCCGTTAAAATGAAACTCGCGATCCCGCCGGTCCTGTTATCGCTGATCTTGACGACCGTAAACGGCATTGCCCAGGACGGCGGCGAGAAGGGTTTCGTATTCAGCGTCACGGTCGATTCTCCGCAGCAACTCGACGTGGTTCTCGATCGAGCAGAGGAATTGCGCGCACTGTTCAATGCCGACGATCGGGGCAAGATCGCGATCGTGCTGCACGGCGCGGAATTGCAAATGTTCCAGAAGCGGAATTACGCGAGCAATCGCTCGACGGTGGAGCGGGCGCGCCTGCTCGACGAAGACAAGATCATCGATATCAAGGCTTGCCGGACGAAAATGCGGGAACTCCACATCGAACAGAACGAACTTCCGGGCTTTATCGAACAGGTTCCGTTCGCGCCCGCGGAAATCGAGCGCCTGGAACGCGAGCAGGGATTTACCCGCCTATAGTCCCCACTTGACCTCGCGCAACGAGAGGATGCTGGGGCTTTCTCCGGCCTCGAGTTTTTCGATACGCAACGGCAGCAGCGGCTTTTGCGCATCGTAGTAGTACTTGATCTTCGACTTCGATTTGGCGAGAACCTGCTCGTAAACATTGGCCTCTACCGAGCTGCCGCCGACATCGACCGTTTGCCGGCCGCTGAAGATAAACCGCGATTTGACCAGTTTGCCACTGCGGTAAAAATCGATCGTCGCCTTGTCGAGCTGCTGCTGTCCCATGCTCGCGGCAAGCAGGTGAATGCTCTGGTAATCGTAAACCTGGTCGTGGAGCCGGAGATCCTTGCTCTTGCCTTTTCTGAGCACCTCGAGCCGGCCCTTTTCCCAGTCGAAACGCGCGTTTTCTTCCGGTTGCTCGCCGCCATTTTCGCCGAGGGTGATTTCGATCGTCAGCAACTGGTCGCCGAAGCGCTCGAAGCGGGTTTCGGAATAAGGTTGCTTGTCGGTAAACAGCTTGTAGATACCGCGCGCACGGGTGATCGAAACCCAGCGCCAGACTTCCCCCTGGCGCTCCAGCCTGAGATCCATGATCGCCAGGTGCATGCCGCCCTGGTAGAGGTCGTAGCTGGCGCTGAACGGCCGCAGTGCGACCTCGGCGGCCGCTGCCGCCGGGCCGCTTGCCAGGGCCATCAGCAGCAGGCTAAGACGGGTAAGAGACGGGAGCTTCGAGCGGCATCTGTTCATAGTATATCTGGCCATTTTTGATTTCGAGGGTTCCATCGGCGAGCCAGAATAATACTTGCGGGTACATCTGGTGTTCGAGTCGGTGGCCCTTTTGCCTCAAATCCCCGGCGGTATCGCCGGCCTCGATCGGATAGGCGCCTTGCAGTATCACCGGCCCGCCGTCGAGTTCGGCGGTTACCAGGTGGATGCTTACGCCATGCGCGGTTTCGCCGTTGTCGAGTGCGCGCTGGTGCGTGTCCAGGCCCTTGTAGGCCGGCAGCAGCGACGGATGGATATTCAGAATCCGGTCCGGGAAGGCATCGACGAAGGACGCTCCGAGTATGCGCATGAAGCCCGCGAGCACTATATAGTCCGGATCCAGCGGCTCCAGGCAGGCGCGTAGTGCATCGTCCAGTCTCTCGCGACCGCCGTGGCCGGGATCCTCGACGACCCGGCTCGCGATCCCGTGCTTTGCCGCGCGAACCAGCCCGTAAGCGTCCGGCTCGTTGGAGACCACGAGGAGGATTTCAGCGTTCAGACGGCCATCCTCGATAGCATCGATGATGGCCTGCAGGTTGCTGCCGTTGCCCGAAATCAGCACCGCCAGCCGCAGCGGCGCGCTCATGCAAACACGATTGCCGGACCGGGACCGCGCTCGGCGACCTCGCCGATCTGCCACGCGGTCTCGCCGAGATCGCCGAGCCGTTGCAGGCAGGCGTCGGCATCCGCAGCCTCTACCGCGAGCACCATGCCGACGCCGCAATTGAAGGTGCGGTGCATTTCCGCCGCGGCGATGCTGCCGCTTTGCTGCAGCCACTCGAATACCGGCGGCAATTGCCAGCTCGTGGTGTCGATGCTGGCCGCGACGCCGGGAGGCAGCACGCGCGGTATATTCTCGAGCAACCCGCCGCCGGTGATGTGCGCGATGGCGTTGACCCGGAGTTCGCGGTTCAGCTCCAGCAGGTTCTTTACGTAGATTCGCGTCGGCTCGATCAGGGCCTCGCCGAGCGTCCGCTCGCCGCAGGGCTGGGCAAGGTCGGCCTTCGAGTCGGCAACGAGCTTGCGAATCAGCGAAAAGCCGTTCGAATGCGGGCCCGACGAGGCCAGTGCGAGGAGACGGTTGCCGGCCGCGACGCGGCTGCCGTCGATTACCTGCTGCTTGTCGACGATGCCGACGCAAAAGCCGGCGAGATCGAAATCCTTGCCCTGGTAGACGCCGGGCATTTCCGCAGTTTCGCCGCCGATCAGCGCGCAGCCGGCCAGGCTGCAGCCTCTGGCGATACTTTCGATGACGCGCTGCGCCTGGTCGACCTGCAGCTTTCCGCTGGCATAGTAGTCGAGAAAAAACAGTGCCTCGGCACCGAGCACCGCGATATCGTTGGCGCACATCGCGACCAGGTCGATGCCGATACCGTCGAGCGCGTCGAGATCGGCGGCCAGCTTGAGCTTGGTGCCGACGCCGTCCGTGCCGGAGACCAGCAGGGGGTCGCGGTATCGGTCCAGCGGCAATTCGAACAGGCCGCCGAAGCCCCCGATGCTGCCGACGCAGCCTTCCCTGAGCGTCGCCTTGACGGCCGGCTTGATGCGCTCGACGAGATCGTTGCCGGCGTCGATGTCGACGCCGGAATCGCGATAGGTCACGGATCCTTGGGGATTCATGGTTTGCTGGTTCAGGAAATAATATGGGTGTGCTATTTTACACGCCTTGTTGATAAATGTCCGTGCCAGGGGATCAAATAAAAGATGAAGTTGACGAAATTGCTGCCGGTTCTGCTGGCCCTGGCCGCCGCCTGGTGTTCGCCCGCCCGGGCGGTGATCGTCGAAGATCTTTACACGGTCGAATTGCCGGTCGCCGATCAGACCACGAGCCTGAGGCTGGAATCCTTCAGCGAGGCTTTCAGGCAGGTCGTGATCAAGGTCAGCGGATCCGACGACGCGCTCAAAAGCCCGGCTTTCAAACGGCCGATCGAACGCAGTGCGCGTTACGTCAAGCAGTTCCGTTACATCAACCGCAGTCCGCCCGAGGATGACGAATACGGCATCGATCGCCTGTACCTGCGTATCGACTTCGATCAGCAGCTGATCGAGGGCCTGTTGCGCGAGAATAGTTTCCCGGTCTGGGGGCGCGAGCGCCCCAGCACCCTGCTGGTGATGTCCTACGACGTCAACGAAAAGATCAAGCTGGTATCGCAGGATGCCACCCCGGACCTGATCGAAGCGCTCGACAAGGCGGCGGCGAAACATGCGGTGCCCGTCCTGTTTCCGCTCATGGACCTCGAGGATATCTCGCTGGTCAAGATACCCGACATCGCCGCGCGCCAGTACCAGGGGATCCGGACCATGGCGCAGCGCTACTCGCCCAACGCGCTGCTGGTGGGGCAGATCGTCGGCCGCACCGGCCAGGGCTGGCAAGGCGACTGGGAAGTTACTTTCGCGGATCAGATTTTCCGCTGGACCTACGAGTCGTCGTCGAAGCAGGAGGTGATCGACCAGGTGATTCGCCACCTGGCCAGGATCCTGGCGCTGGAATATGCGCTCGAGGATCACCGCAGCACGGAAGGATCGCTGCTACTCGCGGTGTCCGGGATCAGTGGCATCGGAAATCTGATCAAGGCGCAAAAATACCTCGAGTCACTCAACGCGGTCGAGGATGTTCGCGTGGCGATGGTCAACGAGGACGTGGTCACCTATCGCGTCAAACTGCGCAACAATCCCGAAGACCTGCAGCGGCTGATCGAATTCGGCGACGTTCTGGAGCTCGAAGACTTTCCGCGGCTGAGCATCGGCGGCGGAGACCAGGTCATTCTCAACTACAGCTACGTCGATCGCGGGGGTACCAATTAAACAAATCGCCCTGCCGCTGACGCTGGACCGACAGTTCAGCTTCGACAACTTCATATCGGCGGACGCCGAGTTGCTCGTCGCCAGCCTCGAATCGCTGATCGGCGGCGTCGGCGAATCGCAGCTCGGCCTCTGGGGCGGCCCCGGCAGCGGCAAGACCCACTTGCTGAATGCCAGCGCCGAATTTGCCCGCCGGCGGGGCGTGGTGCTGCAAATCTACGACGCGGCCCAGTTGCGATACTGCGAAGCCTCGGAGTTCGATGGTTACGGCGATTGCGATGTGCTGGCGATCGACAACCTGGATGCGGTTGCCGGTAACAGCGCCTGGGAGACATTTTTCTACCGGGCGATCAACCGCTGCCGCGACGGGGACTATCGTTTGGTATTTTCACTCGGCAAAAAACCCGCCGACCTCGACCTGGGTCTGGAGGATTTACGCTCGCGCCTGCAGTGGGGGCTGATGTTGCAGCTGCCGGCCAACGGCGACGCCGAAGTCCGGGAAATTTTACGCCGCCGCGCCGCGTTGCTGGGTTTCGAGCTCAGCACCGAGGTGATTTCCTACCTGATGACGCGTTACCCGCGCGACCTGTCGGCGCAGATGACGATTCTCAGGCAACTCGACGGTGCATCCCTGTCGCAACAGCGCCGGATCACGATCCCGCTCGTTCGCCAGGCGCTGGACGAACAGAACGATGCCGTCAAGGCTCCGCCCGCGAACCCAGCAGGCGGGCATAATAGATAGCCGACAGGAAAAGCAGGATGCTCGCGATCGTGGTGCCGAAGCCATAGACGCGTAGCTCGGGATTCGCGACCAGCTCGCTGATCCCGATGCAGAAATACAGCAGCGTCAAAAAGCCGATCCAGCGGTAAGTGTAAAGCCGGTCGGTGAGCAAACCCCTCGCCGGCATCAACAACACCGCGATCAGCGGCAGGCTCCAGTAATAACTGACTTGCAGTCCGGGCAGCAGCAGGCTGAACTGGAAACCCAGCAATCCGAGCCAGGACGCCAGGCAGATCGTCTTCAGCGGATGCACGGAGAAGCTACCGTCTCGTTCAGCCGAGCTTGCAGGCGATGCCGGCAACTCGCTTGCCGAGAGCCCGGCAGGCCGCTTGCTCGTGTTCGCTGAGCGGCCGGCCCTGCTGTCCGGTGACGTGACTGGCGCCGTAGGGCGTGGCTCCGCTCAGGGTCTGGTTCAGGGCGGGTTCCGAGTAGGGGATGCCGACCAGCAGCATGCCGTGGTGCAGCAGCGGCAGCATCATGCTGGTGAGCACGGTTTCCTGTCCGCCGTGCAGGCTGGAAGTTGCCGTGAACACCGCGCCGGGTTTGCCGATCATTGTTCCCGAGAGCCATAACGAACTGGTTTGATCGAGAAAATATTTCACCGGCGCCGCCATGTTGCCGAAGTAACCCGGGCTGCCGAGAATCAGACCGTCGCAGGCCTCGAGGTCCTCGACCCGCGCGTAGGGAGCACCCTGTTCGGGAATCGAAGCGACGACCTGTTCGCTGTTCGCGGATACCGCGGGCAGACAGCGCAACACGGATTCACAATCGGGATTCGAATCGACGCCGAGACTGATTTGCTCGGCCATGCGGGCAACACCGCCGTGGCGGCTGAAGTAGACGACCAGAATTTTAGCCCGCATATCTCACCGGAATTCGTTGCGAGGGCGGCTCAAAGACGCTGTGTCGAGCCGCAGGGACCGAAGGCTCGCGGAAGGCGCAGTCAACACTGCGTTGAGCGGGCCGTCGGGAGCAGGGTTCGACACAGTGCGCTTTGGGACGACCGCAGCAGAATGTCGGTGAGATATGCAGGCTAGGCAATGATCTCGAGAACCTTGCTTGGCGGGCGTCCGATCACGGCTCTGTCGCCGGCAACCACGATCGGGCGCTGCAAAAGCGCGGGATATTCGCAGATGGCTTCGATAATTTCCTCGTCGGTCAGGGAATCGTCGTCGAGTTCGGCATCCTTGTAGACCGGCTCGGTGGTGCGCAGCAAGTCGCGAGCCGTAAGGCCGAGCATTTCAATGATGCGGGTCAATTCCTCGGGCGTCGGCGGGTCTTCGAGATAATCGATGATTTCAGCTTCGATCTGGCGTTCGTCCAGAATCTGCAGCGTTTCGCGAGATTTGCTGCACCTCGGATTGTGGTAGATGACAAACTTGTCGGTGCTCATGACGGGTCCCCGCCGATCTGGATTGCCGCTGTTTTACAATAACGCTGACGCATTGGCAATAGGCTGTCGCCGGCGATCCGATCGGGCGCTTCGGGCGCCATGAATTGGCCGATCCTGAAAACTTTGAAAACTGGACTATAATGCAGCGTAATTGAGTAATATTTACGTTAAAAACTTGCTCTAAAAGGTTGATCAATGTAGTCTTCTTGGCAAAATGGGCTATTAGAAATCATTCAGCACTAAACATTCGATAAAGTTCTCGGAGAAAATAATAGATGAAACCTACAGAACTCCTTAAAGTGGCGGCTATCGCCGTTTTGACCTCAGGCCTGATCGTCGGTTGCCAGCAAAGCTCGACCAGCGACGACATGGGGACTGAAATGGCAGCGGACGAGGAGTGTCAGGGTGCTACTCCTGAAGTTCGCAATGCCATCTATGCCGCAAAACTGAAAAATGCCCGTGCCAGAAATCTGGGCGCGGAATGGGAAGAAAACGCCAAGATAATCGAAGAAGCCGAGCAAGCGGCTGCCGATTGTGAAAACGTGCGCGCCAAGATTCTCGCCAACAAGGCCGAAGATGCGGCCGCCGCGGCGATTGCAGCAATGCAGACCGGCGGTGAAGAAACCATGGTCGAAGAGACCCCGGAAGAATCTCCCTATATGGGTGGCTACCTCGTCGTCAGCGGCGACAGCCTGTGGACGATTTCCGGTCAGGACACGATCTATGGCGACCCCTACATGTGGCCGCTGATCTACAAGGCCAACTCCGGCCAGATCAAGGATGCAGACCTGATTTATCCCGGTCAGTACTTCTACATTCCGAAAGCCAAAGGGCCCGAGCGCGCGGCTGCTATCGAGCATGCCAAGACCCGCGGTGCCTGGACTCTCGGCGAGACCGAAGCCTCCGACCTGGATTACCTGGCGCAGTAAAGGCCGGTAAAACCTTCGAGAAAAAGCCCGCGCAAGCGGGCTTTTTTTTGTGCTCCCGGACAAGTATTCCCGGCTGCACTGGCGAATGCGGGACAACCGGCCAAAAATTTTCTTTTCGTGCTGAACCTGTCGCTGCAATGACGCTCTTAAATAACGAATGGGCGGTAAAGACTGATGATTGCAAATTCGATTCGAATTACGGCCTTGTTGCTGCTGTTGCTGCCGCTGTCCGCGACGGCCGTCGACATGACGCTGACCGATATGCACGAAAACCGGGCAAAGCTGAGCGATTACCGGGGCAAGTGGGTGGTGGTCAACTACTGGGCAACCTGGTGTCCACCCTGTATTTCGGAAATGCCCGAGTTGCAGAATTTTCACGACGAGCATGCCGATTCCGATGCCGTGGTTATCGGTATCAATATCGAGCATATCGGCAACGAGCGGCTGGCCGCTTTTCTCGACGATTATTTCATCACTTATCCGATTTACGTGTCGCCGCCGATCCAGCGATCGGAACTGGGTTTGATCCCCGGCCTGCCGACCACCTTCATGGTGTCGCCCGAGGGCGATGTCGTGGCACGCCAGGTCGGACCCCTCACGCGTGACGTGCTCGAAGAATTCATCCGCCAGCAAAAGGGCGAGTAGTCCGGCCCTGCGACGCCGCGCAGTGCAAGTTATCGAATTCCTGCTAATATGCAGTAAAGCATTATTCCAAGACTAAACCGTGACTAACACCGCCTGTACCCTGGAGGGGATTCTCGAGCAACTGGTATCCCAGGATATGGTTGAGCAGGAAAAGGCCAGCATGATCAACTCGCTGGTTTCCGCCCAGGACAGAAAATCGCTGCATCCGCTGGAAATCATCGCCAGCCGCCAGTGGGCCAACAAGTCGAGGCCCGAACAGATACTGACGCTCAACGTACTCACCGACTGGCTGGCCGCCGAGTCCGGACAAACCCGCTATCACTTCGATCCGCTGAAAATGGATGTCGCCTCGTGCACGTCGGTAGTGTCATACGCCTATGCTTCGCGCTTCAGGATCCTGCCGGTCAAGGTCACCGACAGCGAGGTAGTCATCGCGGTTACCGATCCGTGGAACATGGAATGGCGCGACGAGCTGGATCGTATCGTCAACAAACCGATTAGCACCGTGCTCGCCAATCCGCGCGAACTGAAAGACTACATGGTCGAGTTTTACAGCGTCAGCAAGGCGATGGAGGGCGCGGGCAGCAAGGTTTCCGGCAACATGCCGGGCAACATCCAGAATCTCGAGCAGCTCATCGAGCTCGGCAAGTCCGGCAAGGTCGACGCCGAGGACCAGCACATCGTCAGTATCGTCGACTGGCTGATGCAATATGCCTTCGGCCAGCGCGCCAGCGACATTCACATAGAGCCGCGCCGCCAGCAGGGTAACGTGCGCTTTCGCATCGACGGCGTCATGCACCAGGTATACGAAATTCCGGCCAATATCACCGCGGCGGTGATCAGCCGTATCAAGATCATGGGGCGGCTGGACGTCGCCGAGAAGCGCAAGCCGCAGGACGGCCGAATCAAGACCCTGTCGCCGAACGGCGCGGAAATCGAGCTGCGCCTGTCGAGCATGCCGACCGCCTTCGGCGAAAAGCTGGTACTGCGAATTTTCGACCCCGAGGTGCTGGTCAAGAATTTTACCGCGCTCGGACTCGAGAAGCGGGAATCCGAAATCTGGAACGATATGATTACGCGGCCCTACGGAATCATTCTGGTCACCGGACCCACCGGTTCGGGCAAGACCACGACCCTGTACACCAGCCTCAAGCACCTGGCTACCCCGGAGGTCAACGTCTGCACCATCGAGGACCCGATCGAACTGGTCGAGCCGAGCTTCAACCAGATGCAGGTGCAGCACAATATCGATCTCGATTTCGCTACCGGCGTCAAGACGCTGTTGCGGCAGGATCCCGATATCATCATGGTCGGCGAGATTCGCGATCGCGAAACCGCAGAGATGGCGGTGCAGGCAGCACTCACCGGACACCTGGTGTTATCGACTTTGCACACCAACGACGCGCCGTCGGCGATCGCGCGCCTTTCGGAAATCGGGGTTCCTCCTTACCTGATTTCGGCGACCCTGATCGGCGTGGTCGCGCAGCGCCTGGTGCGCACCCTGTGCCCGCACTGCAAACAGGAAACCGGCTTCAATAAACTCGAATGGGAAGCCTTGATCAAGCCCTGGACGACCTCGCCGCCGGAAAAAATCGCCGTCGCCGAGGGATGCCTGGAATGCCGCCAGACCGGATTTATCGGCCGTATCGGGATTTACGAAATGATGCCGCTGGTGGACGAGTTGAAACAGCAAATCGGCGATAGAGTCGATCTCGTCAGCTTTCGCAAGGCGGCGATCAAGCAGGGCATGAGACCGCTCAACCTGGCCGGTGCGCAAAAAGTCGCGCGCGGGCTGACCACGATCGAGGAAGTGCTCAAGGTGGCGCCGCCGCGCTACGATATCTGAGTTCTCGCCAATGACCAAAGCCCGCCTGCGTTTGCTGGTCCTGTCGGCTCTGATAGCAGGGGTCCAGGCTTGCAGCGGCGGCGCGGGAACCCCCGAGGAAGCTGTTCGCGCCCTGGTCGAGTCGGCGGAGGACGCCGCCGAACGGCGCAGTACCGACGATCTCGTCGAGCTGGTTCACGACGATTTTCGAGACCAGCAGGGTTACAACAAGAAACAGGTCGGCGGATTGCTGCGCGCCTATTTTTTTCGCAACAGGAATATTCACCTGTTTACACGGATCGACGAGATCGAATGGCTTGGCGACGAGCGTGCGACCGTCAGTCTGCACGTGGCGATGGCGAGCAGCGCGATCTCGGATATCGACGCGCTAGCCTCGTTGCGCGCGCGGATTTATCGCTTCAGGCTGGAGCTGGTCAAACAGGGCGAGTGGCAGGTGCAGCATGCCAGCTGGGAGCCGGCCAGCCTGCTCGACATGCAGTGATGCATTCTATTTCGAAACCGGACCCCGGCAATCGATGAGCCATCGACTTGCCAGATTGATTCTGCTTTTGTTACTGGTCGCGGGCGGTCTCGTACTGCAACTCGCCGGGCTGCTGGATGCGGAAAAACTGATCGCGCTGACAGGCGATTTTTCCGCCAGCTGGTGGCTGGTGCTGATACTGGTGCTGGCGCAGGCGATTTTGTTTACTTTCGCGCTGGCCGGATCGCTGTTCCTGTGGGTCGCTGCACCGCTGTATCCACCGCTCGTGGCGGCGTTGATTCTCGCCGTTGGCGGCACCCTGGGCGGACTCGGTGCCTACCTTTTGTCGCGCTCCCTGACCGTGGACTGGAAACGTCGGATCGAGCAGTCCCGGGCTTACCGGTTGCTGCACAGCCGCGGCGACTTCTTTTCGCTATTCGCGATGCGCGTATTTCCCGGGTTTCCGCATGCGTTGGTCAACTACAGCGCCGGCATACTGCGCGCTCGGCTCGACCACTTCGCAATCGCGGCGATGCTGGGAATTTTCATCAAATCTTTTATCTATGCCAGGGTGATCCACAGCGCGAGCAACGAATTGTCGCTGCTCGCGTTACTCGATTTAACCGTGATCGGGCCCCTGCTGCTGCTCGCGGCGATCAGCGTCGCGGCGGTACTCGTAACCCGGCGCGTGGCCTAGTATCGGGCTTCGCTGACCGCGAAGCCGATCTCCCCCTGCAACTGCTGACGGTACGGGCTGTCGACCCCGCCGCGGCAGCGGATACGATCGCAGCCGTTGAATGCGGCAAAGGCCTCGAGCTCGAGGCGCAGGGAGTCGGAAAAGCGTTCGTCGACGCGCTGCTCGAGGTGCAGGTCCCTGATTTCCAGCATTCGACTGTCGCGGTGCGCCTTGCAATCGGCGCGGCCGACGAAGCGATCGCGATACAGGATCGGCAGGCAAAAGTAACCGTAGCGGCGTTTCGATTCCGGCAAGTAGCATTCTATCTGGTAGTCGAAGTCGAATACCTCGCGCCCGCGCTGGCGCTGGATGACCGCGTTGTCGAAAGGCGACAGCAGGCGCACGCGGGCGCCGCAGCGCGGTGCGCGCGATTCCAGCCGCTCGGGATCGGTATAGACCGGCGCGGCCTCGTCCGCGTCGACGCGGACCAGCAACCCGGCGTCGATGCGCGCGTCGAGCAAAGCCTTTACCGCGGCGCGCAGCGCCTTTCCGCGACGCAGGTAAGTCATCGATTTCAACGAGGCGAAACCATGCGCCCTCAGGGTCGTATCCACCAGGTAGGCGGCGTATTCCTCGAGCGACGGCCTGCGCGTATCCACCCAGTCGGGCAGGACGCGTTCGGGCAAATCGTATACCTTCTGGAAACCGTCCCGGCAGCTCGCCATGAGTTCGCCCTGCATGAACAATTGCTCGAGCGCCTGCTTGGCCGGCTTCCATTCCCACCAGCCGTTGCTGTTGTGTCGGGGGTCGCCGAAATCCCTGGCCCGCATCGGTCCCTCGACGGCGATACGCTGCAGGATTTCGCGCATCAGTTTCCGGTCCCCGTCGCCGAACCAGTTGCGTTCGCCGTTCAACTGGTTCATGCGCGGCAGTGCGAAGCGGTAATCTCGCATCGGCAGCCAGGCGGCCGCGTGGTACCAGTATTCGAAAATCCTGCCCTCGCGTACCAGCCGGTCGATATGCGTGGGGCGATAATTATCGACCCGGGACCAGAGCACGTGGTGATGCGCCCGGGCGACCACGGAAATGGTATCGATCTGCACATAGCCGAGATGCTCGATGGCGCGCAGCGCGGCCTGTTTGCCGCGTCCGAAGGGATTCGCTCTCAGCAGACCCTGCCGGTCGAGGGCGATGCGTCGAAGTTTTGCGGCCAGCGACATGGCTTGCGGGTTTCTCCGGTTATTGAAGATACCTCGACAAGCTTAATGCTTGAACCAGTTGGTACGCAATGCGGTGACGACCCTGTTGGCATAATCGGTTTTTCCGAGGCTGCCGTTGTAGCGCGCCAGCGCGCGGCCGAGATTACCGGGTTCCATGTCGAGGTAGTAGCGCAGGATGGTGCAGCCCATGCGCAGGTTGGTGCGTATCTTGAACAGGTTCTTGTCGGAAATACCGATTTCCTCGAGCCAGAAGGGCATCACCTGCATCAGGCCGCGGGCGCCCGACACCGAGATCGCGAACTCGTCGAAACGGCTCTCCACCTCGATCACCGCGAGCACGAGCTCGGGCTCGATGTCGGCCCGTCGCGCCTCGTAGTGGATCTGCCTGAGCATTTTCAGGCGGACCTTCGGATCCTCGACGAAAGGTTTCAGGCGATTCGACATGTCGAGCAGCCACACCTGGGCATCGTAACGGTCTTCGAAGCCGTAGTCGGCCTCCATGGCTTCTTTCAGCAACCGACGGAGTTCGGGATTGCTGGAGGCCTGCGCGGGAAAAGATACCGCGAAAGCCAGTCCCAGCAGGGAGCATACCGCGAACCGTTTTAGCCAGAGCTGCATTGTTCCGAGAGTAGCGTTTGTAAAAACGAAGACAGCTCGGCGAGCGGCCTGTCGCTGGCATTTTCGTCCCGCCGGCCCTTGTATTCGAACTGTTGCGCCTTGATGCCGCGATCGCTGAAGACGACGCGATGGGGTATGCCGATCAACTCCATGTCGGAAAACATGACCCCGGGGCGCAGCGGCCGATCGTCTAGCAATACCTCGAGGCCGCTATCGACGCATTCCTGGTAAAACGCGTCCGCCGCCTCTCTGACCTGGTCCGACTTGTGGTAATTGATCGGGCAAATCGCGAGCTGAAAGGGCGCCAGCGTGCGCGGCCAGATGATTCCCCGATCGTCGTTATTTTGCTCGATCGCGGCCGCGACCACGCGCGTGACGCCGATGCCGTAGCAACCCATGTAAGGAGTCGCGGCCTTGCCCTGTTCGTCGAGCACCGTCGCCTGCATCGATTCGGAATATTTTTGTCCGAGCTGAAAAATGTGTCCGACTTCGATACCGCGGAGGATTTGCAGACGGCCCCTGCCGTCGGGGCTCGGGTCGCCTTCGACCACATTGCGGATATCGACGACCTGCGGTTCTTCACAGTCGCGGCCCCAGTTGGCGCCAACGAAGTGCCGGTCGTTTTGGTTCGCGCCGCAGACGAAATCGGCGAGCTGCGCGGCCCCCCGATCGACGAAGATTTCGATATCGAGACCGACCGGGCCGATCGAGCCGATATCGCTGCCGAGCTGCTGCTGGATACGTTCGCGCTGCGCCAGGCGCAACGGGCTCGCGACCGCATCGAGCCGTTCCGCCTTGAGCGCGTTGAGTTCGTGGTCTCCGCGCAGTACCAGTGCCACCAGGCCGCCGTCCGCGCCTTCGGCGATCAGGGTTTTCAGGCATTGCGCCGGGCTGATGTCGAGACCATTGGCGAGATCTTCGATACTGTGCATGCCGGGGGTATCGACGGCTTTCATTTCGGCGGCGGCAGGCGGGCGCTCGTCCGCGGGCGCCAGGGCTTCGACGGTTTCGATGTTGGCCGCGAAATCCCCCTGGTCCGAAAAAGCGATCGCATCCTCGCCCGAATCGGCGAGTACGTGAAACTCCTGCGAGGTGCTGCCCCCGATGGCGCCCGAATCGGCGCTGACCGCGCGGTACTCGAGGCCGAAGCGGTCGAAAATCCGCGTATAGGCCTGATCCATGACCTCGTAGGAGCGTTGCATGCCCGCC
>JASFKL010000042.1:0-17019 GCA_050118655.1 Gammaproteobacteria bacterium | reverse complement strand
AAGATGCGGCCGCCGGCGGCTTGCTGGCGACGGCGGTACCGGAGGGCCGAATCAGGCGCAGGCGTTGACCCGGAAAAATCGGATCGTCGATATTGATTCCGTTCCATTGCGCGAGCTGCTTGTAATCGAGCCCGTACCGCCAGGCGATCGAGTAAAGCGTGTCGCTGCGTTTGACCGTGTACCAGCCTGCCCCGCGTGTCGTCCTGGTCGGCGGATTGACCGTGACGCAGGATACCAGCATGATCGCGGCGAGCAGGATAGCCAATGCTGTTCTCATGTTGCGGTATTTCAACACTTACCAATAGTAGACGGCAACTGCCAGCATCAATGCCGCCACCACGGCCCAGCCAATCGTTTCGATGTATTGCATCAAGCGGTTTTCGATTGCCGGTCCGAATTTCGCGAGGCTCAGGGCGACGAGGAAAAATCGCGCGCCCCGGCCGATTATCGATGCGAGTATGAACGGCACCAGCGCGAGATTGAGCACACCGGCGGCAATCGTGAATATCTTGTAGGGCACGGGCGAAAAGCCGGCGACCAGTACGGCCCAGAATCCCCATTCGTGGAACCACTGAATTACCGTTTCCAGCCGCTCCTGGTAACCCAGTTCGACGATCACCGGTTCGGCCAGATCGAACAGAAAGGCGCCGATCAGGTAGCCGACCAGGCCGCCGAGTACCGAGAACAGCAGGGTCAGGGAAGCAAAACGCAAGGCCCGCCGGGGCTGGGCGACCGACATCGGCGCCAGCATCACGTCGGGCGGCGGAAACGGCAGGATGAAGGATTCCAGAAAGCTCAGTACCGCCAGGTAATAGGGCGCCTCCTTGCGTTTCGAAAAGCGGATTACCGCCCGGTAGACGTTCTCGAACAACTGCATCAGCCGAGCCCCGGCAAAAGCGGCACGAAAGCGACCTTTTCGAGGCTCTCGCGGACCAGCCCATCCCGGGTACGGGTGATCTTGGTCATCGTCTGGTCGACGCCGTTGTCGAAGGGCAGCACCATGATGCCGCCCTCGGTCAATTGACCCAGCAGCGCCTCGGGCAGCTCGCTGCAGGCCGCGGTCATCAAAATTCGATCGAATCGATAGCTGAGATTCGGCCAGCCTTCACTGCCGTCGGTATGACGAAACTGGACGTTGTAGAATTCGAGATCGGCGAGTCTTTTTTTCGCCTGCAGCTGCAGCGCCTCGATACGCTCGATGCTGTATACCTGCGGGAAAATACTCGCCAGTACCGCGGTCTGGTAACCGCAACCGGTGCCGATCTCGAGTACCGAATTCACCGGCCCGTCCTCGAGCAGCAACCCGGTCATGTGCGCGACGATGTAAGGCTGGGAAATCGTCTGCCCGTAACCGATGGGCAGCGCAGTATCCTCGTAGGCACGATGTGCCAGCGCCTCGTCGATGAACAGGTGGCGCGGGATGCGGCTCATCACGTCCAGCACCTGCTCGTTGTCGATGCCCTGTTGCTGCAGGCGCTGGATCAGGCGGTCGCGGGTACGTTGCGACGTCATGCCGATTCCCTGGTGAGCGCGATTCGACGAACTCACAATCTCTCCAGCCAGTTCTGCAGCGTATCGATACCCTGGTGCCGGGTCAGATCGATTTGCATGGGCGTCACCGATGCGATAGCGTTCTCGACGGCGTGGAAGTCGGTTCCCGGGCCGGCATCCTGCGCCGCGCCGGGAGGCCCCAGCCAGTATACCGGGCGCCCATAGGGATCGCTTTGCCGCAACACCGATTCCGCCTTGTGTCGAAAACCGAGCCGCGTCGCGCGGGGCGGGGCGACCTCCTCGATCGGCAAGTCGGGCACGTTGAGGTTGAGCAGGGTGTCGTCCGGCAGCGGGTTGTCGATCAGGTGCTCGACCAGGCGGCGCGTGATGCGCGCGGCGCAATCGTAGTGCCTGGCCGGTTTTCCGAGCAGCGACACGGCAATCGCCGGCAAGCCCAGGTAGCGACCTTCCATGGCGGCGGCCACGGTGCCCGAGTAGAGCACGTCGTCACCGAGATTGGGGCCCGCGTTTATCCCCGATACGACCATGTCGGGCGACATTTCGAGAAACCCCGAGAGCGCGAGGTGAACGCAGTCGGTCGGCGTTCCATCGACATAGTAAAAGCCGTCCGGAGCCTGCTCCACGCGCAGCGGTCGATTGAGGGTCAGGGAATTGCTCGCACCGCTGCGATTGCGGTCGGGCGCGACGACCGTGATACTCGCGACCTCGGATAATTCTCCGGCGAGTGCCTTGATACCGGGCGCGAGATACCCGTCGTCGTTGGTTATGAGAATGTGCATCGGAACGAGATTCTATATGATTTAAATGGAGGTCCGAGAGAATTTTCGGATAATTATGGCGAAAACAGCTATTTGCACCGCGATTGCCCGATGAGCGACGACGACGATTCCAATTTTGCCGACCTGATCCCCGGCGTCAGGCGGCTGCGCAGCGACCGCATCAACGTCTACGAGCATCGCGCGCCCGGCAAGCCCCGGTCGATGGCGCGCGCGCGCACTCCCGACAATCCTCCGATTTCCGCCCCGGCCACCGGGCGCGGCGGCGAGGCCTGGTTCAATCCGGGGCTGCAAAAGAAGTTGCAGCGACGTATCCGCAGGGGACAGATCAGGCCGGAGGATAGTCTCGATCTACATGGCTGCCGCCAGCAGGAGGCGCTGCAAATGCTCGACACTTTCCTCGCCGAGGTGCTCGGGCGCGGGCTGCGCATGGTCGTGATCGTCCACGGGCGGGGCTTGCGCTCGGAGCGCGAGGCGGTACTCAGGCCGTTGGTACAGCGCTGGCTCGGTAGCCAGTCGAGGGTGCTGGCCTGGTGCCCGGCGCAGGCCCGCGACGGCGGCGCCGGCGCGAGTTACGTCTACCTTCGGGGCGGCTAGCCGATCAGAGCTGCGGCCAGTTGATTTCGGCGGCGGTCTGAACGCCGACAACGACTTCATCGAGCGATTCGGGCATGCGCGCCTTTTGCGGCGAAAGCGGAATCCGTCCGCCCATGATCTCGGCGGCTCGCTGCGGATATAACGGATCGCGGTAAGGCTCGGCATAACCCGCGGGATAGGCCGGCATGTTGTTGTTACCGTACTTGTCGGTGGCCCCGAGGGTATGCATCAGCTCGTGGGTGATTACTACCTGGTTCGAACCCTTGTAGGATTTATCGGCAAAGGCGTTGATGATGCCGATCAACCCGCCCTGCAGACCGACCGAGTGACTCAGGGTCTCGGTGGTTGCGGTATCGTAATAATTGACGAACAACTCCACGTCGGCCTCCGGCCCGTCGTCGTTCCAGTCGCGGCGCGCCGCCCAGAAACGGAACTTCAGGCTCCACCAGATATTTTCGAGCACGCTGCGCCCCGACGGCGGATGCGGCGGAGACGATTGCAACCTGCCCCGGTAGACAACCTCGATAGCATCGATGTCGAGCCCGTAGCGCCGCGCCTCGCGATTGAAGAAAGCTTCTATCGACTTGAACTGCTCGTCGTCGAGCGAATCGATGTAGCGATCGGTGGGTATGCGGTCGTCGCCGTTGGCCGCGAACACCTGCACCTGGAGCGGAATGTCCCAGTTGGTGCTATGCATCCTGTTGACCGCTTCGTTGATCGCCACGAACAGCAGGATCAACAAAAGGATGAGGTAACGAAGTTGTTTTTTGACCAAAGATCTAGTCCAGTAGTTTTTCGGCTTGCCTGAGCACCTCGACCCCGGCGTCCCTGCCGCGCGCATTTTCACTGAGGTAGCGGCGCCAGCGCCGTGCATTCGGCTGGCCGTTGAACAGTCCGATCAGGTGACGCACCTGCCGCGACAAGGGCGTGCCACGCGCGAGCTGCGTCTCTATATAGGGATACATGCGGCGCAGAATTTCGCGCCGATCCGTGCTCGGCTCGCCGCCGGCGCCATAGATGAGCCGGTCGATATCCCGCAATAGCCAGGGGTTGTGGTACGGCTCGCGCCCGAGCATCACCCCGTCGACCCGGCGCAGATGCTCGAGGCATGCCTCGAGGGTCGTGATCCCGCCGTTGATGACGATTTCCTGTTCCGGAAAATCACGCTTCAGGCGGTAAACCCAGCCGTACTTCAGCGGTGGAATTTCACGGTTTTGCTTCGGGTTCAGGCCCTTGAGCCAGGCATTTCGGGCATGCACGATCAGGGCCTCGGCACCGGCGTCGATCTGCGCGGCGGCAAAGTCCGCGAAACGATCGTAGTCGTCCTGCCGGTCGATACCGGTGCGATGTTTGACCGTAACCGGCAAGTCACTGGCCGATTTCAGCGCCGCCACGCAGTCGGCTACCAGCGCGGGATCCTGCATCAGGCAGGCGCCGAAACTTCCGGACTGGACGCGGTCGCTCGGACAGCCGCAATTGAGATTGATCTCGTCGTAGCCGAAATCGCGGCAAATAGCGGCCGCGCGGTACAGCAGTTCGGGATCCGAACCGCCGAGCTGTACCGCCAGCGGATGCTCTTCGTCGCTGAAGCCGAGCAAGCGTTCGGGATCGCCGTGCACGACCGCGGCGGCGGTCACCATTTCCGTGTAGAGCAGGATGCGCGGCGAAAACAGCCGCAGGAAGAAGCGGCTGTGCCGGTCGGAACAATCCATCATCGGCGCGATACAAAAACGGCGGTCTATCGCGGCGCGGGCATTCGCGCCCGCCAGCGCCTCGTGTACCGCGCCCATCAGGCCACCCTCCGCACGTCCTGCACGTTCGGCAGCTGCGACAGCTTGTCGATGATCGTCACCAGTTCGTCGACGCTTCGAATTTCCATGGTCAGACGAGTGTAGACCATCTGCTCGTCCTGGTTGGTATTCGAATTGACGTTGAGCAGGTTGACCTTGAGGTTGGCGAGAATCGTGCTGATATCCTGCATCAACCCGGTGCGCTGGTAGGCGGACATACTGATCTCGACGGGGTAAACCGAGCCTTGTCGATGCCCCCAGTCGACCTCGATCAGGCGCGAGCGCCTGGACTCCGGCAGCGACAGGATATTTGCGCAGTCGCGCTTGTGTATGGTGATGCCGCTGTTGACCGTGATGAAGCCGATGATATCGTCTCCGGGCACCGGCTTGCAGCAGCGTCCGAACTGGGTCATCAGGTTGCCCACGCCCTGAACGCTGATCTCGTCCTTCGAAGACGGCGCCTTGATCTCCTTCTTGACCTTGCGAAACGGATCCTGCTCGGGCTCGGCCTGCAGGAAGCCGAGAATCTGCGGCGGGGTGATCAGCCCTCGTCCGATATCGGCGAAAAACTGGTCCGGGTCCTTGCGCTTGAAATGCGTCACCAGCTGCTTGAGATCCGCATCGTGAATCGAGTACTTGCTCAGGGTGCGCTCGTATATCGATTTGCCGTCGATCAGGTTTTGTTCGAAATCCTGGTGGTTGAACCAGTTGCGCACCTTGGAGCGCGTCCCGGCGGACTTGATATAGCCGAGATTCTTGTTCATCCAGTCGCGGCTCGGACGGGCTTCCCTGGTGGTCAGTATTTCCACCTCGTCGCCGGTCTGCAGCACCGTGGTCAGGTTGACGATACGGCCGTTGACCTTGGCGCCGCGGCAGCGATGGCCGACCTCCGAGTGGATACTGTAGGCGAAATCCAGCGGCGTACCGCCGTGCGGGATATCGACGATCTGCCCTTTCGGGGTAAACACGTAGACCCGGTCGCTGGACAGCTCGTTGGAGATTTCCGATACCGCGTCCGACATATCCTCGGGCGAGCCCTGCAGCAGGTCGCGCATTTTCGCGATGCTCTCTTCCATGCGCCGGTCGAGACGCGCGCCTTCCTTGTAGCGCCAGTGCGAGGCGACCCCGAGTTCCGAGTTTTCGTGCATCTCGTGGGTTCTGATCTGCACTTCGACCACCTTGCCGTCCTCGGCCACCACCGCGGTATGCAGGGAGCGATAGCCGTTGTCCTTGGGATTGGCGATGTAATCATCGAATTCTGGAGGGATGTGCTGCCAGGTCGTGTGTACCACGCCGAGTACCGCATAACAGTCGGCTACCGAGCTGACCAGGATGCGTACCGCGCGCACGTCGAAAAGTTCGTGAAACTCGAGATTCTTGCGCTGCATCTTGCGCCAGATGCTGACGATATGCTTGGCCCTGCCCTGCACGTCCGCCTCGATGTCCTGTTCTTTCAGCAGGGCTTCGAGTCGAGTGGTGAATTTTTCGATATAAGTTTCCCGCTCGCTGCGTTTTTCTTCCAGCAGGCTGGCGATACGCTTGTAAACCTGCGGCTCGAGCGCGCGAAAGGCCAGGTCTTCGAGTTCCCACTTGAGCAGGCCCATGCCCAGCCGGTTGGCCAGGGGCGCGTAAATGTCGAGCGTTTCCTGCGCCAGCTGGCGGCGCAGTTCGTAGTCCCCGTGGCGCAGCAGCCGCAGGCGTTCGACGCGGTAGCAGAGCTTGATCAGCATGACCCTGACATCGCTGGTGATCGCCATCAGCAGGCGGCGCAGTTTTTCGGCCTGCTCGGGGCTGTCGACATGGGCCGGGATGCCGTCCTTGAGCGTGTTGAGGCGATTTACATCGCGGGTCAATTGCGCGATGCGGCGGCCGAATTCGGATTCGATGGTCTTGTCGTCGAGCCGCTCGCGCAATCCCGGGGCGCTGAGCAAGGTCGCGATGACGGCCTCGCGGTCGCTGCCCGACTCCAGCACTCTTTTCGCGACGTCGATGCTGCTCGGCCGGCTCTTGTCCGGTCGGGGTGCGTCCGCGGCCAGTTCGAGCGCGCGCTCGAAGGTATCGTCCCAGCCGAACTTGCGGGTTACCGAATCGACCAATGAGCTCTGCGTATCGCTTTTCACGGCGCCAGCCTTCAGGAGCGGAGTATCTTCATCGGTGAGACATTATAAACCCTGCGGCTGACCAGTGTGCCGGCGATCGTCAAAACCAGGCTCGCGGAAACCAGGCTATAGATCCAGACTTCCGGCGAAAAGTGAAATTCCATGTCGAAGAAGTAAACGCTGATCGCCCAGCCGGCGAGGGTCGCGAAAGCGGCCGAGAAAAAGCCGATCAGCCCGCCCATCAGCGTGAATTCCAGTACGTGTACGCTGTACAGCTGGCGGTTTTGCGCGGATAGCGCGCGCAACAGGGAAGATTCGATTTCGCGCTCGTGCCGACCCGTCTGGATGGCGGCCAGCAGCACGATCGTTGCCGAGGCGAGCGCGAACAGGAAAAAGAATTGCAGGGCCACGCTGGCCTGGTCGACGATGGCGCGCACGCGCGCCATCAGCTCGGTGATATCGAGCAGTGTGATCGAGGGGTATTTGCCGAGCAGGCGTTTCAGGCTGGCCTTGTCCCGCTCCCTGATCAACGCGCTCATCAGCCCGGTCTGCGGCAGGCCTTCGAGCAGCGCCGGGTTGGATATGATGAAAAAGTTGGGCTTGAAGTTCTCCCATACCACCGAGCGGATGCTGGTGACCGTGGCGCGCAGTTTGTCGCTGCCCACGGTCATCGTCAATTCATCGCCGGTCTCGAGGCCGAGACGCTCGGCCATGCCCTGCTCTATCGATAACTGGGGGCGCGGGTCGGAGGCATCGATCCATTTGCCGGCGACGATTTCGTTTTGCTCGGGCAGTCCGACCGCGTAGGTCATGTTGAAGGTGTGCTGGACGAGGCTCTCGGCGCGCGGGTTGGAGAAATCGATCTTATCGACGTCGACGTCGTTGATCTGCGTCAGGCGCGCGCGCACCAACGCGTAGGGTTTCGACGACTCGATCCCGTTCCGGCGCATGAAGTCGCCTACCGCATCGATATCCTCGCTGTCGATATTGACCAGAAAGTAATTGGGAATGCCCTCCGGCAATTGCGCCTGCCAGTCACCGAGAATTTCATTCTTGACCACCGCGATCATCAGAATCGCGATCAACACCAGGCTGAAACCCGACATCACGTAGATGGCGCCGCGCGAACTCGCCTGCAAGCGGCTCAGCAGATACTGGCGCAACCAGAATTTTCGCTGTGTCGAAAACAGCAGCAGCCTGACCATCGAGCCCAGGATCAGCGGCAGCAGCAACGCGCAGCCGAGAATCAGGCCCAGCGTCGCGACCGCCAGCATGGAGCTTTGCATCAACAGCATCAGCACGCCGAACACCGCGACGATGGCACTGACCGAAATCAGCAGGCCGCGCAGCCAGGAGCGGCGGCTGACGATGGTGCGCAATACTTGCATCGGCGGCGTCGCGGTGGCGTTGACCAGGTAAGGCAGCGAAAAGCCGGCCAGCGCGATCATGCCTACCAGGGCGGCGGTGACGAACGGCTGCCAGTCGTATACCGCCGGCAAGGACTTGCCGAACCAGCCGTACAGCGCCCATTGCAACGGGAACTGCGTCAGCATGCCGAGTAGCGCGCCGCACAGGGTGGCCGCGAGCCACAGGACTCCGAGCTGGCGCAGGTAATAGCGAAACAGGCTCGCCTGCGAAATGCCGAAGGCGCGCAGCATCGCGACCTTGGGCGCTTCCCGCCTGGCGGTGTAGCGCGCGGTGATCGCGATCGCGGCCATCGCGATCACCAGCGTCAGCACGATCGCCAGTGCGAAGAACTTGCGCGTACGCTCGAGCGCCCGGCGCATTTCCGGGCGCGCATTCTCCAGATCCTGAACCTCTTCGCCGGGCTGCAGCCGGGTTCCGAGCCAGTCCTTGAACTGCGCGATATCCCGCTGGTCGCCGGCGAACATGATACGGTACTGTACCCTGCTGCCCGGCACCACGAGTCCGGTGGAAGGCAAGTCGTCGAGACGCATCAATACCCGCGGCGCGAGATTGAATATCGCACCGCCCCGGTCCGGCTCGTAGGTCAGCAACCAGCTGACCGTGAACTCGGATTCGCCGAGGGTCAAAGGGCCGCCGAGCAATTGCGCGAGCTTGGTATCGACCCAGACCTCGCCGGGCGCCGGGATTTCCCGGGTCACCGACTTGACCCCGGTAATCTCGCGGGCCCGCTCCAGCCGGCCGCGCAGGGGATAGGCTTCATCCACGGCCTTCAATTCGACCAGGCGCGGATCGCCGTCGATGAATACCGCGGTGCGCAGGCCGACGCTGTGGCTGACCTGCAATCCCCGGCGCCGGGCCTCGGCACCGTAATCGCTATCGAACTCGCGCCCCGACAGCACGACCAGATCGGCCGCCAGCAATTCGCTCGCCTGGCGGTCGAGCAACAGGCCGATGCGGCTGGTGACCAGTTGACTGGCGGTCACGATACCCACGGTGATGACCGTGGCGATAAACATCAGCCAGTAGGAATGCAGGGTGGCGGGTCTCGGTCCGAGCATGATTAATTTCCGAGCAGTTCGCCGGATTCGATCAGGATCTGCCGATCGCCGCGTTCCAGCAACTCGTTTTCATGGGTGACCAGCACCAGCGTGGTGCCCGACTGGTCTCGCAGGTGAAACATCAGCTCGGCGACCTGGTGACCGGTGGCTGCATCGAGATTGCCGGTCGGTTCGTCGGCGAACAATACCCGGGGCTTGACCGAGAAGGCGCGCGCGATCGCGACGCGCTGCTGCTCGCCGCCGGACAGGTGTTCGACCCGGGTCGAGACTTTCGCTTCCAGTCCCACCTGTTGCAGACTTTCCATCGCGAGCCGATGCGCATCTTCGATACCGGCGAGCTCCAGCGGCAACATGACGTTCTGCAGCGCCGTCGCGCCCTGTACCAGATGGAACGACTGGAATACGAAGCCGACCTTGCCGGCGCGGATCGCCGAGCGCTGCTCCTCGTTGCGCCGCGTGAGGTTTTCTCCGAAAAGCACGACTTCGCCGCTGCTGGCCTGGTCGAGGCCGGCCATCAGGCCGAGCAGCGTGGTCTTGCCGGATCCCGAGGCACCCTTGATGACTACCGCCTCGCGATACTTAACATCGAGCGAGATATTCTTTAGGATATCGAGCTTGCCCTCGGGCGTATCCACGGTCTTCCCCACCCGGTTCAACTCAATGCAAAGATTGTTTTCGGTCATATTCCTGTTCGTCCTGCTGACATATCACGGCGGCGCCGCGGCCGCTCACGCGGAGATCAAGATCCTGATTCTGGGCGACAGTTTGAGCGCTGCCCACAATATACCGCTCGACAAGGGCTGGGCGCGGTTGTTT
The DNA here is from genome assembly GCA_050118655.1 of Gammaproteobacteria bacterium. GTDB lineage: Bacteria > Pseudomonadota > Gammaproteobacteria. The sequence goes on along the minus strand of JASFKL010000042.1, from coordinate 6,943 downwards.
GCCAGGGATATGGGGGCAAGATTCCCGCAAACAAGCGTAATCAACGCCAGTATCAGCGGGGAAACGACCTTCGGCGGGCTGCAGCGGCTGCCGCGCCTGCTGGACGAGCACCGGCCCACCCACCTGATTATCGAGCTGGGCGGCAACGACGGGCTTCGCGGGCTCAATTTCGAGCAGACGACCGAAAATCTGCGGCAGATGGTGCGCCTGGCGCAGAATAGCGGCATCGTCGTGCTGTTGATCGGCGTGCGTATGCCGCCTAATTTCGGCGCCGCCTATAACGCCAGGTTCCAGCAGGTATTCCAAACCGTGGCTCGCGAATCCGGGATCCACTACCTGCCCAGGTTCCTCGACGGCGTCGCTGCCAGTGATCCCGCCCTGATGCAGGAAGACGGCATCCACCCGACCGAAATCGCGCAACCCATTCTGGCGCGCAAGGTGGAGGATCGTATGACGCAGATTCTCAGTCACTGAGCAGGGATTCGAGCTCGTGCAGATCGGCGACCTCGTGCCCGGGTTCGGGCAGCTCGTCCGGCCACCGCGAACTTCCGCGATTGACCCAAACCGCATGGTATCCGGCCTCGGTGGCTCCGACCACGTCGTAAACCGGGTGGTCGCCGACGTAAAGGATTTCCTCCGGCGCGGCATCGAAGCGCTGCGCCAGTTGTTCGAATATCCGTGGGTCCGGCTTGGCTACCTGCGCGTCCGCGGCGCTGACCGAATGTTCGATCAGGTGCCCGAGACCGACGTGGACGACACAGGCGTTGCCGTTGCTGATCGCGCCGAGACGATAGCGGCGTTTCAGCCGCCGCAGGCAGGGCAGCACATCCTGGTAAAACTCGACCTGCTGGCGGGCGTGGAAAAAAACCTCGAATCCGCGTCGCGAGACCCGTTCGCCGTCGTAATCGTGAGAGTTGCCGAGCTGCTGCAGAAAATCGCGACGCATCGCGGTCATGTCGACCGCGTAGCGCGGCTCGCGAGTGCTGAACTGGCGCCGTAATTCGACCAGTTCGGCGGGTTCGTGACCTTCGGTGATTCGCGGGTAATGCCGCTCGAGCCAGCGGTAAAGCGTCTCCTCGGCGCGATGAATCGTCGGCATGCACGGCCAGAGCGTATCGTCGAGATCGAAAGCGATAACGGTAACCTGGTCGAACACGGGGGCAACTCCTGGCAGTGCGGCAGGGGATTCTAGCGGTTTTGCCCGCTGCGCGAAACATTCCGCGGGAGATTTTGCCGCCGCCGCGGGCCCGGCAGGCGAAATCCCCGCTGTTATCCGGATCGCCGGAAGTCATCTCGACCAGGCTTTATCTGGCGGCGAATGTTCTTTACTATTAGGCGCCTCCAGCCCACGGACCGCATTTGATGATCAGCACCAGGCCAAGCCATCGCGTCGATGTTTCCGGAGTCGCCATCGGCGGCGGCGCACCGGTCGTGGTGCAATCGATGACCAATACCGATACCGCGGATATCGAGGCCACGGTCGAACAGGTCAGGCTGTTGTACGAGGCGGGCTCCGAACTGGTGCGCCTTACCGTCAACAACGATGCCGCCGCCGGCGCGGTGCCGCATATCGCCGAAAGACTCGAGCGCCTGAACTGCCCGGTGCCGCTGATCGGCGACTTTCACTTCAACGGCCACAAGCTGCTCAGGGAACACGAAGCCTGTGCCCGGGCGCTTGCCAAGTACCGCATCAATCCCGGTAATGTCGGGCGTGGTAAAAAGCGCGATCCGCAGTTCAGCGAAATGGTCGAAATCGCCTGCAGGCACGACAAGCCGGTGCGTATCGGCGTGAACTGGGGCAGTCTCGACCAGCAGTTGCTGGCCAACCTGCTGAACCGCAACGCCGGCCTCTCCAATCCCCTGCCGCTGGAAGCGATAAACCGCCAGGCGGTGATCGACTCGGCGCTGGAAAGCGCGGCTTTCGCCGAGCAGATCGGCCTGCCCGCCGAACGCATCGTGATCAGTTGCAAGATGAGCCGCGTACCCGACCTGGTAGAGGTCTACCGAACGCTTGCCGAGAAATGCCGCTACGCGCTGCACCTCGGCTTGACCGAGGCCGGCATGGGCGACCAGGGCATCATCGCGTCGAGCGCCGCGCTCGCGATTCTCCTCGAACAGGGCATCGGCGACACGATCCGCGTTTCGCTAACCCCCGAACCCGGCGCGACGCGCGAACGCGAGGTCAAGGTCGCCCAGCAAATCCTGCAGTCGCTCGGCATTCGCGCCTTCTCCCCCAGCGTCACTGCCTGTCCCGGCTGCGGGCGCACGACCAGCGAATACTTCCAGGTGCTGGCGAAACAGATTCAGCAGGAACTGGATGCCTCGATGCCGCAGTGGAAAAAGACTTACCCCGGTGTCGAAGCGATGAAGGTGGCGGTGATGGGATGCGTGGTCAACGGGCCCGGCGAAAGCAAGCACGCCAACATTGGCATCAGTTTACCCGGAACCGGGGAACAACCGGTGGCGCCGGTGTACGAAGACGGCGCCAAGACCGTGACCCTGAAGGGAGAGCGGATTGCCGAGGAATTCATCGGCCTGGTGAAGGATTACGTCAAGAGCCACTATACGCCGGCCTGATCGGCCCGCGCCCGCGTTCGATCCCGGTCAGGTTTTGGCCTCGTCGATTTCGCAGGCGATATCGTATAACACCTCCCTGGCGACGACCCGCGACACGGTGACCCGGGCCCGCATCGGCGGAGTGATGGAATTGCTCGGGGTTAAAACAATATCGAGGCGAGTGCCGGTATCGAAACTTTGGCTGGAGGTGAACAGGATACCCTTGCTGCTCAGGTTGATCACGTTACCCTGGTAGCTCCGGTCGCTATCGACCTCCGAAAAATTCAACTCGCAATCGATAGGCATGCGCAGAAAGTCGCGTTTTTCGGCGTATTCGATCATCGACGGCTACCTGCCTAAAGTTTGAACAGCTTCCCGAAGTTCGCCACGTCGAGTATTTTGCGCACATCGGGGGAGGCGCGCGCTATCTCGATCGTAGAGGCTTCTCCGCCGGCGTGCTCGCGAAGCAACAGCAGCATGCCCAGCGCGGAACTATCGAGGTACTCGGTTTCCGCCAAATCCACCACATAGCGGACGCCGCTGCCCGCGGTATCCGCATAGCAGGCACGGAACTCGTCGTAGAGCTGAAAATCGAACTTGCCGGCGACCGCAATGGTTACCTCGCTGCCATCGTCGGAAACCGTCATATTAATTCCCATTTCAAATTCCTCTATCTGCAATTCCAAAACCGCGCCGATTAAAACATTCCCCCTCTGCGGGGTCCAGCAACTATTCGAGGCGTGGCGAGAATTTTTAACCTGTGCGTCGGCACCGCTGACCGGGAGTTCGCGGCCTGTCGGCTTCGGCGCATCTTCGAATCCGTCCGCGGCCTGGATAAAGTGCTACTGTATAGACCAGATTGTCTTCGTTTTCAGTCGACACGTTCAATCTCGTACTTGCGCATTTTTTCCACCAGCGTGGTGCGCCGCATGTTGAGCATCGTCGCCGCCCGGGCGACCACGTTGTTGGTTTTCGACAGGGCTTGCTCGATCAGTGAAATTTCGATGTCGGTAAGATATTTCTTCATATCGATACCGTCGCTCGGCAGCTCGCTGATACCGGGGTGCTCGGGTGCCGCCAACCCTCGATGCTCGCCGTTTCCGTTGGTACCCGATGCCGTATGGCTTTGATATTTTTCGGGCAAGTCCCTGGAATCGACCACGCCGTGAGGAAACAGGATCGCCAGGCGCTCGATCAGGTTGGCGAGCTCGCGTACGTTACCGGGCCAGTCGTATTGCTGCAACATCGCCACGGCTTTCTTGCTGAGGCGAACCGAACCCCGGTTCTCGCGTTCGATACGGGTGATCATCTCCTGGATCAGCAGCGGGATATCCGACCTCCGATCGCGCAGCGGGGGCACTTCGATCGGGAATACATTGAGCCGGTAATACAGGTCTTCGCGGAATCTGCCTTCGGCGATCGCGTCCTCCAGCCGGCGCTGGGTCGCGGCGATAACCCGTACGTCGGTTTTCAGCGCGCGCGTAGCGCCCACTTTTTCGTAGCGGCGGTCCTGCAGTACCCGCAGCAGCTTGCCCTGCACCGACAACGGCATGTCGCCGATTTCGTCGAGAAAGATCACCCCGCCCTCGGCCAGTTCGAAATGACCCTGGCGGGCCCTGCCGCCGTCGCCGAGGGCATTTCTTTCCTGTCCGAACAGCTCGCTCTCGAGCATGTCCGACGGGCTCGCACCGCAATTGACCGGAATGAAAGGCCTGTTGCTGCGCGAGGATTGCGCATGGATATTGCGCGCGACGATTTCCTTGCCGGTACCGGCATCGCCCAGTATCAACACGGAAGCGTTGGTATCGGCTACCTGGTCGATCATCAGGTTGATGCGTTCGATCGCGTTGCTGTTGCCGATCAGCGGCTGGCAATCGCGGGCCTGCATGCGGCGCTCGCGCTTGTTGTGCTTGCGCGCCTGGTCGAGCACCTGGGCCAGCGAATAGTAATCCGACTGGAAACACAGGCCCGATATGAAAGGCATTTGCACGACGATTTCCCGCGCACTCAGCTCCCAGCGGTCGGCCAGCATGATGACGGGGTACTGGCACTGTTCCTCGGTATTGCGCTCCATGAAGAAGCGCGTGATTTCTTCGCCGCCGATGCTGAAAATCGCCAGGTAATTAAACAGTTCCCTGCGCGGGATATCGGGCAACTGCTCGGGCGTGATGAGCTTGGCTTCAACCTTGATGAAGCCAAGTACGGCGAGAAACGCATGCCCGCGCGTATAGTTGGAATCGACAACCAGTACTTCGTTGCTGTCCAGATTTCCGCTATTTTCCATTACCCCTGTGTACCCCGAAATGCGATTTATCGATTAGCCATTTTTTTGACGGCTTCGGCTTTTACACTCTAGTCTAGTCCAAGCTGCCAGAATTTTGACGGCGAATTTCGAAAATATTCGATAATTTTTATCTATCGGCAGGTATCGAAATCGCAATCGAAAAACGCTGCGCGACCCGGACCAGGGTAGCAGCAACCAAAACCCGGGTTAAAGGTCGAAACTCGGCTCGCGCTCGACGGCTTCGTCGCCGGGGGTTTCATGAAAATTTCGGGATCGGCTCGGCGCGGCGTGCCTAGATCGGCTCGAGCGGCGGATCGAGCAGGTTGAACAGGCGCTCCATGTGCTCGATGGCCTCCCGGCCGCTATCGGTCAACTGACCGCCATCGGGCTCGGTGATCAAGCCTTTTTCGTGCATGCGCGCCGCGGCGGCGACTATCGCGGGATCGGGATTGTCGTGCACGTCCATGGCGACCGGGCCGCCCATGCTGAAACGCTTGAGCAGGTTCAACTCGTCAATCAATTCGGGATCTATATGCATGCTTTCCTCCCGGGCTATGGCCTTGCCATATCCTCGCTATCTTTTTCCGGCAGTAACAGGTCGCTGCGGCTGATACCCAGCAGCAGGGCAGCGGTGGAGGCGATGTATATGGAAGAATAGGTTCCGACCACGATACCGACGATCAACGCGGTGGAAAACGCGTGGATGGCCTCGCCGCCGAGGAAAAACAGCGCAAACAGCACCAGCAAGGTGGTGAACGAAGTCATCAAGGTACGCGATATCGTCTGGTTGATGGAAGCGTTGACCACCTCGAGCGGGGGTTTCTTGCGAATCTTGCGGAAATTTTCTCTTACCCGGTCGAATACCACGATGGTATCGTTCAACGAGTAGCCGATAACCGCCAGGATCGCAGCCAGTACGCTGAGGTCGAAATTGAGCTGCAACACCGAAAATACGCCGAGGGTGATTATCACGTCGTGAATCAGCGCCGCGACCGCGCCCAGCGAAAAGCGGTATTCGAAACGAAACGCGACATAGACGAGGATCGCGATCAGCGAGTACAACACCGCCAGTCCGCCGTCCTCGGTGAGTTCGTCGCCGACCTGGGGTCCGACGAAATCCACCCGCCGCACGTCGATCTCGTTGTTGCTGATCGACTTTAGCAAGGAGATGACCTCGGAGCTGATTTCGGCCTTGTCCTTCGTGCGGTCGGGAACCAGCCGGATCAGTACGTCGTCGGCGCTGCCGAAATGCTGCACGATGGCGTCTTTGAAACCGCCGCTTTCGAGCACATTGCGGATCGGCTCCAGTTCGACCGGCTGCGAATAACCGACCTCGATGATGCTGCCGCCGGTAAAATCGATACCGACGTTCAACTTCAGCGTGGCCAGGCTTACCACCGAACCGATGATCAGCAGCACCGAAATCGTCATCGCCACATAGCGCACGCGCATGAAATCGATCTGTTTGGGAAATATCGCCATGGTTATATTGCCAGCCGGGTAATATGTTTTTTACTGCCGTAAATCAGGTTGATAACCGCGCGGGTACCGAAAATCGCGGTGAACATCGACGAGACGATACCGATCATCAGCGTCACCGCGAAGCCCTGGATCGGCCCGGTGCCGAATCCGAACAGCACGATGCCGGCGATAAAGGTCGTGATATTGGCGTCGGCGATAGTGCCGAAAGCTTTTTCGTAGCCGGCGTATATCGCCGCCTGCGGCGTATTTCCGTTGCGTATCTCTTCGCGAATCCGCTCGAATATCAGTACGTTCGCATCGACCGCCATGCCCACGGTAAGGACGATACCGGCGATGCCCGGCAAGGTCAGGGTCGCCTGGAAAATAGATAGTATCGCGACCATCAATACCAGGTTCAGACTCAGCGCCAGGTTCGCGACCAGGCCGAAAAGCCTGTAGTAAACCGCCATGAAAATCAGCACCAGCGCGAAGCCGGTCATTACCGACATAAAGCCACGCCGGATATTTTCGTGGCCCAGGCTCGGTCCCACGGTACGCTCCTCGACGATGACCATCGGTGCGCGCAGGGCGCCGGCGCGCAGCAGCAGCGCCAGGTCATGGGCCTCGCGGGTACTGTCGAGC
>JASFKL010000041.1:0-17199 GCA_050118655.1 Gammaproteobacteria bacterium | reverse complement strand
CTGTCGAGCAGTAGCAGCCTGCGACGGCCTATCTGTGCCTGCCAGGCGCGCAGCCACAGCAGACGCCCGGGCAAATCGATGCTGATCCGGACCCATTCGTCATCGTCGTCGCGCAGCGGCACCGCCGGCAGCATGGTCGGATCGCTGAAGGGATAAAATTCGAGTTGTTCGCCGGCGGCGTCGATCGCCTGCCGGAAATAGCCCTGCTGGTAGAGCAAGCCGACACCGATCACCGGTACGTCGAGGTCGCAGGCGGTCTTCATGAAATCGCCCGCGAGAACACCGAGCCCCCCGGAGTATATCGGCAGCGACTCGCTGACACCGAACTCCATGCTGAAATAAGCAATACTCCCGTCGAACCTGTCGCCGTATTGCTTCGGGAACCAGGCTTCGGTGCGAAAATGCTCGTCGCGCTCGGAGATTAGCCTGCGCAGTGCCTCGACGAAGCCGCGGTCGTCGGCTAGCTCGGCCAGGCGCTGGTTGGAAACGGATTCGAGGATCAGCCAGGGATTGCCGGTCTCCTCCCACAGGTCGGGGTCCACCTGTTCCCAGAGCGCGTCGCTGCCGTGGTGCCAGCTCCAGCGCAGATCGACGGCCAGGTCCGCGAGCGGTTGCAGGGGTTCCGGGAGAGAGCGTGGTAAATAACGGTTGCTCTGCATGGCTGCTCGACCCCGCTCAATTCATCCGGTGACGGAACAGCCACGCGGCGAAGCTGAGGGTGACCATGGCGATGAGCGCCATCGGCCAGTAATAGGCCACCAGCATCGGCGCGGTATTGCCCTCGAGGAAGACGCCGCGCAATACGACCAGGAAATAACGCAGCGGGTCGGCATAGGTGATCCACTGCACCACCGCCGGCATGTTTTCGATCGGCGTGGCGAATCCCGACAGTATCACCGCCGGTACCATGAACAGGAAAGCCCCGAGCATGCCCTGCTGCTGGGTCAGGGCAAGCGATGAAATCATCAGTCCGATACCGACGCCCGAGAGAATGAACAGGAACATGCCGATGTACAGCGCGCCGAGGCTGCCGTTCAACGGCACCTCGAACCAGAGGACCGCCATCATGAGGATGAAGGAGCCCTCGAACAGGCCGATCAGGATACCGGGAACAGATTTGCCGATCAGGATCTCCACCGGCCGCAGCGGCGTCACCAGCAGTTGGTCGAAGGTACCGGCCTCGCGTTCGCGCGCGACCGACAGCGCGGTGACGATGGTGGTGATCACCAGCGACAACAGGCCGACGATACCGGGCACTATGAACCAGCGCGACTCGAGATTGCTGTTGAACCAGGAACGCACCTCCACCGTGGCCGGCGGCGGCGGTTGCCCGTGGCGCCGGGCCCAGTCGAGATTGAATTCCTGGATGATGCTGCGCAGGTAACCCTGGACCAGCAGCGCCGTGTTCGAGTTGCGTCCGTCGATGATCAACTGCACCCTGGCCGGCCGGCCACGGTAGAGATCGGCGCTGAAACGCTGCCCGAGGCGCAGCACGACGAGTACGTCCCGGTCGTCGATCAGCGGAGCGATCTGCGCATCGTTTTCGATACGGGCCAGTAAATGAAAATGCGGCGAACCGACGACGCGTGCGATCAGTTCCCGGGCCGGCGCGCTGCGGTCCTCGTTGTAAACCGCGACCGGGATATCGTTGAGATCGAAAGTCGCAGCGTAACCGAATACCAGCAACTGCAGAATCGGCGGTACCACCAGTACGATGCGGCTTCGCCTGTCCTTGAGCACCGCGAGCAATTCCTTGATCGACAGCGCCAGGACGCGCTGCCACGACTGACCGAGAGATTGATGCAGCGTCTGTTTCAATCGAGCCGCTTCCTGGAGTTACGCCGTGCGAGGCCCAGAAAAACGATCATCATCAGCAGCAGCGCGGCGCTGTTGGTGAGCAACACCGGCCAGACATCGCCGGCCATGAACACGGTTTGCAGAATCGCGACGAAATAGCGCGCGGGGATGACATGGGTAATCCACTGGATCACGGCCGGCATCGAGCCGATCTGGAACAGGAAACCCGAGAGGATGAAGGCCGGCAGAAAGGTAGCCACCAGCGCGACCTGGCCGGCGACGAACTGGCTGCGGGCGACGGTGGAAATCAACAGCCCCATCCCCAGGGTTACCATCATGTAGATCGCCGACGCGCCCAGCAGTACTCCGAAGGATCCCCGCAGCGGCACCTCGAAAAGCCACAGCGCCAGCGCCACGCTCATCAGCATGCCGCCCATACCGAGCACGAAATACGGCAACAGCTTGCCCAGGGTGATTTCCCAGATGCGTATCGGCGTCACCATCAGCGCCTCCATCGTACCCCGCTCCCATTCGCGCGCGACCACCATCGATGTCAGCATTGCACCGATCAGGGTCATAATGATCGCGATCAGGCCCGGAATAAGAAAATCACGGCTGCGCACCGCGGCGTTGAACCAGATGCGCGGCTCGATCGCGACCGGCGGCTCGAGTTCGCGACCCTGTTCGCGGGCGTATTTCGCCAGCCAGACTTGCCACACTCCCTGGATGTAACCCTCGGTGATGCGCGCCTGATTCGCGTTGACGCCGTTGACGAAGACACCGATCGGCGCATTACCGCCGCGCAGCAGGCGGCTGCTGAAATCGCTGCGCAGCCAGACGATACCGTCGACATCGTGCGCCAGCAGCGCCTGTTCGGCCTCCTGGATATTAGAATAAGCAAGCGGAATGAAGAAATCCGAATGCTGGAACGCGCCGCTCAGACTGGCCGTATTCGCATCCGCCTGTTCGACCACCAGGCCCAAGCGAATGTCTTTCGCATCCAGAGATACGCCGTAACCGAACAACAACAACAGGAAGACCGGCATTACGAACGCGATCGCGATACTGGATGGATCGCGCAGGATTTGCAGGCTCTCTTTGCGAACCATCGCACGCAGCCGCATTCGAGTCGCCGCCGACGGGCTCATGCCGCTGCTTCCTCCTCCCGTTCACGTTCCTGTATCAGGCCGATGAATGCGTCTTCCATGCTCGGTGACGGCAGCCGTTCGCTGCGAAACCGCAACTTCAACTCTCCCGGCGTCCCCTGCGCGAGCAGTTCGCCGTCGGCCATGATCACGAGCCGGTCGCAATAGTCCGCCTCCGCCATGAAATGAGTCGTCACCAGTACCGTGACGCCGGATTCGGCCAGGGCGTTGATGCGCAGCCAGAATTCCCGCCGCGCCAGCGGATCGACGCCCGAGGTCGGCTCGTCGAGGAACAGGATATCCGGCTCGTGCAGCAGGGCAGCGGCAAGCGCCAGGCGCTGCCGGTAACCCAGCGGCAGCTCGGCACAATCGCTGTCGGCGTATTCGGAAAGTTCGAAAGTCTCCAGCGCCCAGGCGATTCTCTGCCTGCGCCGTTTGCGCGAGAGGCCGTAGCTGGCGGCGAAAAAACTGAGGTTTTCCGTTACCGTCAGGTTGACGTACAGGGAAAATCGTTGCGCCATGTAACCCAGTCCGCTGCGCGCTTTCGCGGCGGCGCGCCGCAAGTCGACCCCGCCGACTTTCAATTCGCCCGAGCTCGCCGGGAGCAACCCGCAGAGCATCCGGAAAGTCGTCGATTTGCCGGCGCCGTTGGCGCCGAGCAGGCCGAAGATCTCGCCTCGCCTGACGCTGAAACTGACACCCTTGACGGCGAAGAAATCGCCGAAACGTTTCTGCACCCGGTCGACTTCGATCACGGTTTCGTCAGCCTCGATCGAGCGTGGTTTCACGTTCAAGGCAGTCGGTTCGACAACCCCCGCCTGCTTCAGGATGGCGACGAAGGCATCCTCGAAACTCGGTTCGACCGCTTCGATGCGGAGTTCGCCGAGATCGGAAAAATCCGCGGCTTGCTCCGCAGTCACGCCGGTCCGCGTCACCACGCGCAGCTTCTCGTTATCCATGACCACATCGACGATATCGGGCGCTTCGCTCAGGCGTCGCTGCAGACGCCGCCTGTCAGCGGGAGGAGCCAGGAAATGAAAGCTGCGGCCGCGCATCGGTTCGCTGAAATGCCGCGGGCTTCCCTGGCCGAGAACCCGGCCCTGATGCATGAGAATGATTTCGTCGCAACGCTCCGCTTCGTCGAGGTAAGCCGTGCTCAACAGGACACTCATCCCCTGTTCCCGGACCATGCGCTCGATAATGCTCCACAGTTCCCGCCTGGAAATCGGGTCCACGCCGGCGGTGGGTTCGTCGAGCAGCAATAGCCGCGGGGTGCTGACCAGGGTGCAGGCGAGGCCGAGTTTTTGCTTCATGCCGCCGGACAGACGTCCGGCCAGGCGCGAGGCGAAAGGTCCGAGCGCCGTCATCCGCATCAATTCCTCGTACCTGTCCCGCCGCAGGTCCGGCTCGACTGCCTGTAGATCGGCGTACAGGTCGAGATTTTCCTGCACGCTGAGATCCTCGTAGAGACCGAAGCGCTGCGGCATGTAGCCGACCTCGGACTGGACCTCGAGCGGGTCCGAGGCAAGGTCGGTGCTCCACACCCGGATCTCACCCTGGTCGGGCAACAGCAACCCGGTGGCAAGCCGCATCAGTGTCGATTTACCCGCCCCGTCGGGCCCGATCAAACCGCTGATCCTGCCCGGTCCGATTTCGATGGACACATCGACGAGCGCGTCTATGCGAACTTTACCGACCTCGAAGGCGCGGCTGACGTTGCGCAAGCTCAGCGCGGGGGTATCGGAGTTCACGGCCTGGACCCGGCCGACGAACAGCGCTCCTCCGGATTTTCTACCGACGATTGCTTCTGGTCGAGAGCGAGTTCGACCGTGGCCGGCATTCCGAGACGTAATTCCCGCCCCGGGTTGCAGGCAAAGATGCGCACCTGGTAGACCAGCCGGGTTCGCAAATCCGGGGTTTCGATGTTTTTCGGCGTAAACTCGGCGGTCGGGGATATCGCTCCGACCCAGCCCTCGTATTCCTTGCCCGGAAAGCTGTCGGTGGTGATGCGCGCGACGGCACCCGGCTTGATCCTTCCGAGGTAGGATTCGGGAAGATAGGTCCTGACCCACACCGGATTCAGCAGCGCCATCGTCAGCACCGGGGTCTGCGGGGTGACGAAATCGCCTTCCTCGACGATGCGCTCGCGGATCACGCCGGTTTCCGGTGCATACATCTCCGCGTCGCTGAGCGCCTGAACGGATTCCGCAAGCGCCGCCTCGGCCGCGCCTACGCGCGCTTTCGCCGCCAGGGTCTTGCCCTCGGCCTCGTCGAGCTCCGCCTTCGAGACCAGCTTGCGTTCCGACATCTGCCGCATCCGCTGGTAACTCAGTTGCGCCACGTGCGCTTCCGCCTCGACCGCGGCGACATCGGCGCGAGCGCGGTCCACCGCCGCCTGCAGGAGCTCGGTGTGCAGGCGCGCGACGAGTTGTCCGGCAGTCACCCGGTCGCCTTCGTCGACCAGGATATCGGCGACGTGCTCGCTGCCGTTGAAAGCGAGGCGCACCTCGCGAATATCGACGTTGCCGTAGAGCAGCAAGGTCGACTCGTCCACCGGCGCACGTTTATTCTCCAGCCACCAGTAAATCCCCGCGGCCGTCGCGGCGACGAGCAGAAGCACGATTACGACACGTATTTTCATGAATCTTATTTTACTCCGAATACCGTTTACCCGTTCGATCCGCCTTCGTCGGGAGAATCTTCTTTCCGATCCCCACTCCGCGCAGACCAGGTCCAGTCACGGATTTCCGGCATATCCTGACCGATACGGGTGATGTACTGCTTGTGCTCGATCAATTTTTCGCGCATCCGTTGCCTGATAAAGTCGGCCCGGTTCGCGAGCTTCGGCACCCGGTCGGCGACATCTATCACCAGGTGATACCGATCGAGATCGTTCAGTACCGTCATATCGAACGGCGTGGTGGTGGTTCCCTCTTCCTTGTAACCGCGCACGTGCAGATTCCTGTGATTCGAGCGCCGGTAGGTCAGGCGATGAATAAGCCAGGGGTAGCCGTGAAAGGCGAACACGATCGGCCTGTCGGTGGTGAACAGGGCATCGAAATCACCGTCCACGAGGCCGTCGGGATGCTCTTCGCGGGGCTGCAGGGTCATCAGGTCGACGACATTGACGACTCGTATCCTGAGGTCGGGGGCCAGTTGGTAGAGCAGTTCGACCGCGGCGAGGATTTCGATGGTCGGCACGTCGCCGGCACAGGCCATGACGACATCGGGTTCGCCGGCGTCGTTGCTCGCCCATTCCCAGATTCCGATTCCCGCCTCGCAATGCCTGGTCGCGGTATCCATATCGAGCCACTGGGGTTCGGGTTGCTTGCCTGCCACGATGACGTTGACGCGGTCCCGGCTGCGCAGGCATTGATCGGCGACCCGTAGCAGGCAATTGGCATCCGGCGGCAGGTAGACGCGCACGATACTCGCCTTCTTGTTGACCACGTGGTCGATGAAACCGGGATCCTGGTGCGAAAAACCGTTGTGATCCTGGCGCCAGACGTGCGACGTCAACAGGATGTTCAACGAGGCTATCGGCACGCGCCAGCCAATTTCCTTGCTGACCTTGAGCCACTTTGCATGCTGGTTGAACATCGAGTCGACGATATGAATGAACGCCTCGTAGCAGGAAAAGAATCCGTGGCGGCCGGTCAGCAGGTATCCCTCGAGCCAGCCCTGACAGGTATGCTCCGAGAGGATTTCCATGACCCGCCCGTCGTGCGCCAGGTGATCGTCGTAGTCGTAGATATCGGCCATCCAGCTGCGGTCGGTAACCTCCAGCAAGGCCCCCAGGCGATTGGAAACGGTCTCGTCCGGCCCCATGACGCGAAAATTTCGTGACTCCCGGTTGGCCTGCATGACGTCGCGCAGATAGTCGCCCAACCGGCGCGTGGCCTCGCCGATCGTGCCTCCCGGTCGTGCGACCGCTATCTGGTAGGCGGTGTAGTCCGGTAATTCGAGATCGCGCAGAAGCAGGCCGCCGTTGGCGTGCGGGTTGGAACCCATGCGCCGGCTGCCGGCGGGCGCGAGTCCGGCGAATTCCGCCTCGAGCGTCCCCTGTTCGTCGAACAATTCCTCCGGCCGGTAGCTCTTCATCCACTGTTCCAGGATCCGGATATGCTCCGGATTGGTGGCAAGCTCCGCGAACGGCACCTGGTGCGCGCGCCAGTAGCCTTCTATCCTGAGGCCGTCGACTTGCCGCGGACAGGTCCAGCCCTTGGGGGTACGCAGGATAATCATCGGCCATCGCGGCCGGGTTCCGTCGTCGCGGACGCGCGCCCGCTGCTGAATCTCGCGAATGTCGTCGAATGCGCGGTCGAGGGTTGCCGCCAGGCTCTGGTGTACGATTGCGGGATCGGAGCCCTGTACCACGTAAGGCGTGTAACCGTAGCCGATGAACAGCTGCCGCAGCTCGTCATCGCTGATCCGCGCGAGCACGGTGGGATTGGCAATCTTGTAACCGTTCAGATGCAGAATCGGCAACACGGCGCCGTCGCCGGCCGGATCGAGAAACTTGTTCGAGTGCCAGGCGGTGGCCAGCGGTCCGGTCTCCGCTTCACCGTCGCCGACGACGCAGGCCACGACCAGGTCGGGATTGTCGAGAGCGGCGCCGAAGGCATGACTCAGGGAATAGCCCAGTTCGCCGCCCTCGTGGATAGAGCCCGGTGTTTCCGGCGCGGTGTGGCTCGGAATTCCGCCGGGGAACGAGAATTGGCGAAACAGTCGAGCGAGGCCTTCGGAATCGCGGGATATGTCTGGATAAAGATCGCTGTAACTGCCTTCCAGATAGGTATTCGCAACGATCCCGGGAGCGCCGTGGCCGGGACCGGTCACGAATATCACGTCGAGATCGCGTGCATTGATGACGCGGTTGAGGTGAGCGTAAACCAGGTTGAGCCCGGGCGTGGTTCCCCAGTGTCCGAGTAATCGCGGTTTGATGTGTTCGAGTCGCAAGGGCTCTCGAAGCAAGGGGTTGTCCAGCAGGTAAATCTGTCCTATCGACAGGTAATTTGCCGCCCGCCAGTAGCCGTCGATACGCGCCAGTTCCCTCGCGGACAGAGGCGCGCCGCCGATCGTCGATTCCGCCTCGATATCGCTCATGTTCACTCTCCCGATATTCTCCCCGGGTTGGATGTCCTTAAGCCCCGTCGGTTCCGCCGCGCGACGAGCGGCCGGTTCGATCCCGGCCGGCGAGCGCGAAAATCAGCCGACGTAGTCGCGACGCACGTGGGCGCCGACGTTGCAGAGTACCTCGTAGGCGATGGTTTCGGAACACTCCGCCAGCTCGTTGACCTCGGGCGAGGCGCCGAACAGCGTAACCTCGTCGCCGACCGCGAGCGACGCCAGTTCGCTGACGTCCACGGTGATCATGTCCATCGATACGCGGCCGACGACGTCGCACAGCCGGCCGTGGATTTCCACCCGCGCGGTTTCGCACTTGTGCCTCGGATAGCCGTCCGCGTAACCGGTCGCGACCACCGCGATCGTCATATCGCGCTCGCAGGTATAGGTGGCGCCGTAGCCGATCGTGTCGCCCCGCGCATGCGGGTTGACCGCCAGCACCTTCGATTTCATCGTCATCACCGGGCGCAGCTCGCGCGGGGTCTGCCCGCGGTCGGACATCGGATCGGCGCCGTAGAGAGCAATCCCGGCGCGCACCCACAGATGATGTGCGTCTGGCCAGCCGAGAATACCGGCCGAATTGGCAATAGCCCACTCGTAGCGGTCCAGCTCCAGCTCGCGTATCCGCTCGAGTTGCGCTTCGGTCAGGGTGCTTTCGACGTCGTCGGCGTTCGCGAGATGGGTCATCAGGCGGATACTGCCGAGCGTATCCAGGTTGCCTAGCGCATGGATGATTCCGCGAGCCTGGTCGACCGGAAATCCGAGCCGGCCCATGCCGGAATCGATCTTCAGCCAGACGTCGAGATCATTCAATCCCGGGCTGTCGTAAAGGCATTCGAGATGAAATGCATGGTGCAGAACCGGGTCGAGCGCGAGCTCGATGCAGGTTTGCAGTTCGCCGGCATCGACGAATCCGCCGAGCACCAGAATTTTCTGCGATATTCCGGCCCCGCGCAGCGCTGCCGCCTCGCCGACAGTGGCGACCGCAAAAGCGTCTGCATCCGCGGCCAGCGCCTCTGTCACCCGGGTGGCGCCGTGCCCGTAGGCGTCGGCCTTGACGACGGCGATCACGCGATTACCGCCCGCTTTCTGCCTCAGATAATGGTAATTGTGTCTTAGCGCGTCGAGATCGATAATCGCATGGGGATGCCGGCGCGCGCCATGGCTATTCAAACTCTCCCCCGTATTGATCGAAGGCCAGGTTTTCGAAGCGCGTGTATTGTCCGAGAAAGGCGAGCTTGACCATGCCCACGGGGCCGTTGCGCTGCTTGCGGATCAGCAATTCCGCGACGCCCTTGTCGGCGCTGTCCTGGTTGTAGACTTCGTCGCGGTAAATGAACAGGATTACGTCGGCATCCTGCTCGATGCTGCCCGATTCGCGCAAATCGGACATCACCGGGCGCTTGTCGGGGCGCTGTTCGACGCTTCGGTTGAGCTGCGACAGGGCCACCACGGGCACGTCGAGTTCCTTGGCGAGCGCTTTCAGCGAGCGCGAAATCTCCGAAATCTCGGTGGCCCGGTTTTCGGTGGTACCCGAGACCTGCATCAACTGCAGGTAATCGACCACCACCAGGTCGAGTCCGTGTTCGCGCTTCAGGCGCCGGGTACGGGCGCGAAGTTCGGTCGGTGTCAGCGCCGGGGTATCGTCGATGAACAGCTTCGCCTTGGAGAGCATGTTGACCGACGAAATCAGCCGCGGCCAGTCGTGGTCGTCGAGCTTGCCGGTACGCAGGTTGTGCGAATCGATACGGCCCAGCGACGACATCATGCGCAGCGCCAGCTGCTCGCCAGGCATCTCCATGCTGAACACGGCGACCGCGCGCTCGTTGTTGAGGGCCGCGTTTTCGGCGATATTCATCGCGAAACTGGTCTTGCCCATCGACGGCCGGCCGGCGACGATGATCAGGTCGGACCTCTGCAATCCCGAGGTTTTGTCGTCGAACAGGCTGAAACCGGTGGCGATGCCGGTGATCGACTCCTTGTTGCGGTACATCTCCTCGACCCTTTTGACCGCGCGGCCGAGCAGGTCGTTGATCGCCTCGAAACCCTCGCGATTGCCGGCGCTCTGCTCGGCGATCGCGAACACCTTGCGCTCGGCCTCGTCGAGCAATTCCTTGCTCGGCCGGCCGTCGGCGTTGTAGGCGCTCGCGGATATCTCGTTACCGATCTGGATCAGGCTGCGCAGCACGGAGTATTCGCGCACGATGGAGGCATAAGCCTTGACGTTGACCGCAGTCGGGGTGTCGTTGGCGAGAATACTCAGGTAGGCGAGTCCGCCGGTCGATTCGAGTTCGCCCCGCGAACCGAGCCACTCGGAGACCGTGACCACGTCGTAGGGTTTGTCGTCCTCGGCGAGCGCGTTCATGGCGCGGAAGATCAGCCGGTGGTCCTGCCGGTAGAAGTCCTGCTCGTTGACGATATCGGCGATATAGTCCCAGGCGCGATTGTCCAGCATCAACCCCCCGATTACCGATTGCTCGGCCTCCAGCGAATGAGGCGGGACCTTGAGGTCGTCGACACGCTGGCTCAGTTCCGCAACGCGGGACGAGATTTCAGACATTTTCTACCAGGGGCTCGGACATGGACCGCTAATGATAAACCTATTTCGCGGTCCGCGAAATGCATTACGCCGAGATCGCCGAATATCGGCGACCCCGGCGGGTCGGCGGTCGGGACTTTACTCCACGCCGACGATATCGACCGTCACCTGGGTGTCGATATCCGTGTAGAGGTGGACGTCGATGACGTGCTCGCCGGTCATGCGCAGTGCGCCTTCCGGCATGCGGACCTCGCTTTTCTGCACATCGCCGCCGATTGCCTCGATCGCATCGCAAATCTCGGCGACGCCGACCGAACCGAACAGCTTGCCCTCGGATCCGACGCGCGCCTCGATGCGAATCACGTCCAGCGCCTCGATGGCCAGTTTGCGCTGTTCGGCCTCGGCCTTGGCTTCCTCGGCCGCCCGCTCGAGCTCGGCGCGCTGCGCTTCGAACTCGGCGATAGCCTCGGCTGTCGCCATCTTGGCCTTGCCCTGCGGCACCAGGAAATTACGCGCGAAACCGGACTTGACGCTGACCTTGTCACCGACCGTGCCCAGGTTTTCGATTTCTTCCAACAGAATGACTTCCATCGTATTACCTCTTTTCTAATTCAAGTTACGCGGCCGGTTTCCGGGGTTTTTCCCTGAAACCCAGCCAGTTGTCGATCATGCCGGTGATCGACGTCAATATGCCCGTGATCTGCCAGGTAAATATCAGCAGCACGTAAAACAGTATCAGCAGCGCAAACGCCTGTTTCTTCTTGCCGAGCTTGCTGTGCACCACCGCGATGCCCTGGAACATGAAGGCGATTATCGCCAGGAACGCAAAACTCAGCAGCCAGGCCTGTTGCAGCCACAGCCCCAGCGGTACCGCCACTACCGCCACCAGGGCAGCGGGCTTGCCCAGCGACAGTGCACAAAATTCCTGCCGGAATCCTTCCGATTCTGCCAGCCTGGCCTGCATCCAGCGGGCGGCGAAGATCACCAGCATGTACATCAGGTACAGGCTGCTGGCGAACAGCAACATCAGCAGGCGTACGAACTGGGCCAGCTGCTGACGCTCTTCGTCGCTCAATTGCGAGCCGTTCTCGCGCGCCATGATCTGCGTGAACCAGGTCGATTCCAGCTGCGACCAGTACAGGCTTTGCAGCAGAATGACGACCATGCCGATCCCGACTCCGGCCAGCGCCGTAACCGCCAGCGACTTGGTGCTGCGCAGTGTCTGGGCGAGAATTATCACCGGCACCCACTGCAGCACGACCATCGAAATCCCGGGCTCGGGCGATTTCAACACCATCCAGGCCGCCAGCGACGCGGCCACCGCCGAAGACGCGATCACCTTGAGCCCCGAACCGGGGCCCTGGGTCAGGATGATCAAACCGACCAGCACCACCGCGCACAAATTGGTGGCCAGGGTCAGCAGCAAGGTCGCCGGCGACTGGCCCAGCAGGGGTATCATGAATACCGCCAGCACTGCCAGCAAACCCACTACCGAGGCCGCCTGGATGGGGCCCTTCAGAGTATATCTTGCCAGTGTCAGCATCGTGACACTCACCGGATTTATCTCAGCTTGTGCTGATCGGTATATGGCAGCAGCGAAAGAAACCTGGCGCGCTTGATCGCGGTCGCGAGCTGGCGCTGGTACCTGGCCTTGGTCCCGGTCACGCGGCTGGGTACGATCTTGCCGGTCTCGGTAATGTACTCTTTCAGGGTTTCCAGGTCCTTGTAATCGATCTCTTCGATGCCTTCGGCGGTGAACTTGCAATATCTTTTACGGCGAAAATAACGTGACATGACTAGGCTGCTCCTGCTTCGGTGGAAGCCGTCTCGGCTTCGTCTTTGGATGCCGGCTCGGCGGCAGATTCGGCTACCTTTTCTGCCGGTTTGTCGTCACCGTCCTTGCTGCCAGTTCCCTCGCTCGCGCCGGAAGCGGGCTTGCGATCGCCGGACTTGGCCGATTCCTCGCGCTCGACTTCCTTCATCATCGCCGATTTTTCGGTGATTGCGCGCTTGCAGGAAAGCGTCAGGTGGCGTAACACGGCATCGTTGAAGCGGAACGCGGACTCGAGCTCGTCGAGTACTTCCTGGTCGCACTCGATATTCATCAGTACGTAATGCGCCTTGTGGATCTTCTTGATCGGGAATTCGAGCTGGCGTCGTCCCCAGTCTTCCTCGCGATGCACCTTGCCGCCGGAACCGGTAATCATGTTGCGATAACGTTCGGTCATCGCGGGCACCTGCTCGCTCTGGTCAGGGTGGACCAGAAACACTATTTCGTAATGTCTCATCTGTCTCCTCTCGGGATAATGCCCCCAGGCGGAACCTGTGGAGCAAGGAGCGATTCGACCCGCCGAGACGGGCGGACGAATCAGGGAGCGCGGATTCTACCCGACCCGCCGTGCTACTGCAAGGGCAAGCAGACCCCCTTCGACGCCGATAAATTCGGGTCAGAGTAAAATATATTTAATTTTACTCTGACCCGAATTTAGGGGAGGTGTTGCGGGAGCGGAGGATTTCGTAGAGGCAGACGCCGGTGGCGACCGAGACGTTGAGGCTTTCGACCGCGCCGCGCATCGGCAAGCTGAGCAGGTGATCGCAGGATTCCCGCGTCAGGCGTCGCATACCGTCGCCCTCGCCGCCCATGACCAGCGCGACCGGCCCCTCGAAGTCGAAATCGTAGAGGCTTTCGGGGGCGTCCTCGCTGGTGCCGTATATCCATACGCCTGCCTGTTTCAGCTGCGCGAGACTGCGCGCGATATTGGTCACTTCGAACAGCGGCACCGACTCGGCGCCCCCCGCGGCGACCTTGCGCACCGTCGCGTTGACGCCGGCCGCGCGATCCTTCGGGATGATCACCGCGTCGACGCCGCAGGCATCGGCGGTGCGCAGACAGGCGCCCAGATTGTGCGGATCCTGCACCCCGTCGAGCACCAGCAGCAGGCTGTCCGCTGTTATCGACTCGAGGCATTGTGCGAAGTCGGCGGTTTTCCCGGTTTCACGCGTCAACAGCGCGCAGCCCTGGTGCTTGTCGGTCCCGCAGCGGGCGGTCAGCTCGGTGCGGGACTCGAAGTGCAGCGTGATGCCGGCCGCGCGCGCCTGCTCGATCAAGCGCTGCAGGCGCGGGTTGTGCCGGTCCGTGCAATACAGCTCGAGGCAGAGACGCGGCGCCTGTTCGATGCGTCGGGATACGGCGTGAATGCCGTGGACGAGGCTGGTGTTCACCGGGACTTGCCGCGGGCGCCGCGCTGTTTGCCCGACTTGCCCCCGGCTTTCCCCTTGCCGGGTTTCCTTTTCTTGCCCTTGCGGCGGGTCTTTCCCGCCGGTTTTTCGTCGAGCGCCGCGACCAGGTCGAAATCGATCTTGCGGTCTTCCATGTCGACGCGCGCGACCTCGACCTCGAGACGGTCCCCGAGCCGATACTGGCGACCGCTTTGCTCGCCGACCAGGCGGTGATGCGCGGGATCGAAATTATAATAATCGCGCTTCAACGCGGTGACATGCACCAGCCCGTCGATCAGCAGATCGTCGAGCTGCACGAACAGTCCGAAGTTGGTCACCGCGCTGACGATACCCTGGTAGCGCTTGCCGATATGCTTTTGCAGATAATCGCATTTCAGCCAGTCGGCGGCATCGCGGGTCGCGTCCTCGGCGCGGCGCTCGTAACGCGAACAGGATTCGCCGAGTTCGGTCATCTGCGCGAAATCGTAACTGAAACCCTGCCGCGAACCCTGCCGGATCCAGTACTTGAGCCCGCGGTGCACGAGCAGGTCCGGGTAACGGCGTATCGGCGAGGTAAAATGCGCATAATCCTTCAGCGCCAGGCCGAAATGACCGATCTTGCCGTTCGGGCTGTAGCTCGCCTGCAGCAAGGAACGCAGCACCACGGTCTGAATCATGTCGGATTCGGGGCGCTTTTGCGCCTGCTCGACGATGCGCGCGAAATCGGCCGGGGTCGGGTTGTCGTCGCCGAGGGGAATCCCGAAGCTGGCGAGAAATTCCTGCAGATTGGGCAATTTGTCGATATTGACACCCTCGTGTATCCGGTACAGCGTCGGTATCTTTTTTTGTTTCAGCTGCCGCGCCGCGCAGATATTGGCGGCGATCATGCATTCCTCGATCAGCAGGTGGGCCTGGTTGCGCTGGTACGGCAGAATCGCCTCGATCTTGCGATCCCGATCGTACTTGAAGACTACTTCCCGGGTTTCGAAGTCGATCGCATGGCGCCGCTTGCGCGCCTTCGCCAGCGCCCGGTAAACCTGGCGCAGGCGCTGGAGATCGTCGACCACCCCGGCGATCGGCCGCTTACCCGGATTTTCGCCGTCGAACACGACCGCCGCGACGTCGTCGTAAATCAGCCGCGCGCGCGAGTGGATCACGGCCTCGTAGAAATCGAAACGGCCGATCGTGCCGCGCTCGTTGACATCCATTTCGCAGACCAGGCACAGCCGGTCGACCTCGGGTTTCAGCGAGCACAGCCCGTTGGAGAGAATTTCGGGCAGCATGGGAATGACCTCGCCCGGAAAGTAAACCGAGGTGCCGCGCTCCTGCGCCGCGAGATCGAGTGCCGAACCCCGCTCGACATAATGCGCGACATCGGCGATGGCGACGTACAGCCGGTACCCCTTGTCGAGAGACTCGCAGTAGACCGCATCGTCGAAATCGCGCGCATCGGCGCCGTCTATGGTCACGAAGGCGCGGTCGCGCAGATCGCGCCGGCCGCGCTTGTCGGCTTCCGCCACCTGCTCGGAAAAATTCTTTACCGCGGCGAGCACTTCCTCGCTCCAGCGGTGCGGGATGTGATGCGTATTGACGGCGATGGTGACTTCCATGCCGGGTGCATTCTCCTCGCCGAGCACCTGCTCGATCACGCCGATCGCCTGGCTGTGCTGGGTCGGATAGTCGGTGATCCGCACCAGCACGATTTCACCGGGCGTGGCCGTATGCCCGACCTCGCGTTTCAACAGTACGTCCTGGACCAGGCGCTTGTCGTCCGGCACCACGAACTCTATCCCGCTTTCGCGATGAAACCGTCCCACCAGGGTTTCGTGGGCGCGCCCGAGGATCGAGATCAACGCCCCCTCGGAACGCTCGCGCTGGCGATCGTAGGCGGTGACCTTGACCGCGATCCTGTCGCCGTTCATCAGCGTGCGCATCTCCCGCGCCGGCAGGAAAATATCCTTGCCGCCCGATTCCGGGCGCAGAAATCCGAACCCGTCCGGGTGGGTTTGCACGTAACCCTTTTCGAGGTCCATGTGATCGAAACTGAGGTAACCGCCGCGGCGGTTGCGGAATAGCTGCCCGTCGCGCACCATCGCCTGCAGGCGGCGCCGCAGCGCCTCGAGTTCGGGTTCCTCGACGTAGCCGAGGCTTTCGGCGATGAAATCCTGCGGCACCGGAACCTGCTGCGATTTAATCAGCTCGAGCAAGTGCTCGCGGCTGGCTATCGGGCGGTCGTAATTGGCGCTTTCACGCCCATGGAAAGGGTCTTTCGAGGTCGTTCTGGAGTTTTTTGACATAGATAATCCAATGGAAGATCGCGAGTATATAGAAACATTTGCCGAGCAACTACCGAGTGGTGTATATTCCCGCGCCATGCCCAGGTGGCGGAATTGGTAGACGCGCTAGCTTCAGGTGCTAGTGACTTAACGGTCGTGGAGGTTCAAGTCCTCTCCTGGGCACCACCAACGAGAATTCGTCCGAATGGAATAGCCTCATGCGATCGTCAAAGCCTTACGCGATTGTTCTTCTTTGTGCCGCTTTCCTCGCGGCCTGCGCTTCCTCGGGCAACATCGATCCCTACGTGCAAAAACTGCAATGGCTGGACACGGCCGATCCGCAGGCCGACGCCAACCAGGCGGTCAAGCAAAACGATCTGCGCCTGCTCGGGCTCGCCACGCGTTCGGTCAATATTCCCGGCGTCGCCGCCGACGAAGTCATCAAGTACGAGGAAAGCTGCGGCGTGCAGCTTATCGAGGGCATCTCGGACGTGGTGCGCAGCGACGAACACCTGCGCCTGATGCAAAAGGCCCGCGCTTACGCGCTGCAATACAACGCCATCATCAAGACTCACTGCAAGCCGTAGCGGCGGCCCAGCTTTACCAGCCCGACCGCCAGCACCAACAGCGCCAGCCAGCGAATATCCACCGCGGAAGAATCGCCGTTCCAGTTACGTGTATCTTTGTTGACAACCGCGGCCGGCGACTCGGCACAGCTCGCCACCGCGCCGCAGGCCGGCGCCGAGGTGCTGGTTAGCAAAATATTCCCCGATCGATAGACTTTTACAGCGGTATCGTCCAATGTCGTCGCGGGAGTGATGTTGGGCGTCAGATTCACGTCATTGTCGGAGATATCGTAAAAAACATTGTCGCTGCACTTGACCCGGATTCGAGTCCTGGGGTGGGTATCCGCCGCTGCGAGAAAGGTCACGGAGCGATTTCCCACGCTGTTCGGAACCCCGTTGGCCAGGGAGTATTTCGTGTAGCTGTCATAAGCAGCGCTAAAGGCCAGCAGATCGATATCCACATTCGCGCAATTCACCGGCGCCAGGTTGGTACCGGCGGCATCCCAGGTGACGGTGTATGCCGCACCCGC